>NZ_SJER01000005.1 GCF_004785955.1 Halostella litorea | reverse complement strand
CCGCCGGCCGGGGACTCGGCCGCCGGGGAGTCCGATCCGACCCCCATCACGTCGGCGGCGCTGACGCCGTCCGGGTCCGCCGGGGTCGGGTCGGCGTCGTCGGGAGCGTCCGCCCCCGTGTCGACCTCCTCGCCCGACAGCGTGTCGAGCACCAGTTCCTTGTTCGACTGGATGCGGTCGACGATGTCGGAGAACAGTTCCTGCTCCTCGGTCGTCAGCCCTTCCTCGTCGGACCGCATCCCGGCGGCGGCGATGCTGGCGCGCTTGACAATCTTCCCCATCCGGCGCTCGTACACCGACTCGACCACCTCCTCGGCGGTCTCTATCTCGTCGGTGAGCCGGCCGACTTCGGGGTCGGAGAACGGGTCGTCGGCCTCCTCGGCCGCGCGGTCGCGCTGGGCCTTCAGGTCGGCGACGTACTGGCCCACGTCCGCGTAAAACGAGTCCCGAAGGTTCTGCAGGCTGTCCTTCTGGCGCTCCTTGCTCTGGACAGACCGCAGTTCGTCCAAGTTCATTCTTCACCTTTCTCGGCGTGGCCGCGGGCCATCAGGAAGACGCCCACGGGTTCCGGTACTCTCTGTGCACCCTCCGAAACCGTAAAGCTGTCGCCGCCGATCGACACGTCGCCGAAGTCGGGGTTCCCGACCGGCGACAGGTCCGTCACGTCGGTCACCTCCACCGCGATGGTGTTGCCGACGAACGTGTCGGGCACGGCGTCGACGAGCGGGTCGAACCCCGCGAGGTCGTCGCGGTCGATGCGACACACCGCCAGGCCGCTCCCGCCGTGGAGGCTCCCCGGCAGGCGGATCAGGCGGTTCGTGTCAGTCGTGACGGGTTCGTCGATGGGCGCGCTCTCGGTCGCCAGCACGTCCTCGGCGAGGATCCGGGCGACCTGGAAGAACGCCGGGTGGACGTCGACGTTGCCCGCGCGGATCCGCTCGGCGTTCGACCGGGCGGCCGTCAGCGCGGCCGTCGCTTTGCCCTCCCCGATGCCGTCGAACTCCCGCAGGCGCTCCAGCGCGTCGGCCTCGTCTGCAGCGAGCAACTCGTCGACGAACGTACAGATACGGTCGTGGACGCGCGCGCTCCAGCCGCCGGTCGTGTCGAGTGTGCGCTTCTGGGCCGGCGTCTCGCGGCCCATCCCGGCGACGGCCTCCGTGTCGACCAGGTCCGCGAACTCGACGTCGATCCCGCGGACGTAGTCGACGACCTCGCGGCGCGCCTCGCTGTCCAGTTCGCGGACGCCCGGGTCCCGGACGTGGACGTGGTAGCCGCGCCCGCCGGAGAAGACGACGGTCAGGTCCTCGAAACCGAAGTCGTTCTCCAGGAAGTCGAGCAGCCGCAACAGCGCCGCCTTGCAGGCCGCGAGCATCTCGGGGTAGGCGGTCTCGGCGGGGTCGACGCTGGGCAGGTGGTCGGCGTCGAGGTCGAAGACGAGGTCCGCGGACTGCCAGCCCTTCTCGCTCATCGAGTTCGCGCTCGGGTCGGCGTAGCGCCCGGCCGAGAAGTAGACGTGGCGCGGGCGCTTGCGCTGGAGGAAGTCCGGGAGCGAGCCGATGTCGAGCAGCGAGCGGTGCCGGACCATCGTCGTGCCCGGCCCCTCGGTCCAGGGGATGAACCCCCACTCGCGCTCCGGGGCGTCCGGTGGCGGCGTTATCTCCGCCCGCCGGTAGTGGTCGCGGAACCGGCCGCGGAGATACCCCCGGGTGCGTGCCTCCATGTCGTCAGTCCGGTAAGCGTGGGGGTGGGAAAAGCGTGCCGAACGCGCCCCGCCGCCGTCCGGGGCGACGCTCTCGGTCGCCGCCGCGCTACCCGCGGATGATGTCGGAGAGCCGCTCGGCGATCCCCGCGTCGGAGCCCAGCTTCAGGTAGTAGGCGTCGCCGCCGTCCTCGTAGTAGTTGTCGATGCGCCGTTTGATCTCGAAGCCGAGGTGCTCGTAGAACTGGAGGGCGTTCTCGTTGGTGGTCCGCGCGTGGCAGGTGACCGACGAGTGGTCGTCGGCGACGCGGGCGACGAGCTGTTCGCCCAGCCCCTCGCTCCGGTGTTCGGGGGCGACGGCGAGAAAGAGGATGTAGCCGTCGCGCCGCGCGGCCGAGAAGCCGACGAGTTCGTCGTCGCAGAACGCGACGTGGACCGTCGAGCGCCGGTAGGCGTCGGTGAAAAAGCCGCGACGCTGCTTGAGCACGCCGTCCTCGTCGCGGATCGACTCCTTCAGGTCCCACGCCTCCTCGATGTACTCGTCGCTGCCGGCTCCGACGACCCGAATGTCGACCTTGACGCTCACTGGCTCCCTGTAGTGGATTCGCAAATATAATTCCACCGGCAGCCGGCGCGGTTCCCGCGCCGTTCGCCGGCGCCGACCGCCGCTTCGGGCGCCGAGCCGGCTCCCCGCTCTCGGGCAGCCGCCGTCGCGGATCCGAAACGCCAAACGCCCGGGCGGGAAAGGCTCCGGTATGCCCTACGAGCTCCGCGACCACACCGCCGACGTGGCGGTGGCCGCCGCCGGCGACCGCCTCGGCGACGCCTTCGCGGCCGCCGCGGACGGGCTCGCGGCCGCGATGTGTGACGACGTGCCCGCGGACGGCGAGCGGTTCGACGTGTCGGTGGCCGCCGAGAGCCGCGAGGCGCTGCTGTTCGACTACCTCGACGAACTCATCTTCCAGCGCGACGTGCGCTCGGTGCTGCCCGTCGACAATCGGGCGACAGTCGCGGAACGGGACGGCGAGTGGCACCTGTCGGCGAGCGCGCGCGGGGTGCCGCTGTCGGCGGTGCGGGCCCGCGAGGTCAAGGCCGTCACGTACTCCGAGATGGACCTGCGGGAGACCGACGACGGCTGGGAGGCGTACGTCGTCTTCGACGTGTGAGCGGCGGTCGGGGACGCCGCCCGTCGACCCCGCAGACGAAACGTATTCCGGGCCGCCCGCCCGAGGGTCGGGTATGACCACCTACGATGCGGACGGCATCACGCTCGAACGGGTGCGTGAGTACGTCTGGGAGATCCCGCGGGAGGGCGACATGCGAACCCCCGCTCGCGTGCTGGCGAGCGAGGCGCTGCTGGACGAGATAAGCGAGGACAAGACGCTCCAGCAACTCAAGAACGCCACCCACTTGCCGGGGATCACCGAGCACGCGCTCTGCATGCCCGACGGCCACCAGGGGTACGGCTTCCCCGTGGGCGGCGTCGGCGCGATGGACGCCGAGAACGGCTGCATCTCGCCGGGGGCGGTCGGCTACGACATCAACTGCGGCGTCCGGATGATGACGACCGACCTGACGTACGACGACGTGCGCGGAAAGGAGGAGGAACTCGTCGACGCGCTGTTCGCCAACGTCCCCTCCGGGCTGGGCGGGGGCGGCATCGTCAAGGGCGACGCCGACGCGGTCGAGGGGATCCTCTCCCGCGGCGTCGAGTGGGCCGTCGAGGCGGGGTACGGCGTCGAGGCCGACCTCCGCGCCTGCGAGGACGAGGGGCGGCGGCCGGACGCCGATCCCGCGGCGGTCTCGCAGAAGGCCAAGGACCGCGGGCGCAACCAGATCGGCAGCCTCGGCAGCGGCAACCACTTCCTCGAGGTCCAGCGCGTCACCGACGTGTTCCGCGAGGACGTCGCGGCGTCGTTCGACCTCCGGGAGGACCAGATAGTCGTCCTGATCCACTGCGGGAGCCGGGGGCTGGGCCACCAGGTGTGCAACGACTACCTGCGGCGGATCGAGCAGGAACACGGCGACCTGCTTGCGGACCTGCCCGACAAGGAACTGGCCGCCGCGCCGGCCGGGTCCGAACTCGCGGAGGAGTACTACGGCGCGATGTGTGCCGCGATCAACTTCGCGTGGGTGAACCGGCAGGTCATCATGCACCGCACGCGCCGGGTGTTCGAGCGCGTGTTCGACCGGACGTGGGAGCAACTGGGGATGGAACTGCTGTACGACGTGGCACACAACATCGCCAAGAAGGAGACCCATACGGTCGACGGCGAGGACCGCGAACTGTACGTCCACCGCAAGGGCGCGACCCGTGCGTTCCCCGCCGGGCACCCGGAGGTGCCCGCCGCGTACCGCGACGTCGGCCAGCCGATCATCATCCCCGGGAGCATGGGCGCGGGGAGCTACGTCCTGCGCGGCGGCGAGTCGTCGATGGACCTGACCTTCGGCTCGACGGCCCACGGCGCGGGCCGGCTGATGAGCCGCACGCAGGCCAAGCAGGACTACTGGGGCGGTGACGTGCAGGACGACCTGGAACAGCAGGGCGTCTACGTGAAAGCCGAGAGCGGCGCGACCGTCGCGGAGGAGGCCCCCGGCGTGTACAAGGACGTCGACGAGGTGGTCCGCGTCTCCGACGCGCTCGGCATCGGCGACAAGGTCGCACGAACCTTCCCCGTCTGCAACATCAAGGGTTAGCCGATCCGGAACTCGCTGGCGTCGTCGCCGTCCTCCCCGTCGTCGTCCCCGAGCAGCTTCCGCGCGGTCAGCGTCACCGTCGCCTCCGGCGAGTCGTCGTTCTCCCACGGGCTCTCGTACACCGACAGCTCCGTCTCGGTGACGTCCCAGCCCGCGTCCTCGAGCAGCGATACGAGTTCGCGCTGTTCGTCGAGTACGTCGTCGTTCATGGGTTGAAGTCGAACCGCGGGGTGTCTTCGAGCGACGGCCCCTCGTGGAGTTCGCGGCCGCGCTCGTACTTCACGTAGTTGAGATAGAACGTCCGCCCGCAGCCGTCGTCGGGGTCCTCGGGGTCGCCGATGCAGACGAACTCGATGCCGTCGGCGTCCTCGTACGCGCCGGTGGTGCTGGCGTACTCGCGGTCGCCCTGTGGCTCCGTCGTGACGGACTTGTCCCGCAGGTAGGGGTCGCGGTCTATCGCCACGACCGCGTCGCAGTAGGGGCAGGTGTAGGTGACCGAGACCATCCTCCGGACGTAGGGCGCGCGGACAGTTAGCTCCGGCGGGAACCTGTTCCGACGAACGACGATCGTCCAGTGGCCGCGCTGGCGTGTGCGAGCGGTGCGAGGCGACGCAGTCGCCTCGGCATGGCCGAACGGGCGAAGCCCGTGAGGCCACGCGAGCGCCGCCAGCAGACGGGGGAGGGCAGGCGCTCGAAGCGTGCGCCGGCGGCCGCCGGGGAGCGCCGATGGCTTTCGGGGATAAGGGCTTTCACGGCCGGCGGTTAGGATCCGAACATGATCGACGAGACGGTCGAGGAGATCGAGGCGATGCAGACCCACAGCTCCTCCGTCGTCGCCGTGAAGGCGAGCCGCGCGCTGGAGGAGCTGCTCGACCGCGAGTTCGCCTCGGTCGAGGCGTTCCACCGGGACATCGAGCGCAACAGCAAGACGCTCCGCCGCGCGAACCCGTCCCACGCGTCGCTCCAGAACGCGCTCCGGCGGATCGAGCGCGAGGTGCTCGACGCGGACGACGACGCCGTCGCGGACGCGATGGCGCGGCTGGAGCGGGTCATCGACCGGGTCGTCGAGGACATCGAGACCGGCAAGCGCGAGGCGGCCGCCCGGGCCGCCGACACGCTCGAGGACGGCGAGACGCTGCTCACCCACGCGTACTCGTCGACGTTCCTCGAAGCCGTCGAGCGGGCGGTGCGGGACGGGAACTACCTCCACGTGTACGTCACCGAGGCCCGCCCCCGCTACCTCGGCCGGAAGACGGCGCGGACCCTCGCCGGGATGGACCGCGTCGAGACGACGCTGCTCACCGACGCCGCCTGCGGCGAGGTGTTGCCCGACTGCGACCGCGTGCTGATGGGGATGACCTCCATCGCCGACGACACGCTGTACAACCGCGTCGGCACGTTCCCCATCGCGTCGACGGCCGCACAGCTCGGCGTCCCGATGAGCGTCGTCGGCTCCGGGGTGAAGATCATCGACGAGGGGTTCGTCTTCGAGAACGAGTACCGCTCGGCCAGCGAGGTGATGCGGGAACCGACCGAGGGGTTTGACGTGTCGAACCCGAGCTACGACGCGACGCCGCTCGAACTGCTGGACGGCGTCATCACCGACGAGGGGCAGCGGGAGTTCTGACCGGGCACGCCCGCGTCGCCCGGCGACGTGGGATGCCTCCCGTCGCTCGACCTCGGCCCGCTGACTCGGAAACCGCCCAGCGGTGCGGTCGAGACGCCTATCGGCGCTCGACCTCGGCCCACTGGGCGGTTTCGTCGCTCCGCTCCACGGCGTCAAGCACCGCCTGCGCGGCGTACCCGTCCTCGAAACTCGGCTCGAACTCGCCGTCGTTCGCGACCGCCGAGAGGAACTCGTAGTTCTCGTGGACGAACGTGTGCTCCCAGCCGATGACGTGGCCGGGCGGCCACCAGTGGTCGACGTACGGGTCGTCCTCCTCGGTGACGAGCACCGTCTCGTAGCCGCGGTTACCCTCGCGGAGGACTTCGAGTTCGTTCAGCCGTTCCAGCGAGAACCGCAGGCTCCCCTTCGAACCGTGGACCTCGATGCTGTGGTCGTTCTTGTGGCCGGTGGCGAAGCGGGAGGCCTCGAACGTCCCCATCGCGCCGTTCTCGAACTCCGCCTGCGCCGAGTAGGCGTCGTCGACGGTCACGGGACGCGTCTCGTCGCTCCCTTCGACCGGCCGCTCGTCGACGAACGTCTTCAGGTGGCCGCTGACGCGCTCGACGTCGCCGACGAGAAACCGAGCGAGGTCGACGGTGTGTGCTCCCAGGTCGCCGAGCGCGCCGCTGCCTGCCATCTCCTCGTCGTTGCGCCACGACCAGGGTGCCTCGGGGTCGACCAGCCAGTCCTGGAGGTATGTGCCGCGGAAGTGGCGGATCTCGCCGAGTTCGCCGCCGTCGATCAGATTCTTCGCGTACTGGATCGCCGGCACGAACCGGTAGTTGAAGGCGTTCCCCGCCGGGACGCCGGCGTCCCGGGCGGCGTCGCGGATCTCCCGGGCCGCGTCGAGGGTCGGCGCGAGCGGCTTCTCGCAGAAGACCGGCGTGCCGGCTTCGAGCGCCGCGATGGACGGCTCGGCGTGGACGTGGTTCGGGCCAAGGTTGTAGAAGACGTCCACCTCGTCGACCACGTCGCGCCAGTCCGTCGCCGTCCCGGAGAAGCCGAGTTGGTCCGCGGCGTCCGCGAGCGCCTCCTCGTCGCGGCCGACGAGCACGTCCCGCTCGACGTCCGGCGCGTCGGGGAAGAACATCGGGAGCCGCGCCAGCGCGTTCGCGTGGGCCTTGCCCATGAACCGATAGCCGAGTACGCCGACCTGTAGGGTCATGGACGTGCGTTCGACGGGCCGGCGTTTCAGTGTTTCTTCGTCGGCAGGACCGCGGCGGCATCCGCCGGACGCTGCCGGGCGGCCGTCGTCGATGCAACCGATGTCGGACGCACCGCCGTATGCCTGCGGAACCCGAACGTCCTCACTACGGAACCGGCGGGGCTGGGCGGCACAAACGACTGCCGACGAACCAGGCCGACTCATCGAGTACATCAACTAGATTACGCTGCGGGGTTGACCGAAACTCCCGACTAGGGGACAGATCGGGTGCCACTACATAGGTAGTGCTACGATTTAAGATCCCGTCATCCATCACACAAGTAAATGATACGTTATCGGCGGGTACAGCGGATGACGACGCTGTCGGCTACATCACGAACACGCGCGAGTGTATCACCTGGAGGGGGCACCGATGACTGACGGCGGTCGGCTGAGCGCTCTCGCTATCCCGGGTGCTTTCGTGGTATCGGGACTGTCAGCACCGGTCGGGCGAACGAGGTGGTGTTTCGATGGGTGACGATCCGGTCGACGCCGTTCGCGGAGTTGCACTCGCGGCGGTAATGCTGGTGTCGATGGTCGCGATACCGGCAGGGGCAGTTGGCACAGCCACTGCCGGCGACGCGGCCAGCACGCCACGCGTCGATGGGCCGGCCCTTACCGATACGGCCTTCAACGACAGCGAGGGGGGCACTGACGACGCGGGCTGGCGAGTCACCCAGGCCGACAGCGCGAGAACCGGTTACAATCCGAATTCGGCGGGTCCGCGGACCAACGTGACGCTGGAATGGGAGTGTACGGTCTGCGACGCGGCAACGGCTCCCGTCGTGGCGAACGGGACCGTCTACGCCGGCGGAAACAATGGCGGGAACGTTACTGCCGTCAACGCTACGGATGGTACCCTCCGCTGGCAGACCTCGTTCCCGGGTGACCCGCGGGACGTTGCGGTCGTCGACGGGACGGGGTACGTCATCAACGACACGTCGGTGATGGCGTTCGACCCCGACACCGGGACCATCGACTGGCACCACACCAGCGCCGGCTCCGACGGCCGGTACGTCTCGGATATGACGGTCGCTAACGGCACCGTCTTCTACGGCGTGAAGTTCCAGGGGAGCACCAGCGAGCACCTGTACGCGGTCGATGCCGATACCGGGAGCCAGCGCTGGACGTTCGCGGCCGAGAACCGAACGCACGGCATCGCTGTCGCCGATGGCACCGTCTTCGTGTCGGGCGCGAACGCGACGGGCGACGACTGGCAGCCCTGGCTGTACGCCCTCGACGCTGACACCGGTAAACACCAGTGGAGTTACGACTGGGTGGAGTCGGATTCCAGCGTCGATTACTTCGCGCGGGAGCCACCGGCTGTGGCGAACGGGACCGTCTACCTGCCGGTCGAGAGACGGGTTAAGGACGGACTCAGCATCGATTCCTATGGCTATGTGTACGCGTTCGATGCCGCCAGCGGCGCCAATAGCTGGACTACCAATTTCACCGACCAGAAGCCCACGGGGACCCCGAAGATATCGGTCGCCAACGGCACGGTCTACGCCAACAGCAAGGATTATCGGGTGGAAGCGCTGGATGCCAGTACCGGTACGGAGCGCTGGCAGACGAAACTGTTCGTCGAGGGCACGTCCGGGACCGACCGGAGCTATCCGGCTGTCGCCGACGGAATGATATACGTCACGGACGCCAACGGGTTCATCCGCGGGTTCGATGCCAGCGACGGCAGTGAGGTCTGGTCGGACTACTCCGGGGGGATCGGCAACTACCCGCCCGCGGTTGCAAACGGGAACGTCTACGTCGTCGACCGCCAGGGCTACGTACAGGCGTGGGGCGGCGAGTCCACCAGCAACCAGGCCCCAGCGGCGACGTTCACGTACTCGCCGTCGAGTCCGACGGTGGGTGGGGACGTCACCTTCGACGCGAGCAACTCGACGGATTCGGACGGCAGCGTCGTCAGCTACGAGTGGGACTTCGACGGCGACGGTAACTACGAGAAGACCGGCGAGTCCGTCACTCACAGCTTCACGACCAACGGCACCACCACGGTGTCCCTGCGTGTCACCGACGACGGCGGCACCACCAACACCACCCAGCAAACTGTCGAGGTTACGAGCACCTCCAAGTCACCGACAGCGACCTTCACGGCCGCCCCGCGTCCGGGCTATGCGGGCGAGTTCATCACGTTCAACGCGTCGAACAGTACCGACCCCGACGGAAACATCGTCGAGTACGAGTGGGACTTCGTGGGCGACAATAGCTTCGACTCCAACTCTAGCGACCCCGACTTCCGCTTCCAGTACGACAGCGCCCGTCAGGAGAACGTCACCCTCCGCGTGACCGACGAGAGCGGCAACACTGACACCTACACCCAGACGATCACCGTCGAACAGGGAGCACCCAACGCGACGTTCACCACGTCGCCACAGCCGGGTTACGCAGGGGAGTTCATCACGTTCAACGCGTCGAACAGTACAGATCCGAACGACAAGATCGTCGAGTACGAGTGGGATTTCGTGGGCGACAGTAGCTTTGACTCCAATTCCAGCGAGTCGGACTTCCGCTTCAAGTACGACTCCGCCCGCCAGGAGAACATCACCCTTCGTGTGACCGACGCGGATGGAAACACGGACACGTTCACACGAACGATCACCGTCAAACGGGAAGCGCCCAACGCGACGTTTACAGCCTCGCCCCGTCCGGCCTATGCGGGCGAGTTCATCACGTTCAACGCGTCGAATAGCACCGACCCCAACGATAACATCGTCAAGTACGAGTGGGATTTCGTTGGCAACAGTAGCTTCGACTCCAACTCCAGCAACCCCGACTTCCGCTTCCTGTACGACTCCGCCCGTCAGGAAAACGTCACTCTCCGTGTCACTGACGAGAGCGGTGACACCGACACCTACACCCAGACGATCACCGTCAAACAGGGAGCACCCAATGCGACGTTCACGACGTCGCCACAGCCGGGCCACGCGGGCGAGTTCATCACGTTCAACGCGTCGAACAGTACGGATCCGAACAACAAGATCGTCAAGTACGAGTGGGATTTCGTGGGCGACAGTAGCTTCGACTCCAACTCCAGCGACCCGGACTTCCGCTTCCAGTACGACAGCGCCCGTCAGGAAAACGTCACCCTCCGTGTGACCGACGCGGACGGCAACACCGGCACGTTCACACGGACGATCACAGTCACGGACGACTCCGATGATTCGGGTGGCTCCGTGCCGTCTTCGGGTGACGACGAATTCGACGACGATGAAGGCAGCGACGATGCAGCCGACAATGACGACGAGGCAGAAACGACCGTCCAGAGCGAAAACGAGTCCAGCGAAACCGGTACATCGGTCCAGAGTTCCGTCCAGAACGCCATCGCGGGACAGCGGATCGGGGTCGACGTGCCGGCCCCCCAGCGAGAGCAGCACTTCGAACTCGACGAGGTGGCGCTCACTCCCGCTCAGAACGGGAGCCTCTCGCTCGACGTCGAAGCCAGTTCCGAACCGCTCAACTCGACGCCCGACGCCGAGTTGCCATCCGAGGGTACGGAGGAACTGGGATACGTCAGTGTCAACGCCAGCGTCGACAACGCGAACATCGAGGAGAGCCAGTTCACGTTCCAGGTCGACCAGGAGGAACTCGATGGGCTGGAGTCGAAGCCCGAGAACATCGCGATGTACCGGTACAACGAGGAACTGGATCGATGGGAGGAGCGGCCTACCCGAGTCGTGGGACGGGAGGATGGCGAACTCGTCCTCCGGACCACGGGCGATCGGTTCTCGGAGTGGACGGTCGCGGCCAAGACGGCCGACCTCGCTATCACCGACACCGAAACCGACGTCGAGGCGGCGACGACCGGCGAAGACGTGCGCATTCAGGCGTTCGTCACTAACACCGGCGGCGCAAACGGGACCTACGAGGCCCAACTCAGCGCCAACGGGGAGGTAATCGACCGCAAGACCGCGACCGTCCCCGCCAACCGCACCGTCGTGGTCGACTTCGTCCGCACCTTTGACCAGCCGGGTCGCTACGAGATGCAGGTAAACGACGTGACCGTCGGTCAGATCAACGTCACCGAGGACAGCCAAGAGGACACCGCCGACGGGACCTCGACCGACGACATGTCCACCGACGAGGAGGGGGACAACTCGGAGGACGATGCCGGTGCCGATGACGGCAGCGTTACGGACGGTGACAACAACGTTACCGACGATGACGACGAAGACGACGCCAACGTCGAACTCGGTGGATTCGGGATCGTCGTCGCGCTGCTCGCCCTCGTCCTGATCGTCGGTGCTGGACGGTATCGGTCGGGCCGATCCTGAGGTCGTCAGGATCGATATCCCCGGTGTCGGTCGGCCGCACCGATATCGGTCGCTGAAGGCGTTTCCAGCGGGAACGCCCGCATCCGCTAGCGTCCCCTCATCGCGGTCGATGAACACGTCGCGCTCCACGTCCGGCGCGCCCGGGAAGAATATCGGCAGCCGCGCCGGCGCGTTCGCGTGGGCTTTGCCCATGAACCGATAGCTGAATACGCCAATCTGTAGGGTTATGGGCGTGGTATCCGCGGGATCGGGTTTGGTGTTTCCGCGGGGGCGTACTGTGGTAGGTTCACGGAATCACGAATGAGTGAATAATGCCAACCGGCAGTTTGGTTCAGTCCTGAACACACTCGACTGTGATTTCCCGGTCCAACGAAACCGTGAGATTCTGATTGCTTGCCTCTAATGAAACGGTTATATTCGTTGAATCGTGCTGCTGATCACCTGAGCCAAAAATCCCTGAAGAACTGCATCGAAAGTCACCACGGATGGCTTGCATCCCGTTTTCAGGTTGTTCTTCCCGTAATCCCTCTCCGCCAATCATATCGCCGTTCGTATTGCTAACCTCGATCTGATCTACGGCTAAATTCGATGCCCCTGTTTGGTCGGTAAATAGTGTTATACCGATATTGTTATATTCGTAATCAGAACAGACAAAAAAACATCCGCCTCCTTCATCGGCCTGACCACTTTCCAATTGGACTGTCCGTGTTCCGTCCTCTGCGGCCGGATACTCGATCCCAACCAGCGCGTTCGCGTCGCTGGCGGTCTGTACCGTCGTACCCCGTTCGGCGACGGTCGAACTGAACGCCCCGCTGGGCGCAAGGAAGACGAGCGCCCCACAGACGAGCAACGCGATTCCGGCGCGTTGTAGCCCGTTCACGGCGGTCGCTCCATCTCGCCCAGTCGCATCCGACGGTTCTGTACGATGTGGACGACAGCCGATACGGCGAAGAGGCCGAGCACGACCGCCGCCCAGCCGAGTTCCGGGATCGGTTCCGTCGGGAGGAGTCCGAGACCGACGGCCCCCAGCACACCGCCGCCCACGACGGAGAGACCCAGGTAGTACACGCCCCACGGGATGGAGTCCTCCGGTACGACGTCCATGTACACGTCCAACTCGTCGGCGGCATCGGTGAGTTCGATCTCGTGGTCCTCGTACTCGATCATCCCCGCGTCCGCAAGCGTCGGCAGGTGCGTCTGCTGAAGCGACGTGTAGACACGCTTGCGCTCGGCGGAGGTGATCTCAGAGACGGTCTTTTCCTCCTCCCACGCGGCGACTTGCTCGGCCAGGTCCGACAGCGTCACTGCCCCCTCCTCCTGCTTGCAGAACTGGATCGTGTAGCGACGGCGGTGGTTGCTCAGGATCGAGAAGAGTTCGTCCTTGTCGGATAGGCCACCGCCTTGCGTCGCCATTTTCTATATCTGAGTCAACTATTCGACGTGACATATCCCTTTCGGCTCTCCCGGCGTTGATCGTTTTCGACTACCGGTTTTCCCCGTTCAAGGGCTGGTTTCGCCCGGTTCAGGGCCGGTGTGAAGTGTAGTCAAGCTCACTAATACAAAGTGGTAGGGTACCCATTGCTCGGATAAGCACGGACTACCCGTGCGTCGGAGACAACAACAATGAGAATGAATCGACGCAACGTCTTGATCGGACTGGGTACAGCAGTAGTTGGCGGCGGCGCGGCGTTCGGGTCGGGCGCGTTTAGTCAGGTGGAGGCGGACCGGACGGTGAGCATCAATACTGCTGACGACTCCAACGCCCTGCTTCAGCTCTCGATCGACGGAAACTACAGTGGGCTAAGTAATACCGGGGGAGACCAGATCCAGCTAGATATCTCCTCCCTCAACGAAAACGCGATCACGACCTTTGACTCCGCGTTGACTATCAGGAATGCGGGCAGTAACGAAGTCAACGTTAAGGTTAGCAACATGCCGGATGCGCTCTCCTTCGAATATGGCGACGGGAACGGTGGTACTAACAAGCTCTCGGATACTCCCGCTACGCTATCAGCAGACGGTGGAAACCAGAGTTTCGACGTGAAAGTCGATCTGAAGAGCTACAACCTCCCCGGATCCGATCCCGACATCACGATCACTGCGACCGATACGAGCAGATAAGCCACTACCCTTTCGGACCTAATTGGCTGTGTGACATATATCTACGAGGCCGCTCTCTACCCTTCTATCACATGTATAAAAACAGCGAAAGCGTACTATTCTTAGGAATATTGGCGGTTTTCCTCTCCCTCGTTCCAATTGGCATCGGATTTACTGATAATTATACCACCTTGAACACGCTGGTTGCTGTCGCAGATGGACATCTCCACGTCGATCAATTCGTACACGGCCCCGAAAACGGTAACACGCCCGGGATGGTCGTCATCGAGGGCCAGTTATACGGACGAAACTACGCCCACGCCTACCTCTCGCTACCGTTCCTGTGGTTTCTTTCGGTGAGTTCGACACTGGTCAACCCGTCGGTGACGCTCCCGTTGATCTGGTCGGCCCTGCTGTTCCTCCTCATTACCAATATCGGGACGCGATACGGCTACCGACTGGAAGGGATGGTCGGCGGGGGACTGACCGCAGCTCTCCTGTTTGCCGTCAACGCGTACTTCGCACAACCGATCGATCCGGAGTGGCACGCGTTGCTGGCGTTCCAACTCTCGACTGTAGTCGCCGCCGCGCTCGTCGCGGTGTTCGTCTACAAACTCACCGCACGAATGTACGACGACCGTGTCGGCGTGTTCGCCGGCCTCTCCACGGCTCTCGCCACGCCCGTTGGCTTCTGGGCGACGATCCCCAAACGCCACAGCTTCTCGGCGCTGTTCGTCGTCGCGACGCTGTACTGCTTCTACCGGAGCCGGGACGCACCGAACGTCTGTGAAGCGACGAAATTCCGGGCGCTCTCGTACGTTCCTGTCGGTCTCGCGACGTGGCTCCACGCTCCGGAAGGACTCATATTGTTCGTCGCACTCGGAACCGTCGACGTGCTCACCGCGCGTTCGAACGATCCGCGACACCTCGCGGTGGTCGGCGTCGTCTTCTTCGTTTCCCTGCTCCCGCTTTTCATCACTAACGCCCTGATCTCGGGGAACCCGTTTGAACCACCGCGAGCCCTCCCGCAGTTCGACGGGAACACGTCCGCGCTCGCTGGCGGGGGTGGATCGGCCGGTGCGGCGAACGGGACAGCCGGGGGAAGCAGCGGAAACGGCGGGGGCGGGATCACGCTTGCACCACTCGTCGCCATCGCGGCGGCCGCCGGTGAGAAAGCCGTCGTCTTCGTCGAGTACATGTCCGGAAGCGTCGGGGCGCTACTGGACCCCGGCCGGCTCTTCGGCGTGGTCGTCCGGAGCGGCCACGGTCTCGGACTCCACCGCTACGGCACGCAGTCGGTCAACCTCTCGATCGTGGAGTCGATGCCGTTGGCGGGAATCCTCTTCGTCGGTCCGGCCGTCCTGTATCGACGGATCCGGGCCCGAAGCGGACGTGAGTGGAACTCCGTTGTTCGGTCCGTCCGGCGGGATCCGAAACGCGCGACGGACCTGCTGGCGGTCGTCTACCTCTCACTGCTGGTCGTGATGTACGTGCCGCGGCTCCCGATCCACGTGTCGTTCACGGTCCGGTATCTCCACCCGCTGTATCCCCTCTGTGTCTACTTCCTTGCGCGACTCAGCGTCGTTCGGAACCTCGTCCGGACGCAGGGGCGCTTGCTCGCTGCGAGTTACGCCGGGTTCGTCGTCGTCGGCGGAACGCTTTTCGCGCTCGTCGTCACCGCGACGACGGGAGAAGTCGGCGAGGCGGTCCAGCTCCACGCCCGCGTGGCAATCACCGCGGCCGCGCTCGTGCTCTACTGGAGCGTGCTTTCGACGTTCTACGACGGGTACGAACGGCTCGGTGCCGTTCTGGTCGGGTTCGCCGGCGCGGTAACGACGACGTATCTCTTCCTGTCGGCGTTCCTCTACTTCCAGTACTCGTCGCGGTTCGCGCTTCCGATGTCGCGACTCGTCGCCGACTGGTTGACGCTCTGATCGGTCCTGCCGGCGGGCCGGTTCTCCCCGGTTTCAAGCCGGGCAATACGCGCGTCGTCTCGGCGCTCAAGCTATCCCTTCACCGCTTCACGCGACCTAATACAAAGGTAACCCCTTCCTATTGTGTAGATACACGTGCGACTCAACGCCCTTGCCGTCGTCGCCCTCCTTCTCGCGGGACTCGCAGTCCCGACGGCGGCCGCCGTCGCGGTCGACGACCCCGAGACCGACGACGTGGGGGCCATCTCCCTCGCGCCCCATGACGGGCCGAACGGCGCGTACGCGACCGTCGAGGACGGCGAACTCGCCGTCGAACTCGACGACCTGAACGCCGAGGCCGTCACCACCGCGGACCGCGTGTTCACCGTCACCGCCGACGAGGAACCGCTCCGCGTGGCGGTCGTCCACGACTCCGCGGCGGTTACCGTCTACCGCGGCGGGAATCCCGCCGACGCGATAGACAGCCGGGAGGACGCGGTCCTGCTCCAGCCCGGTGAGTCGCTGGCGGTGGGCGTCGAAGTCGACACGCGGGGCCGCGACGACGTGTCGCTGTCCTCGGTGACCGTCCTCGCGCTGTCGCCCGACGGCGAGGCGGTCGACGAGACGGAGGTCGACATGGGCGACCTGGCCGGCTCCGGCGCGGACGAGTCCGACTTCGACGGGGTCGACCTGGCCGACGACGCGCTCGTGTTCGTCGACGGACGCGTCGACGACCGCGAACTGACGGCCGGCGAGGCGGTCACGGCGACGACGACCGTCACGAACCGCAAGAACCGGAGCGTGACGGTGACGGTGCCGTTCCGGGTCGACGGGGTGACCGTCGACGAACGCCAGGTGCGGGTCGGTGCCGACGCGAGCACCACCGTGACGTTCGAGCGCCGGTTCGAGCGGGCCGGTGAGTACGCGCTCGCCGTCGGCGACAGCGACCTCGGGACGGTCGAGGTGCTGGAGCGGGACGGCCCGTCGCCGGCGTTCGCGGTGTCGAACGCGTCGGTCGGCTCCGACGCGGCCGCGGTCGGCGAGTCGGTCACGGTGACGGCGACGGTGGCCAACGACGGTGCGGCCGACGGCACGTTCACCGCGGAACTCGTCGTCGATGGGGTCGTCGTCGACAGCCAGCGGGTCACCGTCCCGGCCGGGGAGCGCCGCTCCGTGACGTTCGAGCGCGCGTTCCGGAGCGAAGGGCGCGTCGACGTCGACGTCAGCGGCACCGACGCGGGCACCGTGGCCGTCGGCACCGACAGCGCCGACCTGATTGACCCGTCGACGCTGCAAACCTCGGCGTCCGGGCTGGCGATCGGCGTGCCGCTGCTGCTCGGGGCCGCTATCGTCCGCCGGCGTCGGCGAAAAGGACTATAACCGTCGATTGACATTATCCGACAGTGACCCTCCGCGCCGCCGCCAGAAGTGCCGTCGAAGTCCTCCTGATCGTCGCGCTCGTCTCCCTCCTGCTCGGGCAGGCGATCGGGCAGCCGATCCTGCTCGGGTACGTGACGACCGACAGCATGGAGTCGGAGATCGCGGCGGGCGACGGGTTCGTGGTCGTGCCGACGGCGGTGACGGGCGACGTCGAGGAGGGCGACGTGGTCGTGTTCGAGGCCCAGCAGCTCCACGGCGGCGGCCTGACGACTCACCGCGTCGTCGACCGGACCCCGGAGGGGTACGTGACGAAGGGCGACAACAACCCCTTCACCGACCAGGACGGGGGTGAGCCGCCGGTCTCCGACCGGCAGATACGCGCGAAGGCGCTGCAGGTCGGCGGCAGCGTCGTCACCATCCCCCATCTCGGCACGGCCGTCGACGGCGTCCGGGGGGTCGTCACCGACGTCACGGGGACGGCGTCGTCGAGCGACAGCGTCGGCGGGGTGCTCCTCGTGGCCGGCGCGGTGCTTTTCGTCGTCGCCGGGCTCACCGGGGCGAAGAAGCGGCCGACGACCCGGGAACGGAGCCGCCCCAACGTGCTCGACCGGCGGTTGCTGTTCGGCCTCCTCCTGCTCGTGGTCGTCGTGCCGACGACGGCGGCGATGACGATGCCCTCGGGGACGACCGAGTACGCGGTGCTGGGGGCCGAACAGACGGGCGACGACCCGCTTATCGTCGAACCCGGCGGCGAGACCACCGTCGAGTACCGGATCGCGAACGACGGCATGGTGCCGACGGTGGCCGTGGTCGACCCGGCCAGCGACGGCGTGACCGTCGCGGACCGCCGGGCGACGGTGGAAAGCGGCGGCACCGCGACGACGGACCTCACCCTGCAGGGGCCGGCGACCCAGGGCGTCACCTACCGCGACGTGTCCGAGCGTCGGTACGTCGCGGTCCTCCCGGCGGGCCTGCTCGTGGCGCTCCACGACATCCACCCGTGGGTCGCCATCGCGGCCGTCGACGGCGTCGTCGTCTCGGCGGTGACGCTGCTCGTGGCGCTTGGCGTCGGCCTGCGGGACCAGCGGCTGCGGTCCGCCGGGAGCGACCGGTCAGTGACCGACCGACTCAGACGCCGACTTGGACTGTGACCACTCATGACCGAGAACGAAGACACCTACGAGACGACCGACCGCGGGCCGAACGCCGAGGCTGACGGGGGTGTGGCCCGGTGAGCGATCTCTTCCCGCCGCGCGTCCGGCTGGTCACGGCCCGGTACGGCCGCGAACTCGCCGTCGCCTGCGTGGTACTGGGCGTCGTGGCGCTGGTCGCGGCCGGCGCGGTCGTCGCGACCTCGGACACCGACACCGTCACCGAGTCCCGGAACGTCCAGACCGTCGATACGGGGGTCGACACCAGCGCGGTCGTGACCGACCGGGACTCGGTGTGGGAGTACGAGTCCGAACTTGAGAACCAGGCGCGCTACCTCGTCAACGACACGCCCGTCCTCACCGTCACCCCGACCACGCGCGCGCCCGAAGGGACGGAGGTGACACACCGGGTCGCCCTCGAACTGCGGGCGGTCGCCGACGAGGAGACGTTCTGGCGCAACGAGACCGTGCTCGTCGAGGAGACGACGACCGCCGCCGGCGGCACCGCCCGGACGAACGCGACCGTCGACGTGCGCGAACTCGACGAGCGGCTCGAAAACACCTCCCAGCGGCTCTCGAACGTCGGGAGCCTCGCCGTCAGGCTCCACGTCACGACGACGTACGACACCGGCGACTACGCCGGCGAACTGACGGCGGACGCGCCGTTTCGCGTCACCGAGAACGCCTACTGGGTCGACGGCGACCTGTCGTCGTCCCGGCGGCACAGCACGCCGGTCACCCGCGAGACGGAGGCCGAACCCGACTACGGCCTCCTGCTGTCGCTGTTCGGCGGCAGCGTCGGCGCGTTCGCCGTCGGCGCGGTGCTCTGGCGGGGGCGCGAGGACGCCGTCGACGTCGGCGCGATCCGCGAGGAGATCCACCGCCGCCGCCACGACGAGTGGATCTCCTGTGGCTCGATCCCGATGTGGGTCGACAAGGAACACGTCCAGCTCGACACGCTCGAGGACGTCGTCGACGTCGCCATCGACGGGAACCAGCGCGTCATCTACGACCAGCGGTCGGAGCTGTACGCCGTCATCGACGGCGACATGATCTACTACTACTCCCGCGAGGGATCGTGGGACCAGATGGCGTGGCCGGACGTCGGCGCGATAGACGCCGGTCCGGCCGGCGAGGGGCCGGCGGGCGGCGACGGTGCCCCCGGTGCGGATGCGGGCGCGATGATGGAGAACGCCCCCGACCCGGACAGCGACGACGCCTGGGAGGAGCTGTAGCCGCTAGACCCAGTGGGCGTCGCCGGGGGTCGTCTGGAAGACGGCCCGCGAGAGCACGTCGACGGCCTTCTCCAGCCCTTCCCGGGAACTCGTCAGCGAGTCCTCGTGTTCGATCGAGAGCGTCCCGTCGTAGCCGACCATGCGGAGCGTCGAGACGAGGTCCTTCCAGTGTTCCTCGCCGTGGCCGTAGCCGATCGAGCGGAACAGCCACGAGCGGTCGGCCTCGTCGGTGTAGGGGGTCGTGTCGAGCACGCCCTTCTCGCGGGCGTTGGCGTCGTACACCTTCGTGTCTTTGGCGTGGAAGTGGTGGATCGCGTCGCGCTCGCCGAGCAGGCGGACGGCGTCGGTCACGTCGATCCCCTGCCAGTAGAGGTGGGAGGGGTCGAAGTTCGCGCCGATCCGCTCGTTGGTCGCCTCCCGCAGCCGCAGCAGGCCGTGGGGCTCGTACACGAGCATGTTCGGGTGCATCTCGATGGCGACGTTCACCCCGTGGTCGTCGGCGAACTCGGCTATCTCCGACCAGTACGGGACCGCGACCTCCTCCCACTGGTACTCCAGGGCCTCCGCGTGCTCGTTGGGCCACGGCGCGGTGATCCAGTTGGGCACCTCGTCGTTCGGCCCGCCGGCCGGCAGCCCGGAGAACGTCGTGACGGCGTCCACGTCGAGCTGGGCGGCCAGTTCGATGGCCTCGCGCAGTTCGCGGTCGGCTTCCTCCGCGGTCGCCTCGTCCGGGTGGATGGGGTTGTTGTGCGTCGCGAGCGCGCTGATGTGCATGTCGTGTTCGGACAGCAGCCCCTTCAGTTCCGCCTGGGCCTCCTCGTCGTCGAGGTACTCGGCCCGCGGGAGGTGCGTGTCGCCCGGGTGGCCGCCGACGCCGGGCTCGACGGCGTCGACGCCGATACCGTTCAGATACGCCAGCGCGTCGGACAGCGGTTCGCCGTACAGCGGTGGTGTGTGGACGCCGATCTCCATGGCTACCGTTTCGGCGACCCCGGGGAAAAATCAGGGGGGTCGCGCGGCGATGTCGGCCGTCGCGTCCGCAGGCTGTGCGACCGATCCCATCACCGTGCCCGCCCGGGGGCGCTCCCCGAGCGTCACGTTCACCGTCGTCCGGTTACCGTCGCGGATCACGGTTAGTTCCACCTCCTCGCCGGGGGCCGTCTCCCGGGCGAGGTAGCTGCCGAGGCTCTCCTGGGAGGCGACCGTCTGGCCGTCAACTGCGACGATAACGTCCCCGCCGACGGGCACCTGCTGCCCGTCGACCGTTTCCGTGTCGTTGCTCCCGACGAGGACGCCGTCGGCCGGCCCGTCGGAGGCGGTTCCGACGACGAGCACGCCCTCGCTCGCGTTCAGGCCATTCGCCTCGGCCACTGCGGGCGTCACCGGGACGGTCCCGACACCGAGGTACGGGTGGTCGTAGCTCCCGTTGTCGATGAGTTCGGGGACGACGCGCCCGACCAGCGCCGGGGAGACGGCGAAGCCGATGTTGTCCCCGCCGCCGGCGCGGTTCACGCCGACGACCTCGCCGTCACAGCTGACGAGCGGGCCGCCGCTGTTGCCAGGGTTTATCGACGCGTCGGTCTGGACGGTGTCCGGGATCGAGAACCCGGCACCCGTCGGCATCGACCGGTTGACGCCGCTGACGATGCCGTGGGTCATCGTCCCCTCCAGCCCGAACGGGCTGCCGAGCGCGGCGACCCGCTGGCCGATCGGCGGGCTCTCCTCGGCCACGGGGATGGACTCGACGCCCTCGGGCGTGTCGTTCACCTGCACGACGGCCAGGTCGGTGTACACGTCCGTGCCCGTGACGTTGCCGGAGCGGACGGCCCCGTCGGCGAACCGGACGTCGACGGTGTCGGTCTCGCGCTCACCCTCGTCGACTTCGCCGCTCGGGCCGACGCCCGCGACGACGTGTTCGTTCGTCACGACGTAGCTCGTCCCGTTGTCCTGCGCGAAGACGAAGCCCGAGCCCTGCCCGCCGTCGCTCAGCACCTGCACGACCGCCGGGCTGGTGTTTTCGTACAACTGTTGGTACTGGCACGCCGACTGCTGCGTGCTGTTCCCCGCTCCCTCCTGTGCGTACACGTCCTCCTCCGTCGGCAACTGCGCCAGCGCCGGCACCGCGACGGCGACGAGCAGCGTGAGCACCACGACCGCGAGGCCGACCCAGACCGCCTTCCGTTTCATGGTCGCCCCATTCGCGGATCGGGGAATAAACCGGGCGAGTCGTTGCGCTCCGTTTCGGGCGGTTCCGGAAGTAAGGCGGCGTTACGGCGGCCGCTGTCGGGCTGTTAGTTCGGAATTCGCAAACGTCGGACCGCGGGTGAGCGTCCCCTCCGTCACTCGACCTGCGCGTCCGGGCCCTCGACCGAGCGGAGCGAGACGGCTTCGCCCCGCTCGCTGGACCGATAGATGCCGTCGATGACGCGCTGGACGGTCAGGGCCTGCTCCATCGTGTTCCGCTCGGGCGCTTCGCCGCGCTCGACGGCCGAGAGGAACGCCTCCTGCTCGGACTTGTGCGCGTCGTTGGGGCGGGTCTCGACCTCCGCGTCGGTCAACTGGTCCGTCCCGACGTCGCTCGACTCGTAGACGGTGAGGTCGCCGGTCGACTTGTCGAACTTCGCGCCGGCCTCCGTGCCCCGCAGGACGAAGTCCTGACTGCTCTCGCGGTTCGTCGCCCACGCCACCTCCAGCGAGACCGTCGAGCCGTCGGCACACCGGATGAACGCGCTCGCGGAGTCGTCGACGTCGAACCCCTCGGGCCCGATGTCCTCGCCCCACATCTCGATGAAGGAGTACTTGTCGCGGTCGCCGAACTGCGCCCTGGTCTGGCCGGTCACCTCGACGACCTCGGGGAAATCGAGGAAGTACAGCGCGAGGTCGATGGCGTGGACGCCGATGTCGATGAGCGCGCCGCCGCCGGCGACTTCCTTCGACGTGAACCACGACCCGCGGCCGGGGATCCCCCGTCGGCGGATGTAGTTCGCCTCGACGTGGCGAACGTCGCCGAACCGGCCCTCGGCCTGGTGGCCCTTGATCGCCTCGACGGGGTTCGCGTAGCGGTTGTTGAACCCGGCCATGCAGAACCCGTCGGCCCGCTCGGCGGCGGCGGCGATGCGCTCGGCGCTCTCGACGGAGTGGGCGAGTGGCTTCTCCAGCAACACGTCCAGCCCCGCCGCGAGCGCGTCGGTCGCGTACTGCTCGTGGTACTTGTTCGGCGTCGTGACGATGACGGCCTCGGCCACGTCGAACAGGTCCTCGTGGTCGTCGTAGGCGGCGATCCCGTACGTGTCGGTGAAGTGGGACCGCGCCGTCGCGTCGATGTCCATCCCGCCGACGACGTTCGCGCCGAGTTCGCGGAGCCGGTCGACGTGGTACTGCCCGATGTTGCCGAGACCGACGATCCCCACCCGTGGAGCGGAACTCTCCGTCATTGGTTAAGCATCACCCGTTGCCGCGTTTAACTCTTCAGGTTCGGATCGGCGCTCGCGCCGGCTACGGCTTGTACTCCGGCGGCTCGTCCCGGCCGATGCGGATCTCGTAGGCCTCGATGTCCTCGAAGGCCGCGACCTGCCCGCCGATGTCGACCCGGCCGTCCTCCGTCTCGACGGTGAGCGCGG
The DNA here is from genome assembly GCF_004785955.1 of Halostella litorea. Taxonomy (NCBI): domain Archaea; kingdom Methanobacteriati; phylum Methanobacteriota; class Halobacteria; order Halobacteriales; family Natronoarchaeaceae; genus Halostella; species Halostella litorea. Next base: position 320,508 of record NZ_SJER01000005.1, on the reverse strand, counting down.
CGACCTCCTCGCTGGCCTCGAAGGCGATGTCGGCGACCTTCCCGCGGACGATCCGCGACTCCCCGGTCTCGACGTCCCGGCCCTGGATCGTCGCGTAGAACTCGCCGCCGGCCTCGATGAGATGTTTGACGCAGCGCCGGATGGAGGCGTACCGCCGCGGGAACGCCCGGTCCTCGCCGTCCGCGGCCAGCGTCTTCGCGGCGGTCGTCCAGAGGACGGTGCCGAAGAAGCCGGACACCAGGAAGCCGAGCGCCGAGCGGTTGAAGATGACGCCGTAGCGGTCCTGGTCGTCCCGGAGCGCGTCCTGCGTGGCGTAGATGGAGTACTCCCCGTCCGCGACGGCGATCACCGGCGTCGTGATGCCGCGGCGGGCGCGGGCCGTCGTGGCGACCCGCAGGTAGTCGAACTCCTCGGGGTCGGGCGCGCCGGCGGCGGGCGTCAGGAGCAACTCGACGCTGACGCCGTCCTCGCGCGCCGCCGCCAGGTCGTCCTCGAACCGCTCCAGCAGTTCGGGCGTCATCGAGAGCGCGAGTTCGTACTCCGCCTCGTCTATCACCTCCGAGAGGTAACGGAGGATCGTCGAGCGCGATTTCACCAGCGACACCGCCTCGGTCTCGCGGGCCGGGGCCTGGTACCGCGACTCCAGTTCCGACACCATCCCCGACAGCGAGGACTGCACGTCGGCGTACGCGTCCTCGGGGTCGACCGCGATGATCTTCATCGGGCGGGACTCCCGCAGTTCGACCAGCCCGCGGTCGCTCAGGCTCCGCACCGTGTCGTACACGCGGGGCTGGGGGATCTCGGTCTTCTCCGCTATCTCGCTTGCGGTCAACTGCCCGTGTTCCAGCACCGCGAGGTAGGCGTCTATCTCGTACTCGCCGAGGTTGAACCGCTCCCCGACCTGCTCCATCGTCGAGCGGAGGTCGTCCGTAGCCATGTAACCGTCACTATCGTTCTAGGGTAAATCGTTTACTGAAAGGCGAGTTGCACACCGTTTCGAAACCGAGTTTCATCCGGCGGTCCGGCCGTCGGTGGGTTCGACGGTTTCGGGCCGCTACATGTACATCCTGTCCTCCGGGCGGTCGGCGGGTTCGGACCGGTCGAGGCGCTCGGAGAGTTCGGTGTAGTACTGCTGGAGGCCGTCCGCGAACTCCCGGAGCGGGCCGGTGTCGAAATCGATCGGGTACAGGGCGCCGAGCGTCTCCAGCAGGCGCAGCGCCGCCTCGGCGTCCGGTGCCTGCGCGTGGACCGGCGTGACGAGGACGCCGACCCGGAGGTCGCTCTCCATGCCGCGTTCGAGCAGCGCCGCGTTGACGCCGTCGAGGAAGCCGTTCCCCATCGGCGGCACGTCCGACTCGGCGAGGCGGTGCTCGCGGTAGTCGTCGGTGGCGACGTAGAACGTCCGGTGGTCGTCGGGGCCGTGCGCGACCGGCACGCCCGCCAGCACCGTCACCTCCTCGACGCCCGCCCCGGCCATCCAGTCGAGCAGGGTGCGCCCCAGTTCGTCCGCCAGCGGGAGCGGGACGAACTGCTCGGAGAGGAGCAGGGTCGCGTCCACGCCGTCGCGCGAGAGGAACCGCGTCGGGTGGCGCGGCCGGCCCGCCTCGAACGGGGTGATGGTCGGCACCCCCTCGGCGGTGACGTGGCCGCGGGCCTCCAGGTCGAGGTGGTCGGCGAGGTAGTCGACGGCCGTCAGCCCCGCGAGCCCGAACGTCGAGAAGCCGGCGACCACCGTCGACGACGGCGAACTCGGCTCGGCGACCCGGAACGCGCTGTCGCTGTCTCGAACCATGGGTCACCTACGTGCCGGCGGTATTTCATACTGGCCGTCGGGGCGCTCCCCGGCCGCGCTCGGCCCGGGGCGTCCCCACGACGCCCGGCGGCGAACGGCCCGGCGGGTCGCCGCCGTCCAAATCCTTATCTCGTGGGGCGGGTTCGTGTCGGGTATGTGGATCGGCCGGACCGCGGTGACAGCCGTCGGACAGTCGACGGTGTCGGAGTGGCTGTCCGCGACCCGGCGGACGTGGTCGTCGGCCGTGACCGCGGTCCCCGACCCGGTCGTTGCGCTCGTCATCCTCGCAGTCGGCTGGTACGTCTCACAGTTGGTCGTGCGCCTGGTCGGCCGGAGCGTCGCCCGGCGGTTCCGCCGCCCGAGCGTCACGCGGACCGTCCTCCGGGGCGTGCGGTTCGTCGTGTTGCTCGCGGCGGCCGCGCTGGCGGGGATCCAGGTCGGCCTCCGGGCCGGCGACGTGCTCATCTCCGTCACCGTCCTCTCGGCGGTGATCGGCATCACGCTCGCGCCCATCGCGAGCAGCATCATCAGCGGGCTGTTCGTCCTCGCGGACCAGCCCTACGAGATCGGCGACATGATCGAACTGGCCGACCGCGGCCAGCGCGGCTACGTCGAGGACATCACGCTGCGGTACACGAAGATGGTGACGCTGGACAACACGTTCCTCGTCATCCCGAACTCCACGATCCGCGAACGCGACATCGTGAACCACTCGGCGGAGGACGAGCGGACCCGCCTGTCGCTGTCGGTGCAGGTGACCTACGAGAGCGACGTGGAGGCGGCCCGGACCCTGATGGAGCGGGCCGCCAGGGACGTCGACTCGGTCGTCGGGGGCGGCCCCTCCATTCGCATCGGGGCGGCGCGGTACCCGGCCGCGCCGACGTGCTACGTCGACGACTACGCGGACGACGGCGTGGTGCTGACCCTGCGCTACTGGGCGAAGCAGCCGTACAAGCTGCTGACGGTGCGCTCGGCGGTGAACGAGCGCCTGCGGGCGGCGTTCGCGGGGACCGACGACGTGACGATCGCTTACCCCCACCAGCACCTCGTGTTCGACGAGACGAGCGGCACCGCGAGCGTGAACGTGGACGGCGGTCCCGGGGGCGTGGGGGCCGGCGACGACCGCGCCTGATTTCCGGCCGGCTCAGTCCAGCCCCACCGTGACGATCTGGCAGGAGAGCCGCTGCTTGAGGTAGCGCTCGATGTCCGGTTCGTCGAGGATGCGCCGGAGCACCCGCCGCCACCGGCCGACCTGCTTGTGGCCGATCACGACCACGTCCGCGTCCTCGGCGGCGACCTCCTCCAGGATCGACTCCTCGACGAGGAACCCGGTCCGGACGGCGTACCGGACGTTCGAGAGGTCGCCGAACTCCCCCTCGACGGCGCGTTTCAGCGCCGAGCGCGTCACCGTCTTCCCGTTCTGGTAGAGGTTCACGTGGAGCACCGTGAGTTCGCCCTCGCGGTCCGCGGCGATGGACAGCGCCTCCGACAGCGTCCGTTTCGAGTGTTTCGAGAGGGGGTACCGAACGGGGACGACGATGCGGGTCATTACTCCCGTTCAGCGCGTCGCCGCCGGTAAACTTTCCCACTCGTCGGCCGCCGGACCCGTCGGCGTCCGTCCACGCCGACTGCCCGACTCGCGGACGGGTGGTTTAACCGCCCGGCCGTCTATCGGGCCACCATGGAGGAGCGAACGACGGGCGAGGGCGAGACGGTGTACGTCGACCGGAGCGACGGCGACCGCGGGTCGGACGGCCCCTTCTTCGTCGCCTACCTGACGCCCGACCGGGAGCGGAAGTACGGCTGGTTCTGCTCGAACTGCGAGACGTTCGACAACGCGATGGACGCGATGGGCCGGATCGAGTGCAACGCCTGTGGCAACTTCCGGAAGCCGACCGAGTGGGACGCCGCCCACGAGTGAGCGCCGTCGCCGGCCGCGCCCGCCGGAATCGTCCGGTCAGGGGTCCGTCGCGTGAGAAAGTTTATAACCCGTCCCGTGGTACAGGATACCGAATGGGACCTGTTACCACGCAGCTGGACGAACAGGCCAGGACGATCTTCACCGACCTCGGCTACACCGTCACGGACGACGGCGAGGAGTTCCGAGCCGAGCGCGACTGGAAGTCCGTTCACGTGACAGTGACCGAGGACCCGGCCGAGACGCCCGACTCCGGGAACTATCGCTGTTTCGTAACCTCCGAGGAACAGGCCCCGACCCTTCGCGACCGGCTCCAGCGAGCCGACCCCGAGTACGAGTGGGCGATCATCTCCGTCGAGGACGACGACTACGAGGTCGTCCGCGCGCCGCCCTGCCGCGGCACCGCGGTCTGAGGCGCGTCGGGCGGTCGAACCCCGTTCTCGCGATCCCGTTCAGCCCAGCCGTTCGCTCGTCGCCGACAGCCCGGCGTCCACGTCGACGTCGGCCCCCTGTCGCTCCAGCACGTCGCCCAGCGCGCTCATGAGCAATGCGACGTTGCCCGGCCGCGCGGAGTGGCCCATGCAGCCGATCCGGAATATCTCGCCGGACAGGTCGCCCAGCCCGCCGGCGATCTCTAGGTCGTAGCCGTCGAGCAGCGCGTCGATCACATCGCCGTCCTCGACGCCGTCGGGCACCCGGACCGCGTTGAGGCTCGGGAGCCAGTACTCGTCGGGCGCGTTCATCTCCAGGCCCATCGCCTCGACGCCGGCCTTGAGCGCCCCCGCCGTCTCCAGGTGGCGCTCCCAGCGGGCCTCGATGCCCTCCTCGGCGACCAGCCGCAGCGCCTCCCGGAGGGCGTACACGTTCGTGATCGGCGCGGTGTGGTGGTACGCGCGCTCGTCGCCCCAGTACCCCTCCAGCAGCGAGAGGTCGAGGTACCACGACCGGGCCGGCTCCTCGCGGGAGAGCACCTTCTCCATCGCCCGGTCGTTCAGGGTCAGCGGGCTCGCGCCCGGCGGGCAGGAGAGGCACTTCTGCGGCCCGGAGTAGGCCACGTCGACGTCCCACTCGTCGACGCGCAGTTCCACGCCGCCCAGCGACGTGACGCAGTCGGCGATCACGTACGCGTCGTGCTCGTGGGCGATCCGCGTCAGTTCCGGCACGTCGGGCTGGCGGACCCCCGTACTCGTCTCCGCGTGGACGAAACCGAACACGTCCGGCTGGTGCTCGGCGAACGCCGCCTCCACGTCGGCCGGGTCGAGCGGTTCGCCCCACGGCGCGTCGACGTGGACCACGTCGCCGCCCGCGCGTTCGGCCATGCTCTCCATCCGACCGCCGAAGTAGCCGTTCGTCGGGACCAGCATCGTGTCGCCCGGCTCGACGAGGTTGCCGATGGCCGCCTCCATCGACGCCGATCCGGTCCCCGAGACTGGGATCGTCCACTGGTTGTCCGTGCGGAACGTGTACCGGAGCAGCTCCTGGACCTCGTTCATCACGTCGATGAAGGAGGGGTCGAGGTGGCCGACCAGCGGCGTGCTCATCGCGCGGAGCACGCGGGGGTGGACGTCGCTCGGCCCCGGTCCCATCAGCGTCCTGTCCGGCGGTGTCAGTTCCCCGACTGCGGGCGGGTCGTCGCTGTCGCGTGGCATGGGCCAAACTGTGTCTGATACCGTCAAAAAGCCTCGCCCATCGGAACCGCACACAGCCTTAACTCCCCGGCGGCCGACAGGTCCGCCATGATCGCACAAGCGGGCGGCGACACCGGGGACGTCGTACGGGAGACGTTCAGGGCGTTCGTGTCGACGGTCACCGACGCGTTGCCGCGGATACTCGCTGGGCTGCTGTTCGTGCTGATCGCCGCGGTCGGGATCAAAGTCGCGATGGTCGTCGTTCGCTGGTTCTTAGACCGGACGTTCGCCGGCGAGGACCCGGTCTACCGGCAGTTCCTCGCACGGATCGTCGCGATCCTGCTGTGGTTCGCGGTCGCCCTCGCGTTCCTGTCGGTCGTCGGCCTGGGCCGCATCGCGGCGGCGCTCGGGACGGCGAGCGGGTTCGTCGCGCTCGGGGTCTCCTACGCGCTCTCGGGCATGATAGCCGACGCGGTCGCCGGCATCTACCTCCTGCGGGACCCCGACTTCATGCCCGGCGACACTGTCACGACCGGCGACAAGACGGGGGTCGTCCAGGCCATCGAACTCCGCAAGACCCGCCTGCGGGTCGACGGTAACACGCTCGTCCGCGCGAACGGGAAGATCGAGTCCGAGTGGACGAAACTGGAGGGCGACGACGCGCCGGCGGGCGACGAGGTGTAACCGCGGGCAAGCGGCGTGGTAGCTCATGTCCTGCCCCCCGAGGGGCTTAAGCCCGGTCGGCGCGTAGCCGAACTGTCATGATGGTCGGCCACGCGCTGTTCGCGTTCGCGCTCGTCGCCGGCGGGCTCGCCGCCGCCGGCCAGCGCCGCGAACGAGCGCTGTCGGTCGGCCTCGTCGCCGCCGGCTTCGCCGCCGTCCCGGACGTGGACATGGCCTACGCGCTCGTCGGCCTGCTCGACGCGTCCGGCGGCCCGCTCGCCGCCGCGGAGTCGTTCTGGTCGGCCAGCACGGTCGTCCACCGCTCGGTGACGCACTCGCTCGTCGTCGCCGTCCCGGCGGCCGCCGCGTTCGGCCTCTGGACGCACCGCTCGCGGGCGCTCCAGTTCGTCGGCACCGCGCTCGCGGTGGCGCTGGCCGCCGCCGCGCTCGCGGTCACGGGACCGCTCGCTGCGGCGGTGATGGCGGCCTTTCTCGCGGCCGGCGGGCTGGTCGCCCGGCTGGCCGACGAGTACGGCGGGCTGGGGCCACGGGTCGTGTTCGCCGCCGCGCTGGTCGGGCTCTGGTCGCACCCGTGGGGCGACCTCCTGACCGGCGAGCCGCCGCGCCTGCTGTACCCGCTCTCGGACGCCGTCGTCCCGCGGGTCGCGCTGTCGGCCGACCCGACGCTCCACCTGCTCGGCGCGTTCGCGCTCGAACTCGCGGCGCTGTGGCTCGCGGCCGCCGTGTTCTTCCGGCTGACCGAGCGGTCGGTCCCCGCCGCCGTCGACCGCCGGGCGGCGGTCGGCGGGCTGTACGGCGCGGCCGTCGTCGCGATGGACCCGCCGACGCTGTCCGTGTCGTACCACTTCGTGTTCACCATCCTGGCGGCCGGGCTGCTCGTCGCCGCGCCGGTCCGGCGGCCGCGGCTCGCCGGGCTTCGCCGCCGGACCTGGACGTGGAGCGCCGACGACGTCCTCGGCCGGGCGCTGACTGCACTGGCGGCGCTCACGGCAGCACTGCTTGCGTACGCCGTCGCCTACCTCGCCGTCGCGTAGGCACAATCTTTTACTCTCGACGCCGACAGGTACACCTATGTCTGACGCAAACATCGACCGCCTCTTTCGGGACAGGCGGCTGAACGCGGGGCTGGCGTGGCTCCTCGTCGGATTTCTGGGGGTCGTCGCGGTCGAGGAACTGCTCGTGGGGGAACTGCTGTGGGCCGGGTTCGCGGCGGCGGTCTGTCTGCTCTCCTTGCTGCCGTTCGTCGCGTACCGGTCGCCCGAGGTGATGCTCCCCTGGGAGGTGATCGCCGTCGCGGCGCTGCCGATTCTCGGCCGCGCGGTGGCGACGGTGCCGGTCACCGGTACCCTCGCGACGTACCTCTCGGTGGCGGCGGTGGCGCTCATCATCGCGGTCCAGTTGCACGTGTTCACCGGCGTGGACATGACCTACGGCTTCGCGATCCTCTTCGTCGCCGTCACGACGATGGCGGCAGCGGGCACGTGGGCGGTGGTCCGGTGGGCCGCCGACGCCCAGCTCGGCACCGGCTTCCTCGAGGGCTTCGCCGACCCCGAGCGCGCCCTGATGATCGAGTTCGTCTACTCGTTCGTCGCGGGGATCGTCGCGGGCGTCGTGTTCGAACTGTACTTCCGCCGGCGGGCCGAGCCCGAGGAGCGCCTGCCGAGCGACGTCACGGAGGACCTGGCATGAGGATCCGCGACTACTTCGGGATCACTCAGGAGCGACAGGACCAGATCTCCTACGCCATGGAGATCGGCCTCGTCGTCCTCTTTTTCCTCGGGATGGAACGCGGCAGCGTCGGCGTCATGGTCAACTGCGCCGTCGGGCTGCTCGTGCTCCAGATCCCGCCGCTGCTCCAGCGGGACTACGGCGTGCCGATGGACCCGGCGCTGACGCTGTGGATCACCAGCGCCGCGTTCCTCCACGCGCTCGGCACGGTCGGGATCCCGGGCACCGGCGCAACGTTCTACCGGACGATCGGCTGGTGGGACCACATGACCCACGCGCTCTCGTCGTCGCTGGTCGCCGGGGCCGGCTACGCGACGGTGCGGGCCATCGAGGAGCACAGCGACGACATCCACCTCCCGAACCGGTTCATGTTCGTGTTCATCCTCATGTTCGTGATGGCGTTCGGCGTGTTCTGGGAGGTCGTCGAGTTCGTCATCGCCGAGGTGGCCGCCGCGACCGGCGCGCCCCGGGTGCTCACCCAGTACAGCCTGGAGGACACGATGAAGGACCTCCTGTTCAACCTCGGCGGCGCGGTCGTCGTCGCTATCTGGGGCACCGCCCACCTGACCGATGTGGTCGGGGCGATCGAAACCCGGCTCGAGACGCGGTCCGAGACCGACTGACCCCGTCGGCCGCGGCCCGACCTCGGGGTGGGACGCTCCCGGCGGGCGTCGACGTGGGGGATCGTATTCGCCGAATCCTCAAGGAAACAATCAAATACGGGGCGGCTGTTTGATCGGGCCATGAAGAAGTGCGGAGCGAGCCTCGGCCGTCGCCAGTTGCTCGCAGGCCTCGGCACAGCGGCCGCGACGGGCGCTGCGGGCTGCGTGACGGAACTGTGGGCGAGTTCGACGCGGAACGCTCCGGAACAGGTCTCCGTGACCGTCAAGTCTCTCCCCGCCGATCAGGACGCCGCCGGGATCGAGATCGCACGCCAGTACGCCGAACGGCTGCAGTCGATCGGCATCGACGCGTCTATCGAGCCGAAAGCCGAGAGCGAACTGCTGACCGACGTGCTCCTCGACCGGAACTTCGACATCTTCGTCACGCGCCATCCCGGCGTGCGACATCCGGACGAACTGTACTCGCTGTTGCACTCGGTGTTCGTCCAGGAGCAGGGGTGGCAGAACCCCTTCGGCATCACCAACGTCACGCTGGACGAGGACCTGAGCCGCCAGCGGTCGGCCGACGGGCGGACGCGGGAGATGGCGATCGCCGACGCCTTGCGCACGGCGGTCTCCGTCCAGCCGTTCTCGGTCATCGGCTACCCGGAGTTTCTCGGGGCCGCCGACGGCGACCTCGTCCGTAAGTGGCGCGTCCCGACCCTCCAGCGGTCGCTCGACTACCTCCGTCTCGGCCCGGACGTCGAGGGGGCGTCCCGCGACCGGATCCGGGTCGCGACGCGCAACGGCGCGGTCACCGCCAACCGGAACCCGCTGGCGGTGGAGCAACACCACAACGACAGGGTCCTCGGCCTCATCTACGACCGGCTGGCACGGCTGATAGACGGCGAGCCGGCGCCCTGGCTCGCGGAGTCCTGGCGCTGGGTCGGCTCCGAAGGCGACGAGACACCGACGGCCGTCGTCACGCTCCGGGAGGACCTCTCGTGGCACGACGACGAGCCCCTCACCGCCACCGACGTCGCGTTCACCTACCGGTTCCTCTCGGACACGTCGATGGGCAACGCGAACGACACGGTCCCCGCCCCGCGGTACCGCGACGCCTCGACGCTCATCTCTCGGGTTTCGGCCGTCTCCGACCGCGAGTGCCGGGTGGAGTTCAACGAGTGTAGCCGGGAAGTCGCGGCGACGGCGTTCGCGGTCCCCCTCTTCCCCCAGCACATCTGGTCCGAGCAGACGAACCTGATCCAGGAGTACCTCACCCGGGCGCTCGTCTGGGAGAACCGGGAGGCCGTGGGAAGCGGACCGCTCGCGTTCGACAACGCGAGTCAGGGCCAGGGGCTCACGCTGACGCGCAACGACGACCACTTCCTCCTCGACGGCCGGGACCTGGAGTCGCCGGTCGCCGAGTTCCAGGGCTCCCCGGCGTACGAGACGCTCGAGTTCACCGTCGTCCCCTCCGGCGCGGCGGCGATAGAGCTCATCGAGGACGGGGAGCAGGACGTCGTCGGCTCGTCGCTGGACGCCAACGACGCCCCGCGGGCCAACCGCTCGGACTCGGTCCGGCTGCTGATCGGCGATCCACAGGAGTTCTACATCATCGGATTCAACACGCGTTCGGCACCGCTCTCGAACCCCCGTTTCCGTCGGGTGCTCGGCCGGCTCGTCGACAGGGAGGCGGTCGCGGAGGACATCTTCGACGGCTACGCGTCCCCGGCGAACGCCCCGCTGGTCGGGACCGACTACGTCCCCGACGACCTCCAGTGGTCCGGGACGAGCGCGGTCGGCGAGTTCCCCGGCGAGGGCGGCGAGGTCGACGTCGACGAAGCGAAACAGCTGTTCCGCGACGCCGGCTACCGGTTCAGCGGGCAGGGTGAGCTTCTCATCCAGAACCAGAACTGAACGTTTCCGCTGAACTTAAACCGTCCACTCCGTAGAACTACGTATGGGTCTGGTCGACGTGGTACTGCAGCTCGCGGTGATGGTGTCGTTGCTCCTCACCGTGGCGTCCGTCGTGTTCGTCGGCCCCCGCCGCGTGTGGCGCGCCGCTCGGGACTTCCGGTGGCGGCTCAACGAGGTCGCGCCGTATCTCACGGTTTTGCTGCTCGTCCTCGGGATCCGGAAGCTGACGATGGACTACACCGGGGAGCTCTCGTGGGCGCTCGACTGGAACATCACCGAGATCATCTACAGCCTCGAGGGGACGCTCGTCGCCGACATCCAGTCGATCCGGACGCCGCTGCTCACGGACTACTTCGTGTTCATCTACCTGTACGGCTACGTGTTCCTGCTTCTGTTCCCAATCGTCGCCTACTTCGCCCGCGAGGAGATGACCGCGATGAAGGAACTGCTGGTCGCGTACGGGTTCAACTACGGCGTCGGCCTGGTCTGTTACATCCTCTTTATCGCGTACGGCCCCCGGAACCTCATCCCGGACATCGTCAACTCCCTGCTGTACGTCACTTATCCGCAGTCCCAGTTGCTCACCGGCGAGGTCAACCACAACACGAACGTCTTCCCGTCGCTACACGCCTCGCTGTCGGCCACCGCCTTCCTGCTCGCCTGGCGGACCCGCGACGAGTATCTCACCTGGGTCCCGATATCGGGGATCCTCGCGGTCAGCGTCTCGCTGTCGACGATGTATCTCGGCATCCACTGGGGGACCGACGTCGTCGCGGGGCTCGTGCTCGCCGCGGGCAGCATCTACGTCGCCGAGTACGTCGTCTCCCGTGACATGCTCGCCGACTGGGGCCCGTTCGGCCGCGAGTGGAAACTCGGGGGGCTCCGGGACCGGATCCGTGGGCGCTGACAACCCGACAGTGACTTGTCCGTGTCGGCCGGGAGCCCCGGGCATTAAGTCGAGCGCCGGAAAAATACCAAACGATCATGGTGTTCAAGAAGATCACGCTGATCGGGACGAGCTCGGAGAGCTTCGACGCGGCGGCCGACGACGCGATAGACCGCGCGGAGGCGACGCTGAACAACGTACACTGGATCGAGGTCGACGAACTGGGCGTCGAAGTCGCGAGCGCCGAGGACCGGGAGTATCAGGCGGAAGTCACGGTCGCGTTCCAGCTGGAGGACTAGGCCCGGGTCCGCGCGGGGCGGGACCGCCTACGTCCGGAACGACTCGCCGCAGCCGCATTCACTGACGACATTCGGGTTCTCGACGTGGAACCCCTCGCCCTGCAGTCCCGTCTCGTAGTCGAGGACGCTCCCCTCGATGTAGTTCATGCTGGCGGGGTCGACGAACACCTGCAGCCCGTGGTGTTCGTAGATGGTGTCGTCCTCGTCGGCCTCGTCGTCGAAGCGCATCCCGTAGGAGAGGCCGGCGCAGCCGCCCTGCTGGACGAACAGCCGCAGCCCGGCCTCGGTGACGTCGAGGTCCTCGCCCTCCAGCAGCTCCAGGGCCTGCTCGGCCGCCTGTTCGGTCACGGTGATCTCGGGGCGCGTCTCCCCGCTCCCCGCGGCGTCCGTACTCATAGCTCACACGAGGTGGCCGAACGTGTTAACCCTGACGCTGAAGTGGGTCGACCCCGCCCCGGAAGCTACCCGTCGAACCGGGTCCGAACGCTCTCGGCGTGGGCTTCGAGCCCCTCGGCCTCGGCGAGCGTCTCGATCGTGTCCCGCAGGTCGCCAAGCGACTCCTCGGAGAGCCGCTGGACCGTCGTCGAGCGCAGGAACGTGTCGACCGAGAGGCCGCCGTGGCGCTTCGCGCCGCCGTTGGTCGGCAGGACGTGGTTCGTGCCGCTGGCGTAGTCGCCGGCGGCGACGGGGGTGTACGGCCCGAGGAAGGCGCTCCCTGCGCTGTCGATCCGGGAGAGCAACGCCTCGTCGTCCTCGGCCTGAATGGAGAGGTGTTCGGCCGCGTACTCCTCGGCGAACAGCACGGCCTCGCTCATCGACCGGGCGTGGAACACGCCGCTGGCGTCGTTGTCGAGTGCCTCGCGGATCGTGTCGGCGCGCTCCCGGCCGTCGACCGCAGCCTCGACCGCTTCGGCGACGGCCTCGGCGGTCGCCTCGTTGTCCGTAACTGCCACGACGGAGGCGTTCCCGTCGTGTTCGGCCTGCGCGACCAGGTCGGCGGCGACGTACTCGGGGTCGGCGGTGTCGTCGGCGAGGAGGAGCAGTTCGCTCGGCCCGGCGAGGAAGTCGATGTCGACGTCGCCCCGGACTTCGGCCTTCGCGGCGGTGACCCAGCGGTTGCCCGGCCCGACGACCTTCTGGACGCGGTGGACCGTCTCGGTACCGTACGCCAGCGCGCCGACGGCTTGTGCGCCGCCGATGCTGTAGACGGTGTCCGCGCCCGCGGCGTGGATCGCGGCGAGCGTGACGGGGTTCATCTCCTCGGCGGGCGGCGTGGCGACGGCGACTTCCTCCACCCCTGCGACCTTCGCCGGGACGACGCCCATGATCGCGCTGGAGGGGTACGCTGCGGTGCCGCCGGGCGCGTACACGCCGACGCGTTCGAGCGGCCGGAACCGCCGTCCGAGTTCCCGGCCGCCGAACTCCCCGCGCCAGTCCTCGGGCAGTTGCGCCTCGTGGAACTCGCGGACGTTCGCGGCCGCCGTCTCGATCGTCTCGCGCAGTTCGTCGTCCAGTTCGTCGTACGCGCGCTCGGCGCGGTCCGTGACGTCGATGTTCGCCACCTCGACGTCGTCGAACTCCCGTGAGAACTCCCGGACCGCGACGTCGCCCTCCGTTCGGACGCGGTCGACGACCTCTCGGACGTCGCTCCGAACCGCCTCGACGCCGGCGTCTCGGTCGAACAGCGCGGCGCGCTCGTCCGGCCCGAGGTCGGCGACTGACCTGACGTTCATACCCCTCCCTTGTCGGGAGCGCGAAAAACGGTTTTCCATCCGTCCCCCGCCGTCGACGCACCGTGCACGGCGTGCACCGATCCCACGACGTAGTTTCATAACCGTTCGGTCACTTCCCCCGAACGGACAACGACGATGATCGACGGACTCGTGATCGGGGTCGTCTTCTCGCTGTTCGGCCTGCTGCTGTTCTACGGCGGGGTCCGAAAGCTCCTGAGCGGCATCGCGCTGTACCGCAACGACGCGATTCCGGTCCGGCAGGTGGCCAAAAGCGACGGCGCGGTCGAGTTCGACGGCCGGGCCGAACCCCGGGCCGACGAGGGCGCGTTCGAGGCCCCGTTCTCGGGCGAACCGGCGCTGTGTTGCGAGGTGTGGATGGAGATGAAGTCCCGCTACCCCGACAGCGACGAGGAGGGCGTGAAGATCTACACCTCGGAGGAGCAGATGACGCTGGACGACACGGAGACGGTGTGGGGGCTGGCGGAGAGCGACGGGATACGCCGCCCCTTCGCCGTCGACGAGAGCGGTGCCCGCGTCGTGGTCGATCCCGCGGACGCGGACCTGGACATCACCGGCCACATGGGCGAGCAGGTGATGTCCGTCGGCGAGGGCGAGACGCTGTCGGAGGAGGCCCGCGCGCGACTGGCCGCGCTGGACGGGATGGACGTGGGGTTCGACGCCGACCCCGACACCTGGGACGACGAGGAAAGCGCCGTCAAGTACCGCGAGGCGCGGCTGGAGCCGGGCGACCCCGTCCACGTCGCCGGCGCGGCCGTCGAGAGCGTCCCCGAGGAATGGGGCAGCGGTGTCGACGCGACCGTCGGCGCGTCGGCGTCCGACCGGTTCCTCGTCAGCCGGGGGACCGAGTCCGAGGTCGTCCGCCGCCACTTCGTGCAGTTCGTGGGCGGCGTCCTCGTCGGGGCGGGCGCGTTCGCGGTCGGCGCACGCGCACTGTGGCTCGCGCTATCGCTCTAAACCGGTCGGCTCGCGCCCGGTCCGTTCGAGGCCGACCGGTCCGTGGCCTTCGTCCTGACAACCGACCGCAACAATAACTAGGAACCACGGCCAAACCGCACCTGATGCCCTCCGAATCCGACGGTCGAACCCCCGAACGGGGAGTGGTCGCGACGGTGCGCGGGACGCTCGGAAAGCTGCCGGTCGGGATGCTGTTGCTCGGCGTGCTCGCCGGGGCAAGCGCCGGCACCCTCGGCGATGGGCCGGTCGCGGTCCCGTTCGTCGGCCCGGTGTCGGGCACGCTACTCGGGGGCGCGGGCCTCGCCGTCGCCGCCGCGGCGTACTACCGGACCGATGCCTGCGGCTGCGGCGACGCGGACTGTGGCTGTGCCGGCGACTGCGGCGATTGCTGCTCGTACGACCCTGAATAGGACGGGCGCTCCGCTGTGCGTTCGTTCCGTCGAAACGAGCGAGCCGGAGTACATTCATTACATCAGCACACCAAGTACAGCGTATGCCCGTTCGCATCGAAGAGTTCGAAACCGGAGAACTCCCGAACGGTCCGAGTGTCCCCGAGCAGGTACTCACGTATCTGTACACGAACAGGGATCAGGCGTTCACCCGTTCCGAGGTCGCCACCGGAATTGACGAGGATCCAAACACGGTCGGAACTGCCCTCTCCCGACTGAAGCAGCGCGACCTCGTCCGACACAAGGGTGAGTACTGGGCGATAACGGAGGATCTGGATCGGGCGAGGGACGCGTACGAACTCCACGCTATCACTGAACGGCTAAATGAGGAAGACGAGGGGATCGACCCGGACGAGTGGGATGCCGTTGCTCCCGACGAACCACATCCCAGCGAACGAGACGAATAAATGCAGCCGGAGCAAGGTGACGTGGTTCGAAGCGTGGACCCATTCAAACTGGGCGACGATCGCCAACGACCGTGGCTGATCGTCAACAACGATTCGCATCCGTTCAGTGACGAACAGTTCGTCGCGGTCGCCGTCTCGACGAAAGAGTATGGGGACTCGATCGCGCTGGAGCCGGATGCATGGACGGTCGGTGGCGTACCGCAACGGTCGTTTGTCTCTCCGTGGGCGGTTCACTCGCCCCGTATTGAAGACCTGATTGCGTGGCAGGGACGTGTCACGGACGAGTTCGTCGGGGACGTCGTTACCGCGCTGGAGACGTATCTATAGTCATTCATGTACGCCCGGAACACTAACGACCGGTCTCATCCCTTGGCTGCGTGCCGTGTCGACCGGGAAACCCTCGTGCCGGGCGGTCACGTTCGGGTGTGACGGACCACTGGTCTGTTGCGCGCCTGGGTTCTCCGCGCTGTCATCGCTCCCTGACGGGACCACTCGGGCGGGGACTTGTGGCGCTCGACCCGAGGTAGCGCCGGGACGGACAAAAGGGTATCGCGCCGGTCAGAACTCCCCGGTGACGACGTCGGCGAGCCGCTGGCGGTCGAACAGCCGCTCGGCCTCGGGGATCTCCGGGTAGGGGCCGCCGGTGGGGTAGCCCGGCCACTCGCCGAACTGCTCGGGGTAGAACTGCTTGGCCGTCATCTCCAGCTGGAACAGGTTCATGATCGGCCCCTGGTAGCGCATGCCCGAGGCGTAGAACCGGTCGTTCCGGATCGCCGATAGCTTCCGCCCGACGTCGTCGTTGGCGATGGTCTCCCGGGTCTCGGCGGCGTAGTACCCCGGGGCCGTCCCCCAGAGGTTGAGGATGACGTCGGGGTCGACGTCGAGCATCGTCTCGTAGTCGAGCGTCCCCCAGAGGTTCCACTCCTCCCCGGCGAAGACGTCCTTCGCGCCGAGCGGGCGGGTGTCGGCCTGCCAGTAGCCGTCGGCGTTGACGTACAGCGCGTAGAAGGTGTCGTTCGTGAACGACACCCGCGCGACGGTCGGGCGCTCGTCCTCCGGCGGAAGCCCGGACTCTATCGTCGACAGCAGGTCGGCGTGGATCTCGGCGAGCGCCTCGTAGCGCTCGGTCTCGTCGAAGACGCGGGCGACGCGCTCGACGACCTCCCAGAGGCCGTAGTACTCGTACCCGTCGCGGTAGCTCTCCGGCGGCTGGTCGTGCGTGCCGCTGTAGAAGTTGCCGAACCAGGGGCCGACCTGGTCGGCGACCCGGTCGACGTCGCTTCGCTCCCAGCCGCTCGTCGAGACGACGTACGCCGGGTCGATGAAGTGGACGTCGCTGTCGAGGGCGTAGAGGTTCTCCTCGGAGAGCCCGTCGGTCAACGGGTTCTCGAGCCCCTCGTAGTCGAAGGAGACGCCGGGGAGCCGCTCGTAGTAGCCGTTCATCGTCGCCCCCGACATCTCCGGGGAGAACAGCGTGTTCACGACGTCGCCGTGGCCGAGCGCCACCGCGGCGTCGGCGTACTGCGGGAAGGCGACGAAGGCGCTCTCGGGGACGCCGTCGAACTCGACCTCGCCCACCGGCGACATCGAGACGGTGTACGGCCCGCCGTCGCTCCCGGAGCCGTCGCCGTCGTCATCGCTTTCCGCTCCCGTTCCGGTACAGCCGGCGAGCGCGCCGGCCCCGACGAGTGCGCTGCCGGTGCCGATGTACTCCCGCCGCGTCAGCCGCCCGTTCGTCTCCGAGCCCATGTTTTAGGGTAGCCTAAAACGACCTTAACAGTTACGAAACGCGGAGCGCGGCGGGCGGAAACCGTGACTCAGACCGAGTACGCCGACTCGGGCAACTGGACGTACTTGCCGTTCCGGTACTTGCGCTTGGCCCGCTTGTACGTCGCGTATATCTTCGCCCCGGAGATGCCGCCCCGGATGCTCGGTTTCACGAGGCGGTCGCTGTCCGGGTCGGCGAGCAGGCCGTCGACGGTGCCGAACGCGTCGTCCCAGTCCGCCGGCCCGTAGTCGGCGACGATGTCGGCGAAGGCGACGTTGCGCAGTATCTCGTCGCCGATGGCGTCCTTCCAGGCGTCGTTGTACCGATCCAGCGAGTCCGTCGCGGCCAGTTCGCCGGCGATCTTCCCCGAGCGGATGGCGACGTGGTAGCCGCCCTCGTGGAACGCCGAGGTGGTGCCCATCGCGCCGCCGGCGATGGCGACGTTCGCGCCGGTCGGCGAGTCGATGGGGCGGGTCGACGAGATGGGGTACGTCTCCGTGCCGCCCGACTTCCCGCGGTCCTCGACGAGCGGGAAGTCCGATTCGATGTCGTACTCGTCGCCGTACTCGCGTTCGAGCAGGCGGCGGATGTACTCGCCGCCGCGGGGGATCTCCTCGTCGTCCTCGCGGAGCAGCGCATACGCCTCGGGGTTCTCCACGTCGTCGATGTCCATGCCGATCGGCATCGTCAGGCCGATCCGGGCGACGTTGCCGTCGTTCGGGAACACCCAGGGGTACGCCGTCTCGCCGGGCATCACCCCCCACCAGAACTTCAGCGTGTCGTCGTCGAACACCTCCTCGGGGACGCGCCGGTGCTCCTGGTAGGCGATGTGGTTGGCCTCGACGGAGGGCAACACCTCCGCCATCGAGCGGTCCGGGAGGAACCCGTCGAGGACGTGGTTCGTCACGGTCCGCTGTGGCCCGTCCGCGAGGACGAGCGCGTCCGCGACCACGTCCTCCCCGTCCGCCAGCGAGAGGCGGTGTGTCGGCCCGTCGAGGTCCGTCTCGACGCCCTGGACGCTCGCGCCGACGCGGTACTCCGCGCCCGCCTCCTCGGCGCGCCCGCGCCACCAGTCGTCCATCCGGGCGCGCTGGAAGGTGAAGCCGAAGTTCGGGTACGACGAGTCGATCCCCGTGTGCCGGAGGGTACATGACTCGCTGGGGCCGAGGAACTCCACGTCCTCCAGTTCCTGCAGGACCACCTCGTCGGGGATCGCCTCGTAGTCGACGTCCATGATGTCGACCCAGTAGTCGAGCATCCCCGCGGCGTCCGTCGAGTCCGGCCCGGGGCCGTCCCGGTCCTCGCGGGGGACGCCCTTCTCGAAGGCCACGGCGTCCGCCCCGTGTCGCGCCGCTTCGAGGGCGGCCGCTGTGCCGGCCGGGCCGCCGCCGACGACGGCAACGTCGATCCGTTCCATACCCCGACTCGACAGGTTACGCGATATTAAATTCCCACCACTCGGGGGCGGTGACACCTCTCCGCGCCGACACGCCTGCCCGTACGTGTGCCCGACCACGACCAGCGGGCCGACCGGTGACCCGCCGCACCGGCCGCCGGGACTTTTCACGGTCGCCCGCGCAGGCACGCACATGCAGGAGTTCGAACACCTCACGGTCGAGCGCGTCGACGGCGTCGGCCGGATCGTGATGGAGCGAGCGGACCGCCACAACGCGATGAACGCCCGGATGGCGGGCGAACTGCGGGACGCGACCGCCGACCTGGTCGAGGACGACGGCGTGCGGGCCGCCGTGCTCACCGGCACGGGGGCCGCGTTCAACACCGGCGCGGACCTGACGGCGTTTTCCGGCGACGCGACGGACGGCCGCGACCTCCGGACGGTCGCCTCCCGGCTCCACGCCGCAGTCCGGAACCTCGCGACAGCGCCGATGCCCACGGTGACGGGCGTCAACGGCGTCGCCGCCGGCGGCGGCTTCGGGCTGGCGCTGTCCGCGGACCTCGTCGTCGTCGACGAGGACGCACGCTTCGAGTTCGCCTACCCGAAGCTCGGCCTCTCGGGCGACGGCGGGTCGACGTTCTTCCTCCCGCGGCTGGTCGGCCACCGCCGCGCCCGCGAGATCGCACTGCTCGACGAGCCGATCCCCGCCGAGGAGGCGGTCGAGATGGGGCTGGCGACGGAGGTCGTCGGGAGCGACGCGTTCGACGACCGGCTCGCCGAACTCGCCGCGACGCTCTCGGAGGGGCCGACGCGGGCGCACGCGGCGACCAAGCGCCTGCTGAACCGGAGCTACTCGCGGACGCTCCCGGCCCAGTTGGCCGCGGAGACGGACTCGGTGTCCCGGCTCGCTGGGACCGAGGACTACGCGCGGGGCCACGCGGCGTTCCGCGGCGACGACGAGCCGGCGTTCGAGGGGCGGTGACGGCCGCGGCGGACGCGTCCGCGGGTCGACAGCCACGCCGCGACCGGACGGATTAAGCGGCTCCCGGCGGTGCACCCGACCATGGGCGACACACCCGACGTGCTGGTGTTGCGGAAGGGGACGCACGGCATCCCGGTCGAGGAGTACGCGGCGGCGGTCCGCGAGCGGCTCCCGGACGCGACGGTCCGCCTCGCGCGCACGCCCGACGCGGAGCGCGAGATGATCGGAGACGCGCGCTACGTCACGGGGATGGAACTGGACGAGGCCCTGCTGGACCGGGCGACGGAACTGGAGGTGTTCGCCTGCGCCTACGCCGGCACGGGCCACCTCCCGATGGACGCGCTGAGCGAGCGCGGCGTCGCCGTCACCAACGCCTCCGGCGTCCACGGGCCGAACATCGGCGAGCACGTCCTCGGGGCGATCCTCTCCTTCGCCCGGCGGTTCCACGAGGGCCGCCGCCGGCAGGAGCGCCGCGAGTGGCGACACTACCGGGCGCACGAACTGCAGGGCAGCACCGTCGGCGTCGTCGGCCTCGGGGCCATCGGCCGCGCGGTCGTCGACCGCCTCGAACCGTTTGGCGTCGACACGGTCGGCGTCCGCTACTCGCCGGAGAAGGGCGGCCCGACCGACGAGGTCGTCGGCTTCGACGACGTGGGCGAGGTCGCCGCCGAGACGGACTACCTCGTGCTCGCGTGCCCGCTCACCGACGCGACGCGCGGACTGATCGGCCGCGAGGAGTTCGTGACGATGCCGCCCGAGGCCGTCCTCGTCAACGTCGCGCGCGGTCCGGTCGTCGACACCGACGCGCTGGTCGACGCGCTCCGGAGCAACTGGATCCGCGGCGCGGCGCTGGACGTGACCGACCCCGAACCGCTGCCGGAGGACCACCCGCTGTGGAACCTCGGGAACGTGCAGATCACGCCGCACAACGCCGGCCACACGCCCGACTACTACGAGCGGCTGGCCGACATCGTCGCCGGCAACGCCGAACGCCTCGCGGCGGGCGAGGAACTGGAGAACCGCGTGAACTGAGAGCACGCCGACCCACCCACGCGGCCGGGCTGGCGTTTCATCGCCAGCCCGCGGGGGAGGGCAGGCGCTCGAAGCGTGCGCCAGCGACCGCTGGCGCTCGCGCAAACTAGCGGGCCTGGAACGAGCGCCTCCGGCGCTCGTTGGCGTCTTCGCGAACGAAGTGAGCGAAGGCTCGGAGGACGCGAAGCGTCCTCCGGCGGACATTGAAAGGGCGAGGCGCGACTGCCAAGGAGCGCCGAGGGCTTTCAGAGGTAGCCCTGGTCGAGGAGAAGCTCCCCGTTCAGCACGCTCGCGCCGGCCGCGCCGCGGATGGTGTTGTGCGCGAGGCAGTCGTACTGCAGGCCGTCGCTGGTCGACTGGACGGGGCCGACCGCGATCCCCTGCCCGTTCTCGACGTTGCGGTCGAGGCGGGGCTGGGGGCGGTTCGGGTCCTCGAACACGCGGATGAGGCTCTCCGGCGAGGAGTGCAGGTCGAGGCCGGGGGCGTCGCGGAACGCGTCCTCGGCCTCCGCCGGCGTCACGTCCTCGGTCGTCTCGGCCCAGACGTTTTCGAGGTGGCCGTCGAGCGTGGGGACGCGGTTACACGAGGCCGACACGTCCACGTCGTGCCAGTCGACCGCCGCGCCGTCGAACTCGCCGAGCAGCTTGCGGGTCTCGGTCTCCATCTTCTCCTCCTCGCCGCCGATGTGCGGGAGGACGTTGTCGATGATCTCCATGGAGCTGACGCCGTCGTACCCCGCGCCGGAGACGGCCTGCAGGGTCGAGACGGTTATCTTCTCCAGGCCGAACTGGGCGAGGACGCCCAGCGTCGGCACCATCGTGATCGTCGAGCAGTTCGGGTTCTTGATGAGCGCGCCGTCCCAGCCCCGCTCGTCGCGCTGGACCTCGATGAGGTCGAGGTGGTCGTGGTTGACCTCCGGGATGACGAGCGGCACGTCGTCGGCGAGCCGCGCGTTCGAGGAGTTCGACGAGACGACGTAGCCGGCCTCGGCGAACGCGGGTTCGACCGCCTCGCCGACGCTGGAGGGGAGCGAGGAGAAGAGGAGATCCACGTCGTCGGGTACCGCCTCGGGGTCGGTCGCGCCGACCGTGGTGTCGGCGACGCCCTCCGGGATGGGGCTGTCGACGCGCCACTTCGCCGCGTCGCTGTACTGTTTCCCCGCGGAGCTCTCGCTCGCGGTGAGCGCTGCGATCTCGAAGTCGGGGTGGGGGTCCAGCAGCTGGATGAGTCGCTGGCCGACCGCGCCGGTCGCGCCAAGCACGCCTACTCGTACGGACATTGCCGTACCCTCGGCAACGACGACGCAAAACGGTTTGGATGGGGCCACCTTTTGCGGGTGATCCAGCGCGGGACGGAGCCGCCGCTCGCGGGTCGGCGAGCGCGGCGAGAACTCGCGGGATTACGCTTCCGCCGTCGCGCCCTGCTTGCGCGTGACGTAGCCGGCGATGCGGTTCCGGACGCCCTTCGCCTCGATGTTGGTGAGCTCCTCGACGCTCTCCTTGTTCTGCTCGAAGTCCGCGCTGAACGCCTCCGGGTATCGCTCCAGGAGCACGTTCCCGGTCTTCTTGACGTAGTCGGGTTTGATCGGCATACCCGTTCTTGCCCGGACTGGCCCTAAAATGATTCGTTCTGCGATTTCCACCCCGCGAGTTCGTTCAGGCGGTCGAACGCCGCCCGCTCGCGCTCGCCGCCGCAGGTCCCGACCACCTCCTCGAAGTACGCGAGGCGGTCGCGCAGGGCGGCGGTGTCGTACGAATCCACGTCGAGGCGCGAGGCGGCGACGGTCGCCTCCACGACGGCGTAGTAGCCGCGGTTCGTCGTCGGCACGGCCTCGCGCTCGACGCCGGCGTCGAGCGGGCGGAGTTCCCACCGCTCCCAGCGCGTCCCGCCGTCCTCGCCGGCGCCGACGCGCTCGGCCGCGACTTCAACCCAGGCGTCCGCGGCGTCGAGCACGGGGTCGGCCGTCTCGCGGATCGACAGCGCGGCCTCGACGAACAACACGGGGTCACGCGTGAACTGGACGTAACCCCCGCCCTGCCGGTCGAAGTTCCGGCGCGTGCGGGTGTTGCCCCACGTCGTCGCGGTGACGGGGTCGCCGGCGTGCAGGCCGAGCGCGGCGGCGTTCCAGCGGCCGTTCGGGCCGAGCGTCGTGACGACGGACTCGGTGACGCCGTCGAGGTCGACCGGCCACTCCTCGGCGGTCACACCGCGACACCGTCCCGTTCGAGCGCGACGAACAGCGCCCCCGCGACCAGGTCCGCGGTCGTCCCGGGGTTGACGCCCGACTCCACCAGCGAGTCGGCGAAGGCGGCGACGAGGTCGGGGCCGCCCTCGCGGGCCTCCTGTGCGCGCACCATCACGCTGCGGGCGGCTTCGGGGCCGTGTTGCTTGGCGACGAACGTGTCCGGCCGCCGCGACAGCAGCCAGAGGAAGGTGTCCGCGGCCCGGCCGGGGAGCGGACCGTCGCCCGCCGCGATGCGGTCGGCGGCGCGGAACGTCCGCTCGAAGCCGCCGACCCACTCGCGGGCGACGCCGTCGCGGTCCGCGCTCTCGGTCATCACGTCGTACAGCGTCAGCCCCCGCTCGCGGATGTCCGGGACCGCGTCGCTCCCGCGGCGGACGTCCAGCGCCTCGGCGTCCTCCGGGAGGTCCCCGGCGTCGACGTCGACGTGGTCGAACGCGCGGTAGAAGTCGGCGGCGTCCTCGACGGTGGTGTCCTCCACGACCGCGGTGGCCCCCTCGGGCGTGAGGTCGTCGGCTGCCCGGACCAGCGGGACGAGCAAAAGCAGCGCGCCGAACTGCGTGTTGCCGCCGCGCTGGTCGCTCATCCCGTCGACCGCGCGCTCGAACGCCTCGCCGACCGCCGCGCCGTCGGCCGCGGCGTCGAGGCCGTCCCGCGCGCCGACCGCGCCCGCGAGGAAGTGTTCGAACCGGAGGTCGGGGTACTCCCGCTCGCGGTCGACGTTGCCGGGCTTGGGGGTCCCGGCGACTTCGAGCAGGAGGGCGAGTTCCGCGTTCTGCGCCGGCGTTCTCATGGGCGGTAGGTTGCCGCCGGTCCCACTTAGGAGTGGGCCTCCGCGGCGACTACGTCCTCGATTGCCGCCCGGACGCGCGCGAGCACCTCGGGGTCGTCGCTCGGCCGCCCGACGCTCACCGCGTCCGCGCCGTGGTCGACGTACTCCGCGACGCTTTCGCGGTCCCGGACCCCGTTGTTGGCGATCACGAACGCGTCGGCGCGGTCGACCACGTCCGCGACGACCGCCTCGGAGTCCATCGCGTCGACGTGGACGGCGTCGGCCCCCGCCTCGGCGACACGGCGGGCGGTCTCCGGCAGGTCGACCCCCGGCACCTCCGTCCGGACCTTCACGCTCACCGTCGCGCCGGCGTCGCTGGCCGCGCGGACGTACTCGCAGAGGCGGTCGGCGTCCCGGAGAAGTGTCTGCCCGCAGCCGGCGGCACAGAGCTCCTCCTGCCGGCAGTGGGCGTTTATCTCGAGAACGGCGTCGTGGTCGGCACAGATCCGGGCGGCGTCCCGGATCGGCTCGACGGTGGCGCTCCGGACGTTGACCCCCGCCCGGACCGGCGCGCCGTCGAGTTCGGCCAGCTGGTCGTCGACGAACGCGATGGGGTCCGGCGGCAGGAACTCGTTCCTGTCCCGGTCGGCGACCATCTCGCGGGCGGCCTCGCGGGACGCTTCATCGAGTGCGATCCCGCCGAGGAACGCCGCGCCGACGTGGTCCGCGGCCGCCAGCGCCCAGTCGGCGTCCGCTTCGCCGCTGAGGCTGGCGAGCGCGAGTCGCGGCCGGAACATCACGCCGCCTCCAGGGCCTCCGCCGCCGCCCTCGCGACCCGGGCGGCGTCCTCGGGCCCGTTCATCTCGGTGTCGGTTCTGACGACCGGCTCCTCGAACTCCGTGCCGTCGGCCTCGTCCAGCACGAACGCGTCGGCGAAGGGGTAGGCCGTCTTCAGCCCTGCCGTCGACGCCTCGCCGCCGACCGCCTCCATGAGCTTCCCGGCCGGACCCGAGAACACCTCGTCCTCGACGAACGGCGAGACGGCGACGACTTTCGTCTCGCGCAGCGCTTCGCCGACGCCGTCGATGGAGAGCATCGGGCCGATGCTCGTGACGGGGTTCGACGGCCCGATTACCACGTCGTCCTGCAGGGCCTCCAGCACGCCCGGCGCGGGGTCGGCCTCGGACGCCCCGCGGAACTCCACCTGCTCGACCTCGGGTTCGCCGCGGTTCGCCACCCAGAACTCCTGGAAGTGCTGTTTGCCCCCGGGCGTGTGGACGAGGCTCGCCACGGGGTCGTCGCTCATCGGGAGCAGGTCGACGGCGAGGTCGAACCCGTCGGCGAACCGGTCGGTCACTTCCGAGAGCGTGCGGCCCTCGTCGAGGAGACTCGTCCGCGTGATGTGGACCGCGCGGTCCCGGTCGCCGATGGTCATGAACTCCGCGACGCCGGAGAAGCGCCGCCACGCGGCGAGGTGCCGGCCCTCCGTCTGCCGCTCGTCGGGGAGGTACTGCGGCCCCGTCTCAAGGCCCAGCGCGCCGGCGATGTCGCCGAGCGCGTCGTGGGTGCGCTCCGTGTCGCCGCCGATCCCCCACCAGGTGTCCCGGTCGAGCAGGCCCGCGCCCTGGAAGATCAGCGTATCGAGGTCCGGACAGACGAGCAGCCCCCCGAGTTCGACGTCGTCGCCGGTGTTCGCGACGACCGTCGTGTCCTCGGGGGAGAACGCCGCCGCCGCGCCGTCCAGCAGCTTCGGCGTGCCCGTCCCCCCGGAGAGAAACGTCACCATACTCCGGGTATTTCACCCGGGTGCCTAATCGCTTCCGGCTAGGCGGCTGTCGTCGACCCAGTCCGCGAAGCTCCCCTCGATCAGCGTCCCGCGCTGCCGGTCGACGTACTCCCGCTGCATGCCGTGGACGGCCGCCTCGAACGTCTCGCCGTCGTACAGCCGGCTCCGAACCTGCTCGTGTTTCCACGCCGCCGGCGTCAGCCGGTGGCGCGCGCGCTGGCGGAGCGGCCAGAGGTACTTCGCGGCCTCCTCGTCCGAGAGGCCGCGGGCCTGGAGGCCGGCCTCGGCGTGGTCGAACAGGTCGGCGTAGACGGCCTCGAAGTCGCTCGTCTCCCGGCCGTCGTTGGGGATCCAGCGTACGTCCGCGTTGATGCCGTCCCGCATCGCGGCGTAGAAGTTGTCGCGGGCCGTCTCCCAGTCCAGTTCCGTGACGGGGTGTTCGAGCCGCGGCAGGCTCTCCATCAGCCCCGCGAACATCGCGAGGACGGCGACGGAGTCCCGGACGGTCGGCTGGGCGGGCACCGGCCGGAACTCGATGCGGGCGTTGGCCGACGAGCGGTCCGGCCCGCCGAACACCGGCCGGACCCAGCGCCAGAACGTGCCGTGTTTCAGCCGGAAGTGGGCGAACTTGTCGTCGAAGCGGTCGCCCTCCTCGACGGGCATCGGGACGAGCGTGTCGTCCTCTGCGATCCGGTAGACGGCGTCCTCGACGCTCTCGACGTCGCGGGGGAACCGCACCTTGCCGGCGGTGTCGTGCTCGGCGTTCAGCACCGTCTCGAACACGCTGATCCGGTGTTCCATCCACGCGTCCGAGAGGATCGCCTCCGGGTCGGCGTCGTCGTCGTACAGGTCCGGGGGGAAAAACGGGGAGTTGACACAGAGCGCGAGCACCGGGCCGGCGATCCGGAGCGCGTACCGGAAGTACTCCGGCAGGTCGACGGCTTGGGGCACTTGGTAGTGGGGCTGGATCGACGTGATGAGGCTCTCGGGCATCACGGTGTCGGCGTCCAGCGTGACGTGGGGCGCGTCGACGTGCATCCCCGCGGCCGTCGCGCGCTCGGTGTTGGCCATCGCGTGGTAGCGCACGGAGTCGCTCATGTTGGAGGCGACGCGGACGCCGCGGTCCTCGACGCTGTCGGTGAGGTAGGACGACGCCGTCTCGCCCTCCGGGGGGATCGTCCACATGCCGTCGCTGACGAGGCGCATCCCCTCCGCGCTCGTCGTGTCCAGCGCCGTCGCCAGCCGGGCTTTCACCTCCGCCTCCTGAGCGGCCAGGCCGTGTGCGTTCATCGGCTGGGGGCTGACGGTCATCTCGGCGTTGTGCAGGCCCAGTTCCTTCTCGAAGCCGATGAGTTCGAGCAGGCGGCGGGGCACCCGCTTCAGCGTGGGGACGTCGCCGCCGCCCTTGTCGTCCCCGGACTTGCGGGCCTCGGGCCGGGGCTCCGCGACCGCGTAGAACTCGTACTCCAGGCCGAGGATCGCCTGCGGGTTGTCGAAGGTGCCCGCCCGCAGTTCGTCGACGATCACCTCGGCCTCGGACTCGACGCGGTCCTGGAACTCCGCCGCGTCGATGTCCAGCACGTCGTCGACCGCCCCGGCGAGGTCGTCGGTCATACGCCCCCGTGAGCGGGCGTTCCCCTTCAAACCCGTGGCTGACCGGGATCGTGGCCGGCCGGACATCCGCGCCGTTTAATTACCAGCCCCCGCTACCGGGCGGTGATGGAGTTCGAGGAGTTCGCCGACCGCGCGGCGGCGATAGAGGCGGAGACGGCGGACCTGGCGATCGTCGACCGGGTCACCGACCTGCTGCGTGCGGCCGGCGACGACCTGCCGACCGTCGCCCGCTTCGTGCAGGGGCGGGCGTTCCCGGCGTGGGACTCGACGACGCTCGACATCGGGCCGAACTACTGCTACGAGGCGATCGCCCGGGCCGCCGGGCGGAACGTCTCGGCCGACGACGTGGAGGACCGCCTCGCCGACCGCGGCGAGATCGGCGCGGTGGCCGCGAGCTACGAGTTCGGCGGCCAGCGCGGCCTCGGGGCGTTCGCCGGCGGCGGCGACGACGGCCTGACGGTCGGCGAGGTGGCCGAGGAACTGACGGCGCTGGCCGCGACCGAGGGCGCGGGGAGCCAGGACGCGAAGATCGACCTCCTGTTCGGCCTGTTCAACCGCTGTTCCCCCGACGAGGCGCGCTACCTCGCGCGGATCGTCCTCTCGGAGATGCGGATCGGCGTCGGCGAGGGCACGGTCCGGGACGCGACCGCCGAGGCGTTCGACGTGCCCGTCGACGCCGTCGAGCGCGCGCTACAGGTGTCGAACGACTACGGCGAGGTCGCGGTCGTCGCCCGCGACGAGGGGGTCGACGGGCTGGACGCGATGCGCCTCGAAGTGGGCCGTCCGGTCCAGTCGATGCTCGCCCAGACGGGCACCGTCAGCGGCGCGCTGGAGGACTGGGACGCCGCCGCCGTCGAGTGGAAGTACGACGGCGCGCGGGTCGCGCTCCACCACGACCCCGGCGGCGACACCCGCGTCTTCTCCCGGAACATGGAGGACGTGACCGACGCCCTCCCGGAGGTCGTCGAGTTCGCCGACGAGCGCCTCGACGACCCAGTCATCCTCGACGGCGAGGTGGTCGCGGTCGACGACGGCGGCGACCCGCTCCCCTTCCAGGAGGTCCTGCGGCGCTTCCGCCGCAAGCACGACGTCGCCGCCGCCCGCGAGGAGGTCGAGGTCCGCCCAGTCTTCTTCGACTGCCTCCACCACGCGGGCGACGACTTGCTCGACACGCCGCTGTCCGAGCGCCACGAACGGCTGGAGCGGGTTCTCCCGGACGGCGAGGGGCTGTCGACGCTGTGGGTCACGGACGACCCCGACGAGATAGCCGACATCGAGGCCGAGTCGCTGGAGGCCGGCCACGAGGGGATCATGCTCAAGGACCCCGAGTCGGCGTACTCGCCGGGCCGCCGGGGGAAGCACTGGCGCAAGCGGAAGCCCGACGTGGAGACGCTGGACCTCGTCGTCACCGGCGCGGAGTGGGGCGAGGGCCGCCGCGCGAACCACCTCGGCACGTTCCTGCTCTCGGCGCGGACGCCGGACGGGTACGAGACCATCGGGAAGGTCGCGACCGGCATCACCGACGAGGAACTGGCGGACCTGACCGACCTGCTCGAACCCCACGTCGAGTCGGAGGACGGGCAGGACGTGTCGATAGAGCCCGCCGTCGTCTTCGAGGTCGGCTACGAGGAGATCCAGGAGTCGCCCACGTACTCCTCCGGCTACGCGCTGCGCTTCCCGCGCTTCCTCGCGGTGCGCGACGACGTAACCCCCGAGGACGCCGACTCGCTGGAGCGCGTCGAGCGCCTGGCCGAGAAGCAGTGATACGGTAACGCACCTCCCGAACGACTATTCGACGCCGCTTTGCACGGATCGTATGCCGTACTCGTACCGCGACGGCTACCTCGAAGGCGCGATGTTCCTGTTCTACGACGGCGAGCGGATCCTGATCGAACACCGGCCCGACGGCGACGGCACGGTGACGTTCGTGCCGAACGGGAAGATAGAGGAGCGCGACAAGGACGCCGCGACGTACGACGACTACCGGCTGGCCGCGCTCCACCGCGAAGTCGACGAGGAGTTCGCCGGCCGGGTCGAAGTCGACGCCGTCGAGAAGCTCTGCGAGCACCGGGTCGACGAACTCGACCTCTGGTTCCACTGCTACGCCGTGACCGACTGGACCGGCGAGGTGCCCGACCACACGGTCGAGGACGGGGAGCGGTTCGCGGACCTGGAGTGGGTCCCGCTCGCCGAGTACGAGGAGCACCTGGAGCTAGGGAGTGCCCGCGAAGCGTGTCGGACACTGGCGGAGCGTCGCGGCCGCCGGTGACCGCCCCCTACCCGTGGTGGTGGGGGTACTGCGACTCCTCGACGAACTCCGCTTCGCCGCAGGCCCCACACCGCGCCGGCGGGTCGTACTGATGCCCGCCGTCGGCGTGTTCGACGACCCCGACGCTCGTAACCAGGCAGTTCGTGCAGACGTACCGTTCGGGCCGTTCCGGGGAGTGTGCCATATCCAACCGTACTGCAGGAACCAGTTTATGCGCCGTGGAACGGCGACTGACAGGTCGATGGGACGACTCGATGCGCGTGCTTACAGCACGCCCATCTCGCCGAGCCGTTCGGGGAGATACGTTTCGGTCACGAAGTCCAACCCACGCGACGCGAGCGCCTGCTGCTCGGCCTTCTTGTCGATTTCGAGCTGGAGTTCGATCTGTTCCCGCCAGTAGTCGGTCTGGAAGCGCGGGTCCTCCAGTTCGGACTCCAGGGCGTTCACGTCGGAGTCGCTGAGCGGGTCGGTCGGGAGGTCGTACTCGACGATGTCCTCCGGCTGGATGCCGATGAACTGGGCCTCCGGCGTGGCGAGGTACTCAGAGAGGTGCGCGCTCTTGATCGACCCGTAGGAGACCGACCCGAAGATGCGGTACGACCACGGGTCGCCGTCGGTGAACACCGTGACCGGCAGCTCCAGTTCGTCGTGCAGGCGCTTGATGAGCCGGCGGGTCGCCCGGGCGGGCTGGCCGCCGAGGTGGACGACCAGCGCGTCGTACTCGTCGTCGAAGCCGTTCTCGACCAGCCGGTCGCGCATGCCGCCGGTCTCCACGCAGAGGACGAACTCGGCGTCGTTGTCCAGGAACTCGATGGTGTCCGGGTTGTTGGGGATCTGGTAGCCGCCCTGGCCGACGTCCTTCTGGCAGTGGATCTCCCGGTCGCCGCGGTTCGTCTGCTCGCGGAGGAGCAGCGGCCCCATCACCTTCGCCCCGGACTCCTCCGGGCGCATGTGGAAGTCCTCGCGTTTGACCTCCGAGACGATCTCCAGGTCCTCGATGAGCTGGTTCGACTCGTCCTGGCTGTTGAACTGCGCCTCCTCGGTCTCCCACGACTCCGAGAGGTAGTACAGTTCACGCAGGGTCGACGAGCGGTCCTCGTCCAGCTGGTCGGCGAGGAAGTCGATGGTGTAGATCGCCTTCAGCAGCTTGCGCGCCCCGCGCACGCTGTTTGCCGACCGGGTGCTCTGCCGGTCGCCGTACACCCAGACGTTCTTCTCCTCGTCGTACTCGATGTTGCTCTTGGTCCGGGTCGGCAGCGTCATCTCCGGGACGTCGCCTCCCTCGAACTGGTCGTAGAACTCGGCGGCGAGTTCGATCAGTTGCTCCCGTGCGTCCGCGTTCGTGTCAGTGCTCATCGTTGATGGTCAGCTTCTCGGTCTCGACCCCGTCGACGTCGAGGTCGAACGTTGCCCCGTCGGTCGTCTCGTAGGCGAGCGTGGCGTCGTCGCCGCTCCCCACGTCGACCGACCACTTGACGAACCACTCGCCGTCCATCTCGACGACGGTGGCGTCGTCCGGCAGGTCCCGCGGCTCGGCGGTGACGATGTCGGTCAGCTCCAGGGACTCCGACGTCCCGGAGTGGTTCTCGACGGTCACCCGAACCGCCTGCCCGTCGCCGTTTGCCTTCAGTTCGCGGCCGACGCGCACGTTGTTCATGATCCGGGCCATCGCGTCGTCGATGTCCGGCTCCTCGTTGCCGGTGACGGCGGCGACCTTCTCGGCCATCTCCGGCAGGATCGTCGCCAGCACGTCCTGTTTCTTCCGCCGTTTCTCCATCGAGCGGCGCTTTTTCAGGTAGCTTTTCAGCTCCCGGGCCGCCTCGCGGATCGCCAGTTCGATCTCGTCCTCGATCTCGGGGATGTTGGCGATTGCGTCCTTCGACTCGCTGGTGAAGGGGACGTTCGTGGAGGCGACGTGGACCATGATCACGACGGGGCCGTTCGGGATGCCGCTCCCGCCGGGCTGGTCCAGGTTGTAGTTGCGCCAGCCGATCTCCTTGACCACGTCCGTCGTCGCACACGCGCCGCGCTGGTAGACCAGCGGCACGCGGTTCGCGAAGCGCATCACCTCGGCCTTCCCGTCGTCGGGCAGTTCGCCGCCGTAGGCGATGCCGGCCTCGGCGATGAACGGGTCGCCGCCGGTCACCTCGGCGTCCCGGGTCGAGGCGGCGTAGAAGTCCGCGTCGAACTCCTTTTTCAGCCCCGCCTCGACGAGTTCGTCGGTGATCGGCGCGAGGCAGTTCGTCGGCGGCGCGATGATGTCCGTCTCGCGCATCGCTTCCAGCAGTTCGCTCGCGGCGTCACGGTCGTCGGCCAGTTCCCGGACCTTCGGCACGTCGTCCGGGACGGTGACCATCCGCGACCAGACCGCCTCGACGACGTTCTCGCGGGCGGTGTCGCCGATCGACGCGTCCTCGCGCTCGGCGGTGCGGTCGGCCGCCCAGTCGACGTACTCGACGAGTTCGTCGCGCGTCAGGCGGTCGCGGCCGTCCCCGTGGTTCCGGAACCGGTTGGCGAGCCGCGACGCCAGGGATTCGACGGTCGCGTCGTCCTTCCGGGTGCTGGTCGCCTCGTCGACGAGCGCGTACAGGTCGGCCTTCCGGCGGCCCTCGGGCACGTCGGCGTCCTCGTCGACGCCGAGGATCTCGTCCCACGCGGCCGCGGCGGCGTTCTCCTGCACCGTCGCGCCGAACGTCGCGCCGAAGCCGTCGCCGACCTCCTCGGCGGCCTCGCCCACGGCGTCGACGACCTGGTGGTGGGCGACGCGGTCCGAGTCGCCGACCCGCTCGGCGACCGCCTCGGCGAACGCGTCGGTCGCGTCAGCGCCCTTGTTGGCGGTGGCGTCGGCGACGGCCGCGGCCACGTCGGCGTCCTCGTGGTCCCGCGGTGGCTCCCACGCCATCTCGCGGCCGAAGTGCCGGTCGCGGAAGTTGCCGATGACGCCGTCGGCGGTCTTCTTGCCGACCCGGGTGAACTCCTCCTGCAGGAAGCCCGAGACGGAGTGGGAACTGGTCGCCTCCAGCATCTTCAGGACGGTCCCGAGTTCGACGCCGTGGGGGTGCGGCCGGATCTCCTCGGTCTCGTCGGGGAGCTGGTCGGTCGCGCGCTCGAACTTGAAGTGTTCCTGGGGCTCGCGGAGTTCGAGGCGGGCGTGGGGGTTGACGACCGCCGTGTGCTTGATGTAGTCGTGGAGCTGCTGGCGGGCGCGCATGTTCGCCTCCATCTCCATCTCGATGCGGGTTCCGTGTGGGCGGTCCCAGGAGGTGGTCTCCTCGACGCTGATCTCGGGCTCGTTCTCGTCGGTGTCGATGATCAGCTCGAAGTACTCGGCCTCGCTTGCCCCCTGCGTCCGGCTGGTGATCTTCGCCGGCTTGCCGCTCGTGAGCTGCGAGTAGAGGACGGCGGCGGAGATGCCGATACCCTGCTGGCCCCGGCTCTGCTCGCGCTTGTGGAACCGCGAGCCGTACAGCAGTTTGCCGAACACCTTGGGGAGTTGCTCCTTCGTGATCCCCGGCCCGTTGTCCTCGACGACGAGCTTGTAGTAGTCGCCGACCTCCTCGATCTCGACGTAGATGTCGGGGAGGACGCCGGCCTCCTCGGCGGCGTCCAGGGCGTTGTCGACGGCCTCCTTCACGGCGGTGACCAGCCCTCGGGCGCCGCTGTCGAACCCGAGCATGTGCTTGTTCTTCTCGAAGAACTCGGCGATGGAGATCTGCCGTTGGCTCTCGGCCAACTCCTCGGCGATCCCCTCGTCCTCGCCGAGCGTCGACTGGAACGAGGTCATTCTGTGCCCCCACGTAGTCGGGGCGGGGTTAAAACCTGTGCGCTACCGCGGTGAAAGTGAACACGGGCGGCGACCCGCCCCGCGAGCCGACCCCGGTCGCCGGGTGGATCGTGTCAGGGTGCCTAATTCACGCACGCGCGAGCGCGTACGTGACCTTTATGACCCCCGGAGGCTTAGCGGGATACAGGTTTTATGAGCGAGGAGACAGAGTACGGCGCCGGGCAGATCCAGGTTCTGGAGGGCCTCCAGGCCGTCCAGAAGCGCCCGGCGATGTACATCGGCTCGACGGACTCTCGCGGGTTGCATCATCTCGTCTACGAAGTCGTCGACAACTCGATAGACGAGGCGCTGGCGGGACACTGCGACGAGATCACCGTCACGATCCACGAGGACGACTCCGTCAGCATCCACGACGACGGCCGCGGGATCCCCGTCGACACGCACGACGAGCACGACAAGCCCGCCCTCGAAGTGATCATGACGGTCCTCCACGCGGGCGGAAAGTTCGACAACAAGTCCTACCAGGTCTCTGGCGGCCTCCACGGCGTCGGCGTCAGCGTGGTCAACGCCCTCTCGAAGTGGCTGGAGGTCGAGGTCAAGCGCGACGGCGCGGTGTGGAAACAGCGCTTCGACCACGGCGAACCCGAGTACGAACTGGAGCGGGTCCGCGACATGGACCCCGACGAGGACACCGGGACCACGATCCGCTTTTGGCCCGACGACGACATCTTCGAGCACACGGAGTTCACCTACTCCACGCTGGAGAGTCGCCTGCGCGAACTCGCCTTCCTGAACTCCGGCGTCGCCATCTCGCTGACGGACGAGCGCGACGGCACCGCCGAGACGTTCCGCTACGACGGCGGCATCCGCGAGTTCGTTCACTACCTCAACGAGACCCGGTCCCCGCTCCACGAGGACGTCATCTACTTCGACGACGAGGAGGAGGGGATCCGGGTGGAGATGGCGATGCAGGCGACCGACGAGCTACAGGGGTCGCTGCACGCCTTCGCCAACAACATCAACACGCGCGAGGGCGGCACCCACCTCACCGGGTTCAAGACCGCCCTGACGCGGATCGTCAACGACTACGCGAGCGATAACGGCCTGCTCGGCGACTTGGACGAGAACCTCAAGGGCGATGACATCCGGGAGGGGCTGACGGCGGTCATCTCGATCAAACACCCTGACCCGCAGTTCGAGGGCCAGACGAAGACGAAACTCGGCAACAGCGAGGTCCGCGGCATCGTCGAGAGCGCGATGCACGAGGGGCTCGGCACGTACTTCGAGGAGCACCCCGACACCGCCGAGGCGGTCGTCGCCAAGGCCGTCGAGGCCGCGAAGGCCCGGAAGGCCGCCCAGAAGGCCGAGGAGCTGACCCGCCGCAAGAGCGCGCTCGAATCCACCGCCCTGCCCGGGAAGCTCGCCGACTGCCAGACGAAAGAGCCCAGCGACTCCGAACTGTTCATCGTCGAGGGCGACTCCGCGGGCGGCAGCGCCAAACAGGGCCGCAACCCGGAGATACAGGCGATCCTCCCGCTCGGCGGGAAGATCTTGAACGTCGAGAAACACCGCCTCGACCGCATCCTCGAGAACGACGAGATCCGGAACATGATCACCGCGGTCGGCACCGGGATCGGCGACGAGTTCGACATCGAGGACGCCCGCTACGAGAAGATCATCATGATGACCGACGCGGACGTCGACGGGGCGCACATCCGAACGCTCCTGTTGACGCTGTTCTATCGGCACATGAAGCCGCTGCTGGAGGCGGGCTACGTGTACGCCGCCCAGCCGCCGCTGTACCGCGTCCGCTACCGCGGGAACACGTACGACGCGATGACCGAGGCCGAGCGCGACCGGATCATCGAGGAGGAGTGCAACGGCAACCCCAGCCAGGTCCAGCGGTTCAAGGGCCTCGGCGAGATGAACCCCCAGCAGCTCTGGGACACGACGATGAACCCGGAGAACCGCGTCCTCAAACAGATCACCATCGAGGACGCCGCCGCCGCGGACAAGATGTTCTCCGTGCTGATGGGCGACGCCGTCGAGCCGCGAAAGCAGTTCATCAAGGAACACTCCCCCGAGGCCGAATGGGTGGACATCTAAGATGAGTTCCGACGCACCCGACCCGACCGACGTGGACGCCGACGCCGCGCGCGTCGACCGCGTCCGCATCGAGGACGAGATGGAGCAGAGCTACATCGACTACGCGATGAGCGTCATCGCCGGCCGCGCCCTGCCGGACGTGCGCGACGGGCTGAAGCCCGTCCACCGGCGCATCCTCTACGCGATGCACGAGATGGGCGTCACCAGCGGCTCCTCGCACCGGAAGTCCTCGTCCGTGGTGGGCGAGACGATGGGTGACTACCACCCGCACGGCGACGGCCCCATCTACGACACGCTGACCCGGATGGCCCAGGACTTCTCGATGCGCTACCCGCTGGTCGACGGCCAGGGCAACTTCGGCTCGATGGACGGCGACCCCGCGGCCGCCATGCGGTACACGGAGGCCCGGATGAGCCCCATCTCCGAGGAGTTGCTGTCGGACATCGAGAAGGACACCGTCGACTACCAGTCCAACTACGACGACCGGCTCATGGAGCCGGAGGTGCTCCCCTCGGCGTTCCCGAACCTGCTGGTCAACGGCTCCTCGGGCATCGCCGTCGGGATGTCGACGAACATCCCGCCGCACAACCTCGGCGAGGTGATCGACGCGACGATCCACCTCATCGACGACCCCGACTGCGACGTCGACGACCTGATGGAACACGTCAAGGGGCCGGACTTCCCGACCGGCGCGAACATCGTCGGCCGCGACGCCATCTACTCGGCATACTCGACGGGCCGCGGCCGGGTCCGCGTCCGCGCGGAGTTCGAGGTCGAAGAGGACGAGCGGATCGTCATCACCGAGGTCCCCTTCCAGGCGAACAAGGCGCGGATGGTCGAGCGCATCGCCGAGGACGTCAACGAGGGGAAGATCGAGGGCGTCCGCGACCTGCGCGACGAGTCCGACCGCGACGGCGTCCGCGTCGTCGTCGAACTCAAGCGCGGCGCGAACGCCGAAGTCGTCAAGAACCAGCTGCTGGAGAACCACCTCGAGACGACCTTCGGCGTCATTAACCTCGCCTTGGTCGACGGCCAGCCGAAGGTGCTGACGCTGAAGGAGACCCTGGAGGAGTACGTCGCCCACCGCAAGGAGGTCGTCCGCCGCCGCAGCGAGTACGACCTGGCCGAGGCGGAGGACCGCGCGCACATCCTCGAAGGGCGGCTGACGGCGCTGCAAAACGCCGAGGACGTGGTCGAACTCATCCGCGATGCGGAGGACCGCGACGACGCGAAGGATGCGCTGATCGACGCCTACGACTTCTCGCAGGACCAGGCCGACCACATCGTCCGGATGCAACTGGGCAGCCTCACCTCGATGGAGTCCGCCGAGATAGAGGCCGAGTACGAGGAGGTCCAGGAGCGCATCGAGCGCCTGGAGACGATCCTCGGCGACGAGGACGAACTGTTCGCCGTCATCAAGGACGAACTCCGCGAGATCAAGGAGGAGTACGCCGACGAGCGGAAGACGAGCATTATCGAGGACGAGGGCACCGTCACCCACGAGGACCTCATCCCCGAGGAGGACGTGGTCGTCGTCGTTACGGAGGACGATTACGTCAAGCGGATGCCCGTCGACCGGTTCGACCCGCAGAACCGCGGCGGCAAGGGGATCATCGGCGTCGACGTGAAGGAGGACGACCGCGTCTCGAAGGTGTTCCGGGCCAACACCCACGACTATCTGCTCTGTTTCACCAACCACGGGCAGGTGTACCGCCTGAAGGCCTACGAGATCCCCGAGATGAGCCGCACCGCACGCGGCAAGTCCGCGGTCAACCTCATCGACTTCGACGACGGCGAGGAGATCACCGCCGTCGTCCCGACCGACGAGTTCGCCGCCGACGAGTGCGTGACGACGGTCACCCGCGACGGCTACATCAAGCGCACCGACGCCGCCGAGTTCGAGAACATCCTCTCGACGGGGATCATCGCCGCCGACCTGGAGGACGGCGACGAACTCGTCGACGTGGCCGTCACCGACGGTCGGCAGGAACTCGTCGTCGCGACGCGGGACGGGATGACGATCCGCTTCGAGGAGAGCGAGGTCCGCGAGATGGGCCGCAACGCCCGCGGCGTCGGCGCGATCAAGCTCGAGGGCGACGACGAAGTGGCCGGCCTCGTGGCGACCGGCGAGGGCGACGACCGCGCGCTGTTGACCGTCACCGAACACGGCTTCGGCAAGCGGACGCCGCTCTCGGAGTACCGCACGCAGTCCCGCTACGGCAAGGGCCTGATCGACATCAAGACCGGCGAGCGCAACGGGCGCGTCGTCTCGGTCAAGTCCGTCGGCGCTGACGACGACCTGGTCGCCATGAGCCAGCGCGGCCAGATCATGCGGACCCGCGCGGCCGATGTCTCATCGGTCGGGCGGAACACGATGGGCGTCACCGTGATGGACCTGGAGGGCGGCGACACCGTCGCGAGCGTCGACGTGCTGCCCGACCCCGGCGAGTAACGCGGCTCGGCTTCTCCCTTTCTTCGCGCCGGACGCCGGACTGAGCGGGTGCTTTGACGATAACGAACCTATGGTGGCGTAAGCCGTGGCTCGTCGGTTTGCTCCCCGCAGAACCGCCTCGCCCGCCGCCCGAACTTCCTCACTACGAGCCCTTATCGCGTGAAGCACTTAAAGAATCGACGCCGCCGATGTCGTTCGGCGCGACCCTTACAGGACCCGCCGGCCGAACGCGCTCGCGGCGAGTTCGACGGCCAGTTCGGCCGTCTCGTTGTGTTGGTCGAGGATGGGGTTGACCTCGACCAGTTCCATCGACCGCAACGCGTCGTACTCAGCGACGGTCTCCATCGCCGAGTGGGCCTCACGGTAGGTGACGCCGCCCCGGACCGGCGTCCCGACGCCAGGGGCCTCGTTGGGGTCCAGCCAGTCCAGGTCGAGGCTGACGTGGACGCCCTCGGTCCCGTCGGTGGCGACGTCGAGCGCCGCCTCGGTGACCTCCGTGATCCCGCGTTCGTCGATGTCGGACATGGTGAACGCGGTCACGTCGCTGCCCCGGATCGCCTCCTTCTCGGGGTCGTCGAGGCTCCGGAGGCCGACGAGCGCGACGTTCTCAGCGTCGAGTCCGGCGGCCCTGCCCCACTCCGTCGCACCGATCTCCCCGCGGCCGAGCGCGGCGGCGAGCGGCATCCCGTGGACGTTGCCGCTCGGCGTGGTCTCGGGGGTGTTGAAGTCGCCGTGGGCGTCGAACCAGACGACGCCGACGGATGCGTCGCGTGCGGCACCGCCGAGAGAGCCCATCGCGATGGAGTGGTCGCCCCCGAGC
This sequence comes from Halostella litorea, assembly GCF_004785955.1. NCBI lineage: Archaea > Methanobacteriati > Methanobacteriota > Halobacteria > Halobacteriales > Natronoarchaeaceae > Halostella > Halostella litorea. The sequence continues at coordinate 282,463 of NZ_SJER01000005.1, read as the reverse complement.
ACGAGCGGCGTCTCCCCGTCGCCGATCGCGGTCGCGGTCGCGTCGCGCAGGCGGCGACAGACGCCCTCGATCTCGCGGAGGAACTTCGCGTCGCCGACCGCCGGCGGTTCCCGGTCCGGGTCGCGCTCCTCGGGCCGCGGTGCCGGGAGGTCGCCGCCGTCGACGTAACCCGCGCCGGTGCTCTCGACCGCGTCGGCCAGGCCGGCGTACCGGATCGCCGACGGCCCCATGTCCACGCCGCGGCGGTTCGCCCCGTAGTCCGCGGGCGCTCCGATGACTCTCACGGTGTCGGTCATGGACGGACCTCCGCCCCCCCGGCGATTAAATCCGGTGATCCTCCGTGAAGGTTCGCCGGATCGGCGGACGTAGCGCCGACACCGAGGGGCGGGCGGCGTTGAAAAAACCGGGGTCTGTTCCGGCCGGGGGACGGCGCGGCGGGGGCGACGAGCCGACACCGCCACCTCGCCGCCGTCCCGACATCGACACGGTTATCATCGCGAGGTTCGGACCGGCTGACGTCGCTAAATCCTGGCTTCACCGTCGGATTTAAGGAAATCTATTACGAAGGTTTCCCTATGTCATCGATCGAACTGACGCCCAGTCAGAAGACAATTCTCAACGCGCTTATCAATCTCCACAGGGAGACCGAGGACGCCGTCAAGGGGGAGGATATCGCCGAGGAGGTCGACCGCAACCCCGGCACCATCCGCAACCAGATGCAGAGCCTGAAGGCGCTCCAGCTCGTCGAGGGCGTTCCGGGCCCGAAGGGCGGCTACAAGCCGACCGCGACGGCCTACGAGGCCCTCGAGATCCAGCAGATGGACGAGCCCGCCGCCGTCCCGCTCCAGCACGAGGGCGAGGACGTGACCGACGCAAACGTCGAGGAGATCGACCTGAGCAGCGTCCACCACCCCGAACTCTGCCGCGCCGAGATCCACCTGCAGGGGTCGGTACGCGACTTCCACGAGGGCGATTCGGTCACCGTCGGCCCGACCCCGCTCTCGAAGCTCCTGATCGAGGGGACCGTCGACGGCAAGGACGACACCAGCAACATCCTCATCCTGCGGATCGAGAGCATGCGGGCGCCCGCCGGCGAAGCGGAGCACTGAGCGACGCGGCGTCGACATCGTTTTCTCCCGTTAACTGGGGGTTGCCGACCCCGTGTGAGGGAGTCTCGTGGTAGCACGAAACACGCACCTCCGACTTTCAAAGCCTTTGTATCGGAGGATTCCCCACTACGAGCCATGCCAGCCAAGGTTGTCGTGCTCGGCGCGGGCTATGCCGGCGCCGGCGCGATACAGCAGCTCGAAGACGAGCTCGGCAACTCCGCCGAGCTGACGTGGGTGTCGGACACCGACTACCACCTCGTGCTCCACGAGTCCCACCGCTGCATCCGGGACCCGACGGTCCAGGAGAACATCACGATCCCCGTCGAGGAGATCAAGTCCCCGACGACCCGCTTCGTCGAGGACGAGGTCGTGGACGTGGACGTCGACGACCGGACGGTCGAACTGGCCGGCGGCGACGAGATCGACTACGACTACGTCCTCGTCGCGCTGGGCAGCCAGACCGCCTACTACGGCATCGACGGGATGGCAGAGAACTCGCTCACCCTCAAGAGCCTCGACGACGCCCTGGAGATCCACGAGCGAGTCAAGTCCGCCGCCCGGGACGCCACCCGCAACGACCCCGCGCAGGTCGTCGTCGGCGGCGCCGGCCTGTCGGGCATCCAGAGTGCCGGCGAGATCGCCGAGTTCCGCGACGAGCACCAAGCCCCCATCGACATCTACCTCGTGGAAGCCTTAGAGGAGATCTTCCCCGGTAACGACCCCGAAGTGCAGGGCGCGCTCCGCAAGCGCCTTCAGGAGGCCGACATCGAGATCCTCACCGACGACCCCATCGTGGAGGCCGGCGAGGACGCCATCTACTTCGACGAGGGCGAGCCTCTGGAGTACGACGTGTTCCTCTGGACCGGCGGCATCACCGGCCGCGACGCGCTGGACGGCGCGGAACTGGAGAAGGAACACAACCGCGTCAACGCCGAGGCCACCTTCGAGACCAGCGACGAGCGCGTGTTCGCCATCGGCGACTCCGCGATAATCGAGCAGAACGACCAGCCCGCACCGCCGACCGCGCAGGCCGCCTGGCAGGCCGCCGAGGTCGCCGGCGAGAACGTCGCCCGCGCCGTCGAGGGCCGCCCGCTGAAGACCTGGACCCACAAGGACAAGGGGACGGTCATCTCCGTCGGCGACGAGGCGGTCGCCCACGACGTGATGATGCTCCCGCTCAACACGTTCGGCTCGTTCCCCGCCGAGACGCTGAAGAAGGCCATCGCCGCCCGCTGGATCGCCGACATCTCGTCGTACGGCCGCGCCCTGAAGGCGTGGTCCGATCTCTAGCGACGACGACCTTTTTCTCGCTCGGGTGTCCTCGCAGGCCGCCGGCCTGCTGCGGGCACCCTCCCGACAAAAAGCTCGGCCAAAAACTCCGCTCGTTCGCTTCGCTCACTCGCGGCGAACCGCGCTCGCTTCGCTCGCGCGGATGCTCGACGATTTCGCCAGTTGCCGACAGCCTGCCCTTCCCCGTATCGGACCACGCTCCGCAGCGCGGAGCGGGTCCGCCCGGCCACGGCGGTCAGTCCAGGCTCAGCCCGGCGTGCCACTCGTCGACGCCGGCCTCGGCCTTCTTCTCGTCCATCTTCGCCAGCAGTTTGACGGCGAGCGACGCCGTCTCGGCGGCGCGGCTTTCGCCCTCCGTGCGGAACTCGCCGGTCTCGCGGTTGGCGTAGACGGAACAGACCGCGCCGGCGCGCAGGCCGTAGATGTTCGCGAGCGTGAGGATGGCGCTTGCCTCCATCTCCAGGTTCGTCACGTTCACCTCCTTCAGGTTCTCCACGAGTTCGTCGCTGCCGGCGGCCTCGAACCCCTCGAAGCCGGGGCGGCCCTGGCCGGCGTAGAAGCTGTCGGTGCTCGTCGTGATCCCGGTGTGGTAGTCGTAGCCAAGCCGCTCCGCGGCGGCGACCAGCGCCGAGACGACTTCGTGGTTCGCGTTCGCCGGGTAGTCCTCGCGGACGTACTCGTCGGTGGTCCCCTCCTGTCGCACCGCGCCGGTGGTGATGATCAGGTCGCCGACGGACGCCTCCGGCTGGATCGCCCCGCAGGAGCCGACGCGGATGAACGTGTCGACGCCGACGCGGGCCAGTTCCTCGACGGCGATGGCCGCCGACGGCGAGCCGATCCCCGTGGAGGTGACGCTGATCGGCGCGCCCTCGTACGTCCCGGTCGCGGTGCGGTACTCGCGGTGGTACGCTCGCTCCTCGTGGTCGTCCCACAGCGCCGTGATCTTGTCGACGCGCTCGGGGTTGCCGGGCAACAGGACGGCGTCGGCCATGTCCTCCGCGCTGACTTCGAGGTGGTACTGCACGTCCTCGTTGGGGTCCTCGCTGTCTCCGGGCATGTCCCGCCGTTGGGAGGGGGCGGATAAATACCCGGTGACACCGTCCGACCGGACGGCGACCCCGCGTCGGCAATGACGCGGCGTTCGGACCACGCGACTGGCAGGGTTCAAACTCCGGTGAGCGATTGCACTGCTCACGTCGGTTTGCAGTGGAAATGCGCCGACCGGGATTCCCGCGAGCGCAGTGGGCGGGAAGTCGGTCGGCAAACGACCGCAGGAGTGCGCCGACCGGGATTTGAACTCGATGGCGAACGCTCGCTGGCGCTCGCGTTCGCGTAGTTCAAATCCCTCGGTTTCACATACACGGCTCTCACGTTCGTTCGAGCCGATTATGCGCCGACCGGGATTTGAACCCGGGCCATGAGCTTGGAAGGCTCAGGTCCTGCCACTAGACCATCGGCGCACGTCGATCACTTCGTTCGCTCGCGCCCCGCAGTTCGCAAACCCGTCTCGGGTTTGCTCACCATCGGCGCTCACGCACGGCTAACTCGTCCTGCAATAAGGGCGTTGTCCTTTCAGTCGCCGGCGGGCGCGGGTTCGACGGCGGCGTAGCAGTTGCCGCTGGAGACGAACGCCTCCCGGACCGTCAGGTCGCTGTCGCGCAGGTCCGCCTCGAACTCCGCCGGCGAGTACACGTGGTAGAACCGCGGGACCGTCTCGCCGTCGGGGAGCGTCCAGTCGACGGTGGTGTCGAACCCCTCGTCGGCGTCGAAGCGGTCGTGGGCCGTGCTCCATGCGCTGACGAGCGCGACGCCGTCCGCGGCGAGGACGCGGGCGAGTTCGTCCAGGCTCGCGATGCGGGCCGCGCGGTCGGGGAGGTGGTGGAGCGTGGCGACGTACACCGCGACGGCGACGGCGTCGTCGGCGAGCGGAACGGCGGCGGCGTCGCACTGCAGGAGGTCGACGGGGAACCCGCGCTCGGCGGCGCGGTCGCGGGCCGTCTCCAGCAGCCCGCGGCTCACGTCCGCGCCGACGACCCGGTCGGCCTGCTCGGCCAGCAGTTCGGCGTGGCGGCCGTTGCCACAGCCCAGATCGAGGGCCACGCCGCCCGCGGGCGCGTCGTCGAGGAAGGACTCGACCTCCGGCCAGGGGTACTCGCGGGTCTTCGCGAAGTGGCCGGCGATGCGGTCGTACGTGTCCCGCACGGCGGCGGGGTCGCGGTCCATGGCGGTCGTTCGGGGCGTGCCTCGTTAACCCCGGCGATCACATGACGAGGAAGGCGCCGTACGCCAGCGCGAGCAGGATGGCGGCGTGTTTCGCCCCGTCGCGGATCCGGCCGCCGCTCATCTGCCCGGCGACGAACCCCGAGCAGACCCCGTGGATAACCGTCGTGTGGAAGAACACGAGCGTGTACGCCGCCTCGTTCAGGCTGCCGAGGTTCCCCACGGTCTGGAGCGACTCCATGTTCCGTATCTGGCTCGGCGTGTCGTTCGCCACGATGCTCCCCTCCGGGAGGTTCGGGATGAGGACGTTGTTCAGCGCCGCGATGATGATGAGGAACACGCCGAAGGAGACGTACACGACGACGACGTACGTCAGCATCTCCTGTCGCCGTTCGCGCTTGAGGCGGCGGTCGGCCTTGGCCTGCGAGGCGGTGATGCGGAGCACGGTCGAGAGGTCGCCGCTGGCGTTCATCGCCTGCGTGATGAGCGTGACCACCCGCGAGACGGTCGGGGTCCGCATCCGCCCTTCGAACCGCCGGAGCGCGGCGTCGACGTCGGCGCCCCACTGGATGTCCGCCCAGATGCGGTCGAGTTCGCGGTTCAACGCCCCGAGTTCGCCGCTCCGGACGCGGTTCAGGCTCTCGACGACTGTCATCCCCGCCTCGTTGACGCTCGCCAGTCGGTCGAGGAAGTCGGGGATCGACGCCTCGATGGCCTCGATGCGTCGCTTGTGCACCTCGTAGGCGAGGGCAAACGAGCCGATGACGAAAAGCGCCGCCTGGATCAGTAGGTCGTCGAGGCCGGCGGCGGTGACCCGCCCGTCGACCATCGACGACGGGAACCGGAGCGCCGTCACGACCACCGCGATCGGAACGGTGACCCATAGCAGCGTCGTGGGGTCGTCGAGCACCGTCTGGACGGGCTGGCCGAGCCGGTTCCGAACCCAGCGGAACCGGCGATGGGCCCGGAGCCGCTCGACGTTCGGGTGGTCCCCGCCGGGCCGGCCGCCGTCGGAACGGGCCGGTCCGGCGCGGCGGACGTCGGGGATCGGCTGGCCCACGTCGTCGGCGTCGGTCCGGCGAACGGTCCCCGTGTACGACCCCATCACCGAGCCCAGATAAAGCACGAACGCAATGTTGCCGACCGGCAGCAGGACGTACACCACGACCCGCAACAGGGGGAGCGTGTCGCTGACCGTGATGCCGATGACCACGAGGATGGTGATGAGAAAGAGCGGCCCCGCGACCAGCACGGTGACGTACGCCTCGGCTATCGTCGCCAGGAGGTTGAGCAGTTGCTCCTGCTGGGCCTCGGCCTCGTCCTGGTACTGCTCGTACTGCTGGCGGAGGAACTCCGAGAGGCTCCGCCCGCTCTGGAGGACGCTGACGAGGTTCTCGCCGAACTCCTTGAAGTCGTCGCTGGGCGATCGGCGGCTCATCGTCGTCAGCGCCGTTATCATGTCCATGCCGAACAGCTCGACGTTGCGGACGGCGACCCGCATCTCGTCGGCCGCCTCGCCGTACACGTTGCGGTTCTCCGAGAGGATACGCATCACCTTCGGGAACGGCATCCCGCTCCGGGAGAGCGCGTACACGAACGCCACCATCTGTGGCATCGTCACGTCGATCCGGTCGGCGCGGCCCTCGGCTCGGTTCGCCGGATACCACCAGCGGAGCCAGTAGGTCGTCAGCCCGCCGACGGTACCAAGCGTCAGGCCGGCGGCGAGCAGGAGCACGAGGAGCTGGGTCGGCGACACGCTCGTCACGCCGCCGACGCCGGCGAGGACGGAGAGCTGTTCGGGCAGCGTCTCCCGGATCGTCGCCGGGTCCACAGCGAGCAGCGTGAGCACCCCCCAGATGACGTACGTCGCGAGCACGCTCCCGGCAAGCGCGACCAGGGTGGCGAAAAACAGCGTCTTCGCCGCGTAGATGCGGTACGTCGTCGGCAGTTGCGCCGCGCGGAGCAGGCGGCTTCGCCGCGCCCGCTTTCGGCCCCTGTCGTCCACGTAGTCGCCGAACGTGACCATGGCGAACCGGGTGACGACGCGGTCCGCCCGGACGCTGACCGGCGCGAGCGCGACCGGCAGCAGGACGACGACGGCGACGACCAGCGGGAGGTAGTTGACGAGCGCCATCAGTCGGTGGCCGGCTCGGTTTCGAGCGGGTCGCCGTCCCCCTCGATCGAGTCCATCGCCGCCTCGGGGTCCGAGTAGTAGTCGTTTATCATCGCGGTGAAGCGGCGGTAGTCGGTCACGCCGTTGTCCCAGAGGAACCGGAGGAACTCGCGGCGGCGCTGCAGTTCGCGCAACAGCTCCGACTGGTTCCACCCGTTGTCGTCGCGGATCTCGTCGAGCAACTTGCTGTCGCCCCGCGAGAAGGTGTCGTCGCTCGGGTCCCACGTGAAGGCCGTCGAGTAGTCGAGTTCGCCTGTGCGCTGGTCGATGCCCTCTATCTCGGCTATCGTCTTGTTGCGGCGGACGCGCTCGCCCTCGAACCGGGTGAGCGTCTGGACGCAGAGCACGTCAAGGCTCTGGACCATCGCCCGCGGGACGTTGATCGGCTCGTTCTCCAGGCGGTTGATGACGGTGCGGACGCTGTCGGCGTGCATCGTCGAGTAGGTGGTGTGGCCGGTGTTCATCGCCTGGAACAGCGTGATCGCCTCCTCGCCGCGGACCTCGCCGACGACGATGTACTCGGGGCGGTGGCGCAGCGCGGACCGCAGGAGGTCGTACATCGTGATGTCGTTGCCCTCCGAGAGGCGGTCGCGGGTGACGCTAGAGAGCCAGTTGTCGTGGTACAGCGTCAGTTCGCGGGTGTCCTCGATGGTCAGCACCTTCGACCGCGGCGGGATGAACATCGAGATGGCGTTCATCGACGTGGTCTTGCCCGACGCCGTCCCGCCGGCGAACACGAGGCTCTTGTTGTTCTCGATGGCCAGCCAGAGGTACGCCATCTGGTCGACGTTGAACGTGCCGTACTCCAGCAGGTCGACCGGCGTGAACGGCTCGTCGGCGTACTTCCGGATGGTAAACGCGGACCCGCGGGGCGTCACCTCCTCGCCGAGCGCGAGTTCGGCGCGGCTCCCGTCCGGGAGCGTCGTCTCGACCATGGGGTCGCCGACCGAAATGTGGCGGCCGGAGTGTTGGGCCAGCCGGACGACGAAGTTGTCGAGTTCGTCGCGCTCGAAGGAGACGTTCGTCTCGATGTCGGTGTACTCGTCGTGGTAGACGAACAGGGGCAGGTCGTACCCGTCACAGGAGACGTCCTCGATGTGCGCGTCCCGCATGATCGGGTCGATCTTGTTGAACCCGCGGAACGCCCGGTAGAGGTAGTAAAACAGCGTATGGAAGGTCCGCATGTCGACATCCGCGCCGTAGCGTTCGAGGTGTTCGCGGAGCTCCTCGGCGAGCACCGCCTCCACGTTCGACTCGTTGACGTCCTGCCGGTAGATGAGCGGGTCGCGGATGTCCTCGAACAGCGCCTCGAGCAGTGCGTACTCGTCGGTGTCGAGTTCCGGCTCGACGACGTGGTACAGGTGTTTGTTCTCCTCGGGGTCGAAGAGGATCGACACGAACGCGAAGGGGGCGTTCACCCAGTACCGATCGACCTCCTCGTGGCCGTCAATCCCGTCGAACGTGACGATCCGACCGTGCCGCGACGGGTCGTAGTTCTCCGGGGAGATAGTCGACCCCCGGAGCATCTCGACCGCCCGCCGGATCCGCCGTCTGAGTGCGTCGAACGTGGAGTCCGACTCGGCCTCCGTCTCCGGGGTGGACGGCGCTCCGTGGACGGCGTCGGCGACGCCGTGCGGTTCGTCGGACCGCGCCGGTTCGTCGCGCGGGCCGGAATCCGGCGGCTCCCTGCCCTCCCGCTCGGCGGCGTCGGCCGGTTCCCGGCCGTCGTTTCCGGGGTCGGGGTCGGCGCTGTCGTCGGCGTCGTCCTGCGGGTCATCGGACGTGTCCGCCCCCGTTCGATCCCGTCGGTGCTCCGGGTCCCCTGCCATTGTCACCCACTGAAACGGCTACCTGTCCCGATACGGTTCACTTGGGGAAAAGTTGGGTCGACGGGACTTAAATTGGACGGCCGGGCCTGGCGGCGCGCTCACCCGCCCGCGGCGACCCGCGACCGCCGTGGGGCGTGTCATCCCGGATCCGCCCTCCGGCGAGGTGCCTCGGGCGTTACGTTCATACCCGGCGAGACCGTAGCACCTGACAGGGAATGAGGCGCGACTACTTCACGCTTGACGTGAGCGACGTTGACTGGGTCGACGAGGGCGGGGACCCGGCGAAGCCGACCGTACGGATCGATTTCGAGGGACCGGCGTCCACGCTCGAGGAGCAGTTGACAGGCGCGGACGGGGAGTTCCTCGACGCGGACGGCACGGACGTCGCGTTGCGCCTCCAGTCTGCGATCGACGACCCGGACGCGACGGGCGTCGTCAGCGTCACCAACCGGGTGACGGGCGATTTCATCCTCGAACTGAACGAGGACGCCGACGACGTGCTCGCGTTCATCCGCGCGGCCAGACGCTACGGCGAGGAGGCCGCCGACGACGACGGCCGGTACGAGGTCCGGATCTACGTCGACGGCGAGGAGCTGGTCGTCTACGACAAGCGGACCTTCCTCGTGTACAACAGGGAGGGGAACCTGCTCAGACAGCACAGCCTCATCCCGAGCGGCGTCGAACTCTAGAACCGGGTCCAGCCGTCGTCGGCGCCGGGCAGCCCGCGTACGCGAAACGCGCGCCCGTCGTCGTCCACTTTCGTCTGTATCATCCCGTCGAACAGCTGCCGGATCGTGTGGGCGGTCTGCTCGTCGTGGGCCTCGCTGTCGAGCGTGTACAGGCCGAGCGCGTCGGCCGCGCCGATGCGCCCGGTGAAGATGTGGAGGAAGCGAAACACCGTCTTCACGTCGGCGTACATCAGCAGTTGCGACAGGGAGTCGAACGCGGTCCGGGGCCGGTAGCCCCGGTCGGTGAACATGTCGATCAGGTCCGAGCTCTCCATCCCGATGCCGGTGAGGTCCCGCGGCGACGAGACGCGGCGGATGCGGTCGTCGCCGGAGGCCGGCCCCTCCTGCCCGGTGCAGTCGACCACGCCCAGCCCGCTGACGGAGTCGACGTCGAGCCGGTCGGTGATCCCGTCGTGGACCTCGTCCGGGCCGTTCTGGGTCGTGACCACGACCACCCCGTCGTCGTCGGCGTACCCGTCCGCGAGCACGTCGAGGACGAGGCCGCGCTTCCCGCTCATCGACGGTCCGACGACCAGCAGGTTCGTTCCGCCGGCGATCGCGTCTGTGGGAAAGTCGATGTCGAGAGAGTACATGGCGGATCCTGCGACCGGGCGGCGTGGTTGCCCCTTTCTCACCACTCCCGGATAAATTGAGGTGATAGCGGCTTCGAGCGCGCGGGGAGTGGCGGTCGCGTCGCCGGTCGGCCCATCGACGTGGACCGACCGACAATGACTTGTTCGCCGCGGGGGAACCCGCCGTCTATGACACTGTTCGGAACCGCTGGGATCCGCGGTCCCGTCCGCGACGACGTGACGCCGGAGCTCGCGCTCGCGGTCGGGCGGGCGGCGGGCGCGGACGGCGAGACGTTCGTCGTCGGCCGCGACGGCCGCGTCACCGGCCCGGCGCTCGCCGCCGCGGTCGAGGCGGGGCTGGAAAGCGCCGGCGCGGACGTGCGCCGGGTGGGACAGGTGCCGACGCCGGCCCTCGCCTTCGCCTCGCAGGGCCGGCGCGGTGTGATGGTCACGGCGAGCCACAACCCGCCGCAGGACAACGGGCTGAAGCTGTTCGTCGACGGCGTCGAGTACGACCGCGACGCCGAGCGGACCGTCGAGGAGCGCGTCGAAGCGGCCGGAGCGCCCGTCGACTGGGCCGAGTGGGGCGACGGCGAGCGCCTCGACGTGCTGGACGCCTACCGGGACGCGGTCGCGGACTACGCCCGGACGACCCTCGGCGAGGGCGAGCGTCCCCTCGACGGGCTGTCGGTCGCCGTCGACTGCGGCAACGGGATGGCGAGCCTCGCGACGCCCCAGGTGCTCCGCGCGCTCGGCGCGGACGTTACGGCGCTGAACGCGAACGTCGACGGCCACTTCCCGGGCCGCGAGAGCAAGCCGACGCCGGAGTCGCTCGCGGACCTCCGGGAGTTCGTCCGCGAGGGCCACGACGTGGGGATCGGCCACGACGGCGACGCCGACCGGATCGTGATCGTCGGGCCGGACGGCGACGTCGTCCACGAGGACACCGTGCTGGCGGTGCTGGCGAATCACTACACCGCGGCGAGCGATGCGACCGACCCCGTCGTCGTCACGACGCCGAACGCCTCCGCCCGGATCGACGAGCGGGTCCGCGCCGCAGGCGGCCGCGTCGAGCGGGTCCGGCTGGGCGCGCTCCACGAGGGCATCGCCCGTGAGCGCGCGGCCGGCGACGAGGGGACCGAAGTCGCCTTCGCCGCCGAACCCTGGAAGCACATCCACACGGCCTTCGGCGGCTGGATCGACGGCGTGACCAGCGCGGCCGTCATCTCGGGGCTGGTCGTCGACGCCGGCGGCGTCGCGCCGCTCCGCGAGCCGGTGACCGAACGGCCCTACCGGAAGGTCAGCGTCGAGTGCCCGGACGATCGCAAGGAAGCGGCGATGGAGCGGCTGGCGACGAGCCTTCCGGAGCGGTTCCCCGACGGCGACGCGAACACCGACTACGGCGTCCGGGTGGAACTACCGGACGGCTCGTGGGTGCTGGTGCGGCCGAGCGGCACCGAGCCGTACGTCCGGATCTACGCCGAGAGCGACGACGTCGACGACCTCATCGAGACGGCCCGCGGGACGGTCGAGGACGCCGTCGGGCAGTGAGCGGGCGGCCGCGCTAGTCGTCCCGTCCGACCGCTGCCGGTGCTTACTTCTCCCCCGTGGCCGAACCCCGTCGCATGGAAGACCGCGAACTCATCGAGCGCGCCCGCGAGGCCCACCAGACCGCACACGTGCCGTACTCGGAGTACCCCGTCGGGGCGGCCCTCGAAACCGCCGACGGCTCGGTGTACACCGGCTGTAACATCGAGAACGCCAACTACAGCAACAGCCTCCACGCCGAGGGCGTCGCGGTCGCACACGCGATCCACGACGGCCAGACCGAGTTCGTGCGCGTGGCGGTGAGTTCGGCCAAGCGCGACGGCGTCACGCCCTGCGGCCGGTGCCGGCAGACGTTCGCGGAGTTCTGCGACGAGGACTTCGTCGTCCTCTGTGACGAGGGCGACGGCATCGCGGAGTACACGCTCGGCGAACTCCTCCCGAACACGATCACCGAGGACATGCTCGACTGACGGGCGTCCGGTCGACCGACCGCGGTTACGGCTCCGGTTCGACGGCCTCGACGGTCGGCGGCGTCTCCAGCGCGTCCGCGTCGGCGGCGTCGGCGTCGACGCCGTACGTCGTCACCAGTTCCTCGCCGGCGGCGAGCCGTCCGGACCAGGCGATCCGCTCGTCGTCGACGGTCTCCCAGCCGCCGTTGCCCAGGTCCGCGAGCGGCACGCTCGCCGGCACTTCGTCGACGATGCGGACGGTCGCGGGGTCGTCGTGGAGCGAGTCGACCGAGAGCGCGACCACCGGCACGGGGAAGGCGTCCGTGACGACGGCCTTCTCGACGCGGACGCCCGCGACGACGACGGTTATCGACACCGCGGGGTCGGCCGCGGCCGTCAGGTCGGAGTGGTTCGTGGCACCCATACCACCGTCCGCACCGCTTTGCCCCATTGTTATGCGGCGTTTGCGGCTCCGGCGGGCGCAAGCCCTCCGAACGCCTCACGCGATGTCGCGGCTGTTGTCCACCGTTACGCGCCGTTTGAAGTCCAGCCTGAGCGCGTCCCGCGGGGCGTCGCCGCCCCGGAGCTTCGGCACCGTGAGCCGGGTTCGAAGCTGGTTCCTGTGGACGTCGACGGCGAGGTCGAAGATCACGTCGGCCATGTACTCGGTGGCGTCGCGCCCGTCCGGCACGGCCCGGCCGTCGACGCAGTGGAGGACGGCGGCGGCGTCCTTCCCACGGAGCAGCGACCGCAGTTCCGTCAGCGCGGCGCGGTAGTTCGGCGTCCGTTCGAGCGGCGCGACGGGGTCGACGACGACGAGGGTCCGCTCGTTCAGCGCGCGGACGGCCCGGACCAGGTCGGTCAGCGGGTCGCCGCCCCCGACCTCACACACCTCCACGGACCCGGGGCTGACGCTCTCCCGGAGCGCCCGTTCGACGGCCCCGGCGGCGCGCTCGGTCGTGACGTACAGCGTCCGCCGCTGGGCCGCGATCTCGTACAGCAGCCGCTCGGACTGGCTCGCCGGCGGCGCGGACAGCGCGACCACGCTCCCCGCGGGGATCCCCCCGTCGAGTTCGCGGTCGAGCCGGTCGACGCCGGTGGTGAAGCGCGGTCCCATTCCTGCCGGAGCGACGACGGGTTGGGGGTTAGTAAGCCGGCCGCTAACGCCGCCGAGCGCCGCAACGCCACGCTGAAACGGCCCGCGAACCAACGCGGCGTATGGACCTCGATCTCCTCGGCTGGCCGCCCGACGGGCCGACCCTCCGGCTCGATTACGAGCGGTTCAGCTACGCCGGGAAGTTCGTCATGTCGAACACGGGGAAGGCAGTCGTCCGACCCGGCGCGGACGACGATCGGGACCTGAGCGAGGCGGACGATGACAGTGAGGGCGAGGCCGGAACGCCGGCCGATCAGGGCGACGACTACGACGCCGTCCTCGCGGCCGCGGCGTTCAACGAGGACCGCACCGACGCGGGGACGCTGTGGATCCGCTACATCACGGTCCGCAAGGACCTCCGGGGGGAGGGGATCGGCCCGGACCTCGCGGACTTCGTCGCCGACCGGGCCGCCGACCGCGGCTACGAGCGCGTCCGGATCGCCGTCAACAACCCGTTCGCCTACGAGGCGCTGTACAAGGCCGGCTTCGGCTACACCGGCGAGACCACCGGGATCGCCGAACTGGTGCTGGAGCGCCCCGGCGACCGGAGCGCCGAGCGTTACCGCGCGGGCATGGCCGAGTTCCGCGGCCGCGGCAACCTGAGTGACGCGGAGCGGGCGTTCGTCGCCGCGGCCGATACGCCCCCCGCCCGTGCCTGACCCCGCGGTTTCCCCGTTCGATAGGTTCTAACCGGGCCGCCCGCAAGTTGTGGAAAGTGCTCCCCGACGGCGGACGCCGACGGCTGCTCGACGTCTGGCGGCGAGTCCTCGACCTCTCGTGGCCGGTGATGGTCGAGCAGTTCCTGCGGACGCTGATGCGGACGACGGACATCGTCGTCACCGGGCTGTTCTCGCCCGCGGCCATCGCCGCCGTCGGGCTCGCCGACCTCTACGCCCGTCTCCCCCTGCGGATCGGGCTGGGGCTGGGCAGCGGCGTCATCGCGCTCTCCAGCCAGGACACCGGGAGCGGCGCCGAGGCGAACCGCGACCAGGCGGTGACGCAGGCGGTGGCGATCGGTGCCCTCGCCGGCTTGCCGTTCGTCGCCTTCGGCCTCCTGCTCGGCGACTGGGCGATACAGGTGCTCGGGGCCGGCGCGGACGTGGTTCGGATGGGCGGCATCTACCTCGCTATCGTCCTCGCCACCAGCCCGGCCCGCCACGTCGCGCTCGTGGCCGCCCGGTCGGTACAGGGGACCGGCGACACGCGGACGCCCATGTACGTCAACGGGCTGTCGAACGCGCTGAACATCGCTGGAACGGTCGCCCTCGGCCTGGGCCTCGGCCCCGCGCCGCGGCTTGGCATCGTCGGCGTCGGCATCGCGACGGCCTTCGGCAACGTCTTCACCGCCGGCGCGCTCCTCGTCGCCATGTGGGGGCCCTGGACGCCCGCGTCCCTGGTGTGGCCTGGCGACTGGACCGTCACCAGACAGTTGCTCGCGATCAGTTTCCCGCGGATTCTGGAGGGCGTGGCGACGTTCGTCATGGACTTCCCGTTCAACTCGATCCTGCTCGTGTTCGGAACCGAGGTCAACGCAGGCTACCAGATCGGACGGCGCGCCTATCAGCAGATCACCGCGCCGCTGTCGCGGGGGTACCGCACCGGGACGGGCATCGTCGTCGGGCAGTCGCTCGGCGAGGGCGACGCCGCCGGCGCGCGCTACGGGGGCTGGGCCGCCGCGCTGCTGGGCCTCGTCACCGTCGGGTCGCTCGGCGTCGTCCTCTTCGTCGCGGCCGAACCGCTCGTCGCCGTCTTCACCGACGACCCCGAAACCGCGCGGTACGCGGTCGGCTTCACCCGCGCGTTCGCCGCGGCCGCGCCGTTCACGGCCGTCTACATCGTGCTCGCCGGGGCGCTCACAAGCGGCAGCGACACGCGGACGCCCTTCCTCGCCCGGCTCACGGGGATGTTCTTCTGGATGCTCGGCCTCTCCTACGTCGTCGGCGTCCGCCTCGACTACGGCGTCGTCGCGGCGTACGCCGGCCTCGTGGCCTACTACGCGTGGGCGACGGTCTACGTGGCGGTCGGGTTCCACCGCGGCGGCTGGGTCGGGCGGACGGAGGCGATGATGGCGGAACGCGGGAGCGCCGCCGGCGAGGACTGACGGGAGCCGGACGGGGTGTTCTGGTGCCCGCTCCACCCGACCGGCGAAGTCGCTCCGCGGCGGCGTCGCCGTCGTCCCCGTCCCCACCTTACAGCCGCGTCAGGTTGACCGCGCGCGGCCCCTTCTCGGCCTCCTCGATGTCGAACTCAACCTCCGCGCCCTCCTCCAGGTCCGGGCCGCCGACGTCCTCCATGTGGAAGAAGATGTCCTCCTCCGCCTCGTCGGTCTCGATGAACCCGTAGCCCTTCCGGTCGTGGAAGAAGGCCACCGTACCTTGTGCCATGTGAACTTCGGACGTGGATTCGCGCCTGACGCGTATATACTCGTCGCCGCCGATTTTCTTTCGCGAGCGTGCCCGCACGAGACTCCGTTTCGACGTCCCAACCCGCCGACTGGTCCGACGACGGGAACGACTGGATGCGGTTTTATTTATATACCCTCGCGGCCGTCGATGTTTGTATCGGCAGCCCGAAATCCCGCTGTATGCCGTCGCTACGCGGGTTGTGAAGCGTTCTCACACGGTGTAACCACCACAAAGCATTTATAACGACGGAACAACGGTAACAATCGTACCCCTACCCATGGTGACAGTAGCGAGTATCGATGGTCGCACCCCGTTCACGGGTGCATTTGCGGCAGAGAAAGCTACCGTTGCCGGTACAGCAATCCAAAACCAAACATGACAAGCAAAACAGAGAAGTTCCGTGGCCTGTTCCTGGCCGCGCTGATGGTCTTCTCCGTCTTTGCAGGGTCCGTTGCCTTCGCTGGTTCCGCCGCTGCGGCGAACCAGAGCGACGGCGACGATACCCTGAATCAGGACGGGGAAACCTTCTGGCAAGGACAGGACGTCTACGTGGCATTCGATTCGACCGATGCAGGTAATGGAGTAGCATTCAACCAAAGCGAGGATTATCAGATCCGTAACAACGAGACCGGCAACCTCGTGCGTGAGCGTACCGCTGACTCGAGTGGTCAGGGGACGCTGATCTCGACGTCGGGTCTCGACGGCACCTACGACCTGACGGTCGGCGGTGACCGTGTCTACACGTTCGAAGTCGCCGCGCAGGACTTCACCGTGTCGGCCGACGACGGTACGGTCGTTAACGACGGCTCCACCGAGACGTTCGACATCGACTCCAACCGTGGTACGTTCTACGTGAACGTCTCCGCGGACGGTCTGAACGCATCCGAGGTCTTCTCGGACGCGAACGTCAACGAGGAGTACGGCGACACCGTCAAGCTTCGGGTTTCCGGTGGCGGTTCCGTTACCGGTAACTTCAGCGGCGTCTCCGCTGACGAGTACGACCTGAGCTTCGACGTGAACGACACGGACGCGGAAGATACCGTGTCGCTCAACGTGACCGCCGCAGGTGACGAGGACACCAGCTTCCAGAGCCGCCTCATCACCCAGCAGGTCGGTGACATCGCGGAGTTCACCGTCAATCTGGAGAACACCGACACCGCGTCGATCACGATCGGTAACATCGACAACGACGGTTACCAGGCCAACGCCACCGTCATCGACGACGACGGCGACGGCGAGGTCACCGTCCAGTACAACACGTTCCAGGCCGGCACGGACAACGCGATCTCCGTGACGGGCGACGACGTGCTCGACTTCCAGAACGACTCTGCCCTCGATTCCGGCCTGCTCGCCACCACCACGTACGACATCTCCGTGCGTGCCGGTGACGACTACACGGCCAGTTCCGACGCACGCGCGTCGCTGAACCTCCAGAGCCGTTCGACGAACGACCTCAGCATCGGCACCGCGCCGGCTGCCGAGGACTTCTCCGAGTTCGCTGACGTCACGGACGCCGTGACCGAGGACAGCAGCATCGCGACCGACGACTACATCATCCACGAGCTTGACGCGTCCGGTCTGTCGGGTGTCGTTGAGGACCAGGGCAGTCTGTTCACCCTGATCAACAACAACGACAACGTCAGTCTGACCGTCACGCAGGACAATCCGAAGCCGAACCGTCAGGCGAAGAGCTTCACTCCGGGTCCGAACAACAGCACGGTCTACGCTGACGGCGCCAACGACACCTACTACGTCGTTGTCGACACTACTCAGCTCAACAGTGCTAGCCCGAGCGACGGTAGCTACACGACCGAGTTCCTCATCTCCGAGGACTCCGCCCTCACGGGCGACGAGGACGAGTCCGTCAGCGACTCGTTCAACCTCGTGAACAAGGAAGCGACCGTGACGCCGCCCGAGGTCGAGGCCGCCGCTGGCCAGACCATCGAGGGCACCTCGACGCAGGCCGCCGGCACCGAGCTGACGGTCCGCGTCGACAGCGCTCAGGGCGTCAGCCCGCCGTTCCTCCTGGAGGACCAGGTTACGGTTCAGGAAGGCGGCACTTGGTCCGCTGAGCTCGACTTCAGCGAGGACGCGTCCGCCGGTGACAACTTCACCGTCGACGTCCTCTACGAGGGCGAGTCCCAGCTGGACGATGCCCAGACCGGCACGGTTGGTGACGTCCAGCCGTCCCAGGTCTCCTTCAGCGGTGAGATCAGCGACGACGGTACGGTCGTGACGGTCGACGAGGTCTACCTGCCGAACGGCGGCTTCGTCACCATCCACGACTCCACCGTTGGCGACGACGCCATCGGTAGCGTGCTCGGTACGTCCGAGTACCTCGAGGCCGGCCAGCACACCGACGTGCAGGTCGAACTCGACAGCGCCGTCGAGACCGACCAGACCCTCGTTGCCATGCCGCACATGGACTCCAACGACAACCAGGAGTACGACTTCGTCTCCTCCGAGGGTGACGCCGACGGTCCGTACACGGCTGACGGTTCCGCCGTGACGGCCGGCGCCGAGGTCGACACGCCGCTCGACGACGAGGACGACACGACCACGACGACCACGACGACCACGACGACGACCACGACGACGACCACGACGACGACCACCACCACCGACGACACCACCACCACGACCACCACCACCGACGACGGTGGCGACGGCACGACGCCGTCCGACGGTGACGGTGACGGTGACGGTGACTCCGACTCCGGTGGTCAGCCCGGCTTCGGCATCAGCATCGCCATCGTGGCGCTGCTCGCCGCCGCCATGCTGGCCCTGCGTCGTCGCGACTAACGTCGCACGAACCACCGGCTAACGCCGGCTCTTGCCGATTTCATTTCTTCGCGCGCTACGCCCGATAGCGACTGCTGTCCGCGGACGCGCTCCGTAACCACACACCGCTACTACTGCAACAACAGAAGTGAAACTCAGTCCAGCAGTTCGGACGGTGCGCCGGCCAGATCCCGGAGGGCGTCGCGTTCGACGTGATGGAGTTCGCCGGGGACGACCAGTAGGTGCAGCGGGCCGCCGAAGGACTCCGACGCGAGGTCGGCAACGCGGTCGGCCCGGACAACTGGCTCGGGACTGCCTGCGCGGGCCACCACGACGGCGAGGAGTTCCGGGTACTCGCCGGCGAGATACTCGGCGGCCGTGTCGGCGGTCATGTACTCGTCGAGTTCGGCGTCGCCGGCGCGGGCGACCGCGGCCTCGTTGTCGACCTTGATGTCGAGGTAGACGAGGGTGTGGAGGCCGCGTTCGCGGTTCTCGTCTATCGTCTCCGTGACGCTGGCCGGGAGGCCGTCCGCGCCGTGGGCGTAGTCGAACGGGAGCGTCGTCGCCTTCCCGAAGCGGTAGTTCTGGAGGCCGGTCAGCGCGCTGGCGGCGGCCTGCGCGGTCGTGCCGTGGACCACCCGCGTCTCGACCCCGCGGTCGTGCGCGCGAAGGCGGAGGTCGACGTGGGTCGTCGAGATCATCGTGTCGCCGGCGGTGAGGAAGGCGACGTCCTCCGACTCGGCGGCCGCCAACACGCGCTCGGGGCGCTGTTCGACGTCCGCACGCTCCAGCACCTCGATCTCCGTGTCGTGGTACGCCTCCAGTTCGGCGACGCTCGTCCCGACGAGCGTGCTGGTGTAGAACTCCGCGAACGCGCGGTCGGCGTCCCGCAGGGCGTCCCGGCCCTCGACGGTGATCGACCGCTCGTCGTAGAGGCCGAGGCCGATGAACGTGAGCATACCCGGACTCGGCGGGCCGGGCGCTTAACGGCCGGGGTTCGGAAGCGTCAGGCTTACCCCCCGCAGGCGTCCACGTTCGCGGTATGGAAGCGCCGTGTGTGCGCGTCGCGCGGGAAGAGGGCGAGGCGACCCGCCGCGCGCTCGCGGACGACGACCTCGTCGCCGAGGACCTGGAGATCGAGTTCGAGGACGGCTTCCTCTACCTCCCGGTGACGGACGCGGCGGCCGTCCCCGGCGAGTACGACGTGGTCGTCCGCGACGTGCCCGAGCGGGAGACCCAGACGACGCCCGCGGACCTGCTCGACGACGCGCCGAGCTACGGCCGCCTCGGCGACATCGTCGTCATCGACGAGGACGACCCCGAGCGCGCGCGGACGGTCGCGGACGCCGTCGTCGAGTCGGACCTGCCCGTCGAGACGGTCGTGAATCGCGCCTCGAAGGTGCAGGGCGAGCTACGGGTCCGCGACTGGGACGTGCTCGCCGGCGACTCCACGGAGACGGTCCACCGCGAGTACGGCTGCGAGTACGCCGTCGACATCGCGGAGATGTACTTCTCGCCGCGCCTCGCCACAGAGCGCCACCGCGTCGCCGAGCAGGTGGAGTCGGGCGAGCGCTTCTTCGACATGTTCGCCGGCGTCGGCCCGTTCGTGATCCCCGCGGCGAAACGCGGTGCGACGGCCGTCGGCGTCGACCTGAACGAGCGCGCGGTCGAGTACCTCCGGGAGAACGCCGAGCGAAACGGCGTCGGCGACCGCGTGACGGCCGTCGCCGGCGACGTGCGCGACGTGGCGGCGGACTACGAGGACTGGGGCGACCGGATCGTGATGAACCTCCCCCACAGCGCCGACGACTTCCTCGACGCCGCCGTCTCGCTGGCGGGCGAGGACTGCGTCCTCCACTACTACGACATCCAGCACGAGGACGACCCGTACGGGCCGGGCGAGGCGGCGATCCGCGCGGCGGCGGAGCCGACCTACGAGGTCGCAGTCGAGACGCGCCACACCGTGCGGTCGTACGCGCCCCACGAACTGAACGTCTGTCTCGACGTGCGACTCACTCGCGAGGGCGGGTGAATTCGCAATCCTTAAACCGATTATCGCGCCTATCAGTAAATGCGCGAGGCACCGCGAACGTGCCGGTGTAGCTCAGACTGGCTAGAGCGAATCCTTCGTAAGGATTAGGCCGAGGGTTCAAATCCCTCCACCGGCTCTTTTTGCCGAACGAAGTGAGGCTGAAGAGCTCGTGGAGGGATTTGAATCAGGGAGGAGATTGCTCCGACCGTGGTTCACGATCCCCTCCACCGGCTCTCTACCGCGAACTGCTCTCAAGCTGCGGAGGCACTTTCCACTGAACGTCCTCACCCGCCGGCCAGCAGCTTCTCCTCCCAGCGCGGCACGGCCCGCCGGTAGAGGCCGACGCCGACGGCGGCGAGCGCGGCCGCCGCGACCGCTAACCCGCCGAGCAGCGACGTCGGCACCGGCGACACGACGAGCGCGACGATCAGCGTCGGGACGAGCGCGAGGGCGACGGCCGCGCCGAACGCGGCGAACAGCACGCTGTCGAAGAGGAACTCGTTGGGCTGGAAGCCGGCAAGGTACGTCGTCAGGCCGAACAGGTACAGTTCGACGCCGACGAGCAGGAGCGCGCCGACGGCGACGTGTGCGGGGTCGCCGCCGAGCCACGCCACCGCAACCGCGAGGTAGACGAGGCCGTTGGGCACGGCCAGCAGCAGGAACGCGCGGAACTTCGCGGCGAACAGGTCGGCGACGGAGACGGGGTAGGATAGGTGTTCGTCCGGGTCGTCGAACTGCGTCAGCCAGTTGTACGTGGTGAAGCCGGTCAGCCCGAGCAGCGCGCCGAAGGAGAGGCCGGTCGACGGCTCGACGCCGGTGACGGTCTCCGTGAGGCCGACCAGGGCCGCGCTGACGCCGAACAGGACGCCGCCGGAGAAGACCACCTTCCAGAGGCCGCCGCTGCTGCGGGCGACGTCGATCAGGCTCCGGGTGAGCAGGCCGTTCTCGTCGCGGAGGCGGCGACGCCACCGGCCGAACGACGCGGTGGCCGTCCGCGCGCCGCTGCGACTCGTCGGGTCGTACGCCGCGAGGCCGACGGCGGCGAGCGCGACAGACGGCAGGATCGCCGCGGCGACGGCTGTCGGGGACGGCGAGCGGTACAGCGCGTAGGGGGTGAGCGAGAGCAGGTCGAACTCCGCGGCGACGCCCAGGCCGACGGCCGCCGCGGCCGCGAGGCCGAGGATCCGCGCGGAGAGCCCGCGGGTCGACAGGCCGACCAGCGCGAACGTGACGGTCATGCCGAACAGGAACGTGAGCGTCGTCGTCGCCCACAGCACCGGGAGCCGGGCCGCCAACGCGGGGTCGCGGACGTACGCAAGCGGCGCGACCGACAGCGTCAGCGGCAGGAGGAAGGCGACGGCGTAGAACGCGAGGTCCTTCACGAGGAAGACGGCGAGCAGCCGACGGCGCGAGAGCGGGAGCGTCCGCGCCGAAAACACCAGCAGCGTCATGTCGCCCAGCAGGTTCTCCAGCGCGTCGCGCCCGACGAAGCCGACGGTTCCGGTGTGCAAGCCGAAGGCGAACGCCAGCGCGTGCAGGCCGGCGGCGACCGACGCGACGGTCACGTCCGTCAGCGAGAGGAACCACATGGTGCCTGCGCCGAGTGCCGCGATCAGGAGGGGGAAGCCGACGAAGCGCCGGCCGCCGAACAGGTCCGCGTGGAGCCGGTACTCCTCGCGGACCATCGCCCCGAACAGGGTTCGCGTCAGGCTCATGGTTCGGCCGCGACCTCCTCGCGGGCCTCCGGCGCGTCGACGTTGTCGAGGAACGTGTCGAGCAGCGACTCGTCGTCACCCAGTTCCCGCGGGTCCCGCTCGGCGAGCAGTTCGCCGTCGCCGACGATGCCGACGCGGGTACATATCTCCTCGGCCACCTCGACGTGGTGGGTCGAGAAGAACAGCGTGTTCCCGTCGGCGGCGTAGGACTCGAAGAACCGCTTCGTGCGCTCCTGGACGATGGGGTCCAAGTTCGCCAGCGGCTCGTCGATGAACACCAGGTCCGGCTCGTGGAGGAACGCGCCGGCGATCATCGCCTTCTGCTGTTGGCCCCGCGAGAGGTCCGTCGACAGCGTGTCGAGCTTCTCGGTGAAGGAGAGCCGGTCGGCCCACTCGGCGACGCGTCGCTCGCGGTCGTCGTCGTCGATCCCCCGCACCGCGCCGACGAACTCGAAGTACTCCCGCGGCGTGAGGAAGCTCGGCGGCGACTCCCGCTCCGGGAGGATGCCGACGCGCCGCCGCGTCTCGACGGGGTCGGTCGTCGGGTCCGTGCCGAGCACCGACACCTCGCCGGCGTCCGGCCGGAGCTGTCCGGTGAGCACGCCGATGGTCGTCGATTTGCCCGCGCCGTTCGGGCCGAGCAGCCCGAACAGCTCGCCGTCGTCGACCGAGAGCGTGAGGCCCGCAAGCGCCGTCAGGTCGCCGTAGGACTTCCGAAGCCCCTCGGTGCGTATCGCGGTCATCGACCCGACAGTCACGTGGCGGACACAAATTCCTGTCGCCGGACGGAGGGCTTGCCGGCACCGCCGTCGCGTGCGTCCGGGGCCCCGTAACGGCCGCTCGCCGCCGCACCTATGCCGCCGGCCCGCGTAGGGAGCCCATGGGCCTCTACGACGAACTCGCGGACCTCCCGCTCCGGGTGGAGGGGGTCGACCTCGTCCGAGCCGAGCGGGACACTTCCTCGGACTTTACGCGCGTGACGACGACCGTCGAACTCCACGGGCCGGACGCCACGGGACGCGGCGAGGACGTGACCTACGACGCCGCGGCACACGATGCGATGGACGCGGGTGACTACGACGTCGCCGGCGAGTACACGATGGAGGAGTTCTCTGCGGCGGTCGGCGACGCCGACCTGTTCCCGGCGGGCGACCCCGAGCAACAGGCGGCACGGAACTACCGCCGGTGGGCGTTCGAGAGCGCCGCCCTCGACCTCGCCCTGCGGCGGGCCGACGAGTCGCTGGCCTCGGCGCTCGGCCGGTCGTACGACCCGGTCCGCTTCGTCGTCTCCACGCGGCTGGGCGACCCGCCGACGACCGACCGGATCGAGGCGCTGCTGTTGGTCCACGACGACCTGGCGTTCAAACTCGACCCCACGTCGGCCTGGGACGACGCGCTGGTCGCCGACCTAGCGGAGATGGCGACGGTCCGCATCCTCGACCTGAAGGGCCGGTACGAGGGGACGGAGGTCGACCAGCCCCCGGACCTCGACCTGTACCGCCGCGTCGCCGAGGCGTTCCCCGAGGCCGCCATCGAGGACCCGGCGCTGACCGACGCGACGGAGCCGTTCGTCGACGACGTGGCCGACCGCGTCTCGTGGGACTACCCGATCACCGGCGTCGAGAGCGTCGAGGCGCTGCCGTTCGAGCCGAACTGGCTCAACGTCAAGCCCTCCCGCTTTGGCTCCGTCGAGGCGCTGCTCGACACGATCGAGTACGCGCTCGAACGCGACATCACGCTGTACGGCGGCGGCCAGTTCGAACTCGGCGTCGGCCGCCAACACCTCCACGCGGTCGCGTCGCTGTTCTACCCGGACTCGCCGAACGACGTCGCGCCGGGCGGCTACAACGACCCCGAGCCGTCGTCGGACCTGCCCGCCAGCCCGCTTGCCCCGCCGTCGGACCCGTCGGGGCTCTCCTGGGCGTCGCCGGACGCGAACGCCCCGCGGTAGTCGGCGGCGAAGGTCCGCAGGTCGCGGGGCGGCCGCCCGAGGACGCGCGCCACGTCGTCGGTCACGCGCCCCGCGAGCCCGAGGCGGGCCGTCGTGTAGATGCCGACCATCACGAACACGAACGGGAGCGGCGCGTCCCGGCCCAGCCACCGCCGGACGAACGCGACGACCGACGGGGCCGGATAGCGCACGTCGCGGTCGAGTTCGGCGGACAGGGCCGCTGCGACCTCCTCGTAGGTGAGCGCGGCCGGGCCGGTGAGGTCGTAGGCGCGGTACGCGTGGCCCGGCTCCGTCAGCGCGGCCGCACCGACCGCCCCGACGTCCCGCGCGTCGACGAAGCTCGTCTCCCCCTCCCCAGCGGGGACGAACAGTTCGCCGCGCTCGACGAGGTCCACGCGGTGGACCTCGACGAGGTTCTGCATGAAGAAGGAGGCCCGCAGGAACGTGTAGGGGACGCCCGACGACTCGACCCGCCGCTCGATGCGGCGGTGCGGGAGCAGCGGGTTCCGGTCCGCACCGAGCACCGAGAGGTACGCCAGCCGTTCGACCCCGACGCGGGCGAGCGCGTCGACGGCCTCCCGCATGCGGTCGACGCCGACGCCCGGCGGCCGGACGAGGAAGGCCCGCGAGACGCCGTCGAGCGCCCCGCCCCACGTCTCGGGGCGCTCGAAGTCGAACTCGACGGCGGCCACGTCGCTCCCCCACCGCTCCCGCGCGGCCGCCGGCCGCCTGACCGCCACCCGCGGCGTCGCTCCGCGCGCGACCAGTTCGTCGACCACCGCGGAGCCGACCGTGCCGGTCGCCCCCGTGACAAGCGTCGCCACCTTACGCACCCCCGATCTTCGGCAGTTCCCGGGCGTGCCGTCCCTCCTCGACGCAGTCCAGCAGGAAGTCGGCGACGTCCGCCCGCGACACCGACTCGAACCCCAGTTCGATGTCGCCGGCCCGGTACTCGCCCGTCCGGGGACCGTCCGTCAGCCGCGGCGCGCGGACGACGGTCCAGTCCGTCCCCGACGCCCTGACGAGGTCGACGTGGCGCTCGGCGTCGGCCAGCACCTCCCCCTGCAGCAGCTTCAGCAGGACGCCCATCACCCGCCCCGACAGCGGGACGGATTCGCCCTCCGTCCGGACCCCCGCGCCGGTGAGCGTGACGAACCGGTCGACCCCCTCGGCCTCCATCGCCGCGAGGATGTGCTCCCCCGCGACGGTCAGCAGGTCGTCCGGGCCGTCGTCGGTCTGCCCGAGCACGCTCACGACGGCGTCCGCGCCCGCGACGGCCTCCCGGACGCCGTCACCGCCGTAGGCTCCGCCGGCGACGAGCGTCAGGCGGTCGTCCTCGAACGGGAACCGGTCCGGGTCGCGGACGAACCCGACGACGTCGTGGCCGCGGTCTATCGCCTGCCTGACGAGGGGCACGCCGGTCCGTCCGGACGCGCCGAATACGGTGATGTTCATGCGCGCACCTACGGGCCGGACGGTGATATACGGGCCACTTCGAGAACCAGTAGTAACGGCGCTCTCCGGTAATCCTGCGCTACGCTTGCAAAACAGAAGTATTTCCCCGTGGCGGCCGAACCGACGACCATGGACGACCGGAGCTCACTCGACGCGGGCGGCGGCCGGCAGGAGGCGGCGGCGCTGCGGGAGGCGCTCGACCCGGCGGAGCGCGAGCGCGTCGAACGGACCGTCGCCGACCTGCTCGACCTGCTCGGGAAGGCACACGCCATGGCGGTGCTCAGGGAGTTCGCGTTCGCCGACGGGCCGCTCCGGTTCTCGGACCTGGAGGACGCCCTCGGCGTCTCGCCGAACACGCTGTCGGAGCGACTCGCCGCGTTCACGGAGGCCGGCCTCCTCCACCGGCGGCAGTACGACGAGATCCCGCCCCGCGTGGAGTACGAACCGACCGAGCGGGCGGAGGCGCTGTTCCCCGTGTTCGGCCACCTGCACCGCTGGGCGGTCGACTACGACCTGTAGCTACTGAATCCGTAGCGGCGACCGGTCCGGGGAGTCACACGCATTTACCGCCCGACCCCGTACGACGTGCCATGAGCGAGACGGTCGCAGACGACGCCGAACGGCCGCCCGCCGACGCGCCGCTCGCGGTCGACGTGGACGGGCTCCGACTCACCTACGGCGACGGCACCGAAGCCGTCCGCGACGTGTCGATGGCGATCCCCGAGGGGGAGTTCTTCGGGTTCCTCGGGCCGAACGGCGCGGGCAAGACCACGACGATCAAGGTGCTCGCGACGCTGCTCCGGCCGACGGGGGGCGACGTCCGCGTCAACGGCTTCGACGTCGTCCGGGAGGCGCGGGCGGTCCGGGAGTCGATCGGCTACATGGCCCAGGAGACCAGCATCGACCCCGAACTCACCGCCCGGGAGAACGTCCGGTTCGCCTGCGAGGCCTACGGCGTCCCGCGGGGCGAGCGGGGCGACCGCATCGAGGAACTGCTGGAACTGGTCGACCTGGCCGACGTCGCCGACAAGCGCGCCGACGGGTTCTCCGGCGGCATGAAAAAGCGCCTCGACGCCGCGACGGCGCTGGTCCACCGGCCGCCGCTCGTGTTCCTCGACGAGCCGACGACCGGGCTGGACCCCTCCGCGCGCAACCGGCTGTGGGAGTACTTCCGGCGGATCAACGACCGCGGGACGACCATCTTCCTGACCACGCAGTACCTGGAGGAGGCCGACCAGCTCTGTGACCGCCTCTCGGTGATCGCCGACGGGGGGATCGTCGCGGAGGGGTCGCCCGCCGAACTCAAGCGGGAGGTCGGCGGCGAGATACTCGACGTGAACGTGGCGGGCGGCGAGGACGCCCGGCGGCGGGCCGCCGAGGTGGCCCGCGAGGGCGACGTGTTCGAGGCGGCGGCCGTCGAGACGACCGCGGACGGCATCGCCGTCACCTCGCCGGCGGCGCGCCAGCGCGGCACGGACCTGCTGGTCGCCCTGCGCGACGCCGGCGTGTCGGTGACGGGGTTCAACGTCCGCGCGCCGACGCTCGACGACGTGTTCCTCGCCATCACCGGCGAGCGCGCGGACGCGGAGGAAACGGCGGCGACGGAGGCGAGCCGATGAGCGCCGACGCCGGCGACGACCGGTCGGTGCGGCGCTCCGGCAACACGTTTCTCGGGGACGCGTGGATCAACTTCAAGCGCTGGAACCTGAAGGCGGTCCGCAACCCGTTCGTGCTGGTGGTCTCGCTGGTCCAGCCGGTGATCTTCCTCGTGCTGTTCACGCAGGTGTTCGGGCAGGTGGCGACCGGCGCCGTCAACCGGGGCGGCGGGGGGATCACCTACGAGACGTATCTCGTGCCGGCCATCGCGATGCAGGTGTCGCTGGCCGCCGCCGCCACCTCGGGAATCGGCCTCGTCAACGACATCGAGGAGGGGATGTTCGAGAAGGTGATGGTGTCGCCGATGAACCGGACCGCCGTCTTCCTCGGGAAGACCGCCGCGGAGATGGTCCGGATCGTCGTCCAGATAGCGATCATCCTCGGACTGGGCGTGTTGCTCGGCGCGGAGATCGCGACCGGGGTCGTCGGCGCGCTCGGCATCGTGGCGGTCGGGATCCTCTTTTCGGTCTGGTTCGTCTCGCTGTCGAACGCGCTCGCGGTGGTCACCCGCGACCAGGAGTCGACGATCATCGGCGCGAACCTGCTCCAGTTCCCGCTGCTGTTCGTCTCGACGGCGTTCCTGCCGCTCGCGGTGCTCCCCGACTGGATCCGGACGGTCGCGACCTACAACCCCGTCACCTACGGCGTCGACGCCGCGCGGGCGCTGATCCTCGACCGCGACGTGATGACGGTCGTGGAGGTGACGGCGTTCCCGACGACCGTCGGCGGTGTCGAGTTCGGCGCGGTCTGGAACACGCTGTTCCCGGCGCTCGCGGTGCTGGTCGTACTCGACCTGGCGCTCGGGGCGGTCGCCGTCGCGGCGATCCGCCGGGCGTCGAGTTCCGACGTGCGGTAGTCACGGCTCGTCGAGGGCCGCGCCGACCTCGACCTCGTACCGGCGGAGCGACTCGCCGCCGTCGGCCAGCACGAACTCGCCGGCGAACCGCTCGCCGGCCAGCAGGTGCGGGAACCACACGCGGTCGTCGACCCACATCTCGCCGTACGGCGGGTCGTCGGCGGGGTGCCACTCCGGCACCGCCTCGGGGGTCGCCCGCGGCTCGCCGTCGACGCCGTCGGCCGCGAACACGTGGACGTACATGGAGTCGTCGTCGACCTCGCCGTCCCGGAAGTGGAAGGCGAACTCGCCGCGCTTCGCCAGGCCGACCGGGTCGACCCGCAGTTCCTCCCGCACCTCGCGCCGCGCCGCCTCGCGGGGCGTCTCCCCCTCCTCGACCTTCCCGCCCGGCCCGACGAGTTTCCCCTCGCCGACCCCGCGCTGTTTCCGGATGAGGAGCAACTCGCCGTCGACGACCGGGTGACACAGCGTCGCCTCCTGCATGCGCCGGCGTTCTCGGCAGTTCGGTATAGGTCTTCCCCGCCGGCCGCCGCGGGCGGCCCTCCGGGCGTCGCCGCCATCGCGGCCCCCGCCCGAAGCCGAAGGAATATAGCCGCCACCCGCCGTTACCGCCGGTATGAACCCGACGTTCGTCGAGCTACTGGAACGCAACGCCGACCACGCCGAGGCGTTCCGGGACCGTTTCGACGACGTGCAGGACGCCCAGCGCCCGGCGGCGGTCACGGTCTGCTGTTCCGACTCCCGCGTCCTGCAGGACCGCATGTGGGGCAACGACGAGCCGGGCGACGTCTTCACCTGCGGCAACATCGGCAACCGGGTCGTCCAGCGGACCGACGCCGGCGAGGCGGTGTCCGGCGACGTGCTGTACCCCATCGCACACACGGGGACGGAGACGGCGATCGTCGTGGGCCACACGGGCTGCGGTGCCGTGACGGCGACGTACGACGCGATCACCGGCCGCGGCGCGGGCGACGAACCCGCCGGCATCGACCACTGCATCGACCTGTTGCGGGCGCGGCTCGAACCCGGCGTCGAGGCGCTCCCCGACGGCCTGAACCGCGCGGCGGCGATAAACCGGCTCGTCGAGTACAACGTCGACCGGCAGGTCGAGTTCCTGTTGGAGAGCGACGACGTCCCCGACGAGGTGGACGCGTTCGGCGTCGTGTACGACTTCCAGGGGATCTACTCCGGGCGGCGCGGCGAGGTCCACGTGATAAACGCCGACGGCGAGACGGACGTCGGGGCGCTCCGGGAGGCGTCGCCGTCGGTCGCGGGCCGGGTCGAACGCCTCTGGACGTACTGACCGAACCTGTCGCCCACCGCCACGTCCGTGTCGGCCGGACCGACCCGTCGGCGTCCGACGACGCCGGCGCGGCAGCCGAAACTCCTTGTGTTCCCGGTGGCAAGCACGAGGCATGGCCGACCACGAGCTCGATGATATCGACCGGGAGATCCTCTATGCGCTCCAGGAGGAGGCTCGGAACCTCTCGTCCTCCGAGATCGCCGACCGCACCGAGGCGTCGTCGAGCACGGTGCGAAAGCGCATCCAGCGGCTGGAGTCCGAGGGGGTCATCAAGGGCTACAGCGCCGACGTGGACTATCAGACGTCGGGCTACCCGCTCCGGATGCTCCTCTTCTGTACGGCACCGATCCCGGAGCGGGGCGACCTCATCGACGAGATCCTCGCGATCCCGGGGGTCATCTCCGTTCAGGAGTTGGTCACCGGCGAGAAGAACCTGCTCGTGACGGCCGTCGGCGAAGCCGACGACGATATCACGCCGGTCGCACAGGAACTCCTCGAGATGGGGCTGACCGTCGCCGACGAGGTGCTCGTCCGCAGCCACGAGCGGACGCCCTTCGACGACTTCTCCTCGCGGCCGAAAGCGGACGACGAGTAGTCGCTCCGCGTCCGTCCCGGCGAACTTCTGGGGGCTACGTTGGTTCTCCCGGCGTTTCCCGCTCAGTCGTCCGAACGACGATCAGAGGGGTCCAGCCCGCAGTTCGCCAACCGGGATCCATCATGATCGACCATTCTGTTCTTCAATCTCTGGATCAAGAACGATTTGGTAATACCGAAGGCTATAATAACCGCACTGTTCGTAGAAGTGTGTAAGACCGGCCAGCTCGGTTGCAGTGTCGCCGGGGATTTCGGTGCCCCGGCGCTCCGCGCTGGCGGGTAGCGACTCGAACGATGACTGGACAATCCCACACGAACGGCCCGGCACAGCTCTCAGAGACGTCCCCGTCGTCCGCGGGGGTGCCGCGAGCGACGACGGCCGGCGTCTGGGCCCTCTTTGCGCTCAGTCTGGCGACGGTGGCGGTTTCGGACCTCGGGGGGTACGAGTGGCACCTCCCCGGCTACGTCGTCGTCGACGCGCTGACGACGGTCGTGTGGGTCGTCGTCACCTTCTTCAGCGGGATCGTCCACTCCTACTCCCGGCGCTACATGGCCGGCGACGCCGCCGTCGACCGGTTCTTCGGTCGGACGTTCGCCTTTACGCTCGCGGTGATGGCCATGGCCGCGGCCGACCACGTCGCGCTGTTCGCCGCGGCGTGGCTGGCGATGGGGCTGACGATGGCCTCCCTGATCGGCCACGTCCGCGGCTGGGACCAGGCGCGGGCCGCCGGTTCGCTCGCCCGCCGGTACTTCCTCGCGAGCGGCGGCCTGCTGGGCGGTACCCTCGCGCTGCTCGCCTGGGCGACGGAGACGACCGCCGTCTCCGGCATCGTCGCTCGGGCCGGGAGCCTCCCGGCCGACCTTGCCTGGCTCGCCATCGGGGGGCTGTTCCTCGCGGCGATGATCCAGTCGGCGCTGTTCCCGTTTCACGGCTGGCTGCTGTCGTCGATGACCGCACCGACGCCGGCGTCCGCCCTGATGCACGCCGGGTTCGTCAACGCCGGCGGCATCCTGCTGACCCGCTTCGCGCCGCTCTACGCTGACGTCCCGGCGGCGATGTCGGCGCTCGTCGTGGTCGGCGCGGCGAGCGCCCTGCTCGGCCAGGCGCTGTTGCTCGTCCGCCCCGACGTCAAACGCAAGCTCGGGGCCTCCACCGTCGCGCAGATGGGCTTCATGATCCTCCAGTGCGGGCTCGGGTTCTTCGCCGCCGCCATCGCCCACCTCGTCCTGCACGGGTTCTACAAGGCGTACCTGTTCCTCTCCGCCGGCGAGACCGTCGAACGGACGGCACCGACGGCGTCCCCCCGCTCCGACCCGGGGCTGCCGGGGCTCGCCGCCAGTTTCGGCGCCGCGCTCGCCGGCGGCGCGCTCTTCGTCGCGATCACCGGCAAGGGGGCGAAACCGGACTCCGGCGTTTTGCTCGCGCTCGTGGTGGTCCTGACGGCGCTGCAGGCGGCGCGCGACGTGCTCGCGCGGTCGGGGATCCCTGCGCGGTTCAAACTCGTCGGCCTCCCGGTCATCGTCGTCGTGCCGGTCGCCGTCTACGGGTTCCTGTTCGAAGCCGTCTCGGGGCTGCTGGCGGACGTTCCGATGACCGCCGCGCCGACCGACCTGACGGCCGTCCACCTCGCCGTCGGTGCCCTCTTCGTCGCCGCGTATCTCGCGGTCGACCGCGGCTGGCACCGGTCCAGCAAGCGCCTCTACGTCGCGTTGCTGAACCTCTCGCAGCCGGCCCCGGAAACGGTGCTGACCACGAAGGAGGACTACAATGACGCTTGAAGGCGACTACCTCACGAACAGTATCGAACGCGCTGCGGAGCACGTCGGCTCGGCCTGGCCGCTCCACTCCTTTGTCACGGCCAACCCGCTGTCCGGGTTCGAGGACCGGCCGTTCCACCGGGCGGTCGCCGAGGCCAACCAGCTGTACGGCGGGCAGGGGTACCCGTCACCCGCCACCTTCCGGGACGCCTGGGAGGCCGGGCGGATCGACCCGGAGGTGCTCTCCGCCGAACTGGAGGCCCACGGCTTCGACGAGGACCCCGAGACGTCGCTCGACGGGATGACGGCGAGCGACGCCGCCGCCTCCGACGGGACCGATCCCCGCACGGAGGGCGTCGACCGCGTCCTCTCGAAGTGGCTCACCGCCTTCCTCGACCAGGGCAACGCCAAGTGGCCGATGCCCGACCGCGAGGAGGGGTTCTACGCGGCCTGGCGGGAGGTGGCCCCCTACGACGGCGAGATACCCGGTTGCGACAGCCCGTCGGACCTCCCGGAAACGCCGCTGGCGGCGCTGGAGGGGGTTCTGGCGGACTTCCCGCAGGGGGAGTGGGAGACGATCTTCGAGCAGCAACTCGCGGCGCTCCCCGGCTGGACCGGCTTCGTCAAGCGGCGGGCCGACGACGACGACGACGCCGACGCGTGGCAGTCGACCTACCCCGTCTCGCTCACCGAGTACGTCGCGGTCCGGCTGCTGCTCGCCGACCGCCTCGGCGCCCCCATCGAACCGGTGGACCGCGCCGCCGACCCGGCCGGGACCGACGGCGCTCCGCGTCGGGAGGCCTGGCTGACCGCGTGGGAGAAGAGCCACCGCGACCGGCTGCTGGAGTCGGTGTCCGACCCTGACCCCGTCCCCGAACCCGCCGCGGACGAGTCCGGCCGGCGGGCCGCACAGCTCGTGTTCTGTATCGACACGCGCTCGGAGGTCATCCGCCGCCACATCGAGGCGGTCGGGCCGTACGAGACCCACGGCTACGCGGGGTTCTTCGGCGTCCCGATGCGCCATCAGGCCTACGACGCGGACGTCGCCGTCGACGCCTGTCCGCCGGTCGTCGACGCCCAGCACCGCATCACCGACCGCCCGGCCGGCGGCGCGGACGGCAAGCGGGAGCGCTACGACCGCTGGCACGGGGTCCTGAACGCCGGCAAGGGCGTGCTGAAGTCGCTCAAATCCAACGCGGCGACGGCGTTCAGCTTCGTCGAGCACGCCGGGCCGGGGTACGGTGCCGCGCTCGCGGCCCGGACGCTGCTCCCCGCCCGCGTCTACGACGCCGTCCACGACACCGACCGTGCGCCCGCCGAACGCGTGTTCTGCGAGCCGTCGGTCGACTACAACCCGGATGCCGTCCGCGACCTCCGGGAGGGCCTCCACCTGGAGGAGAAAGTCGAGTACGCCCGGTCGGCCTTCGAACTGATGGGCTGGGAGGAGTTCGCCCGCCTCGTCGTCTTCACAGGCCACGCCAGTCAGACGGCGAACAACCCGTTCGATTCGAGCCTCGACTGCGGGGCCTGTGCCGGCAACCCCGGCGGCCCGAACGCCCGCGTCCTCGCGGCCATCTGCAACGACGAGGACGTCAGGGCGGAACTGCGCGAGCAGGGGTTCGACGTCCCCGCCGACACCGTGTTCCTCGCCGCCGAGCACAACACGACGACCGACGAGGTCACCCTGTTCGACGGCGCGGTGCCCGAGAGCCACCGGGAGGACCTCGAACGGTTGCGCGACGACCTCGCGGAAGCCCAGGCCGGCGCGGCCGCGGAGCGGACGGACTCGATGGCGGACACGACCGCCGACGGCGTCCGCGAGACGCAGCGCCGGGCCGCCGACTGGGCGGAGACCCGTCCCGAGTGGGGACTGGCCGGCAACGCCTCGTTCGTCGTCGGCCCACGCGAGTTGACCGCGGACGAGGACCTCGGCGGGCGCACGTTCCTCCACTCCTACGACTGGCGCACCGACCCGGACGGCGACGCGCTGGAGTCCATCCTCACCGGCCCGCTCGTGGTCACCCAGTGGATCAACAACCAGTACTACTTCGCCACGGTCGACAACGCCGTCTACGGCAGCGGGTCGAAGGTGACGCAGAACCCGGTCGGCAACGTCGGCGTGTTCCAGGGCAACGGCGGCGACCTGATGACCGGCCTCCCGCTCCAGTCGCTCTACGCCGACGCCGACCGGCCACACCACCAGCCCCTGCGCCTGACGGCGCTGATCCACGCGCCCGTCGAGCAGGTCACCGGGATCCTCCGCCAGCACGAGCAACTCCTCCGGCTCCTCGACAACGGCTGGATACAGCTGACGGTGATAGACCCCGAACAGGAGAACGCGGCGCTCCACTACCAGGGTGACCTGGAGTGGGAGCCGGTCCGGTCGGAGCCGTCCGCCGCCGAGCCGCCGACCCCGACGGTTTCGAGCAGCGCGGACGACTGAGGCGGGACGCGAGTCACGTCGGTAGCATATCGTTCGACCGTCTCAGGAGAGCCCCTCCGAACAGTGTACGGCTACCTGTTCTCCCGCTGTTCGACCTTGTTTAGGTCTCAAACTGACGTTACGGACTTCGTCTACTTTGCTGCGTTTTCGGCCGAAGAAAACAGAGAACGCGACTACAGAGCACTCCAAAGGCCGAGCAGCCCGAAGCCGACGATGATTGCACCTGCCAGTTGATTCACCCGACGCATGACCGGGCGAGTGAACCGCGAACGGAAGCGGCTTACACCGATACTCAGGGCGAACCACCAGAGCGCTGAGCCAACGAAGACACCGCAAACCAACACGGCGGCATCGGTGTAGTCTCCCGTGACGCCGACCCCCAGTCCGGTGAAGATGCCGATGAAGGCGAGAATGGTCACGGGATTGGTTATCGTCAGTAGGAACGTCGAACCGTAGTCCCTGACGAGCCCCTCCACGTCCGACGGGGACACCGCCGTCTCTGCTGGCTCGGCACGGAACGACTGAGCGCCGAGGTACAGGAGAAGGAGGCCACCGCCGATACGGATAGCCGTCCGATGGTCGAGCAGGAGCGACGATAACACCGTGATACCGAACCCCGCAATCGACCCGTACACGGCGTCCGCAGACGCCGCTCCGAGGCCGCTGACGAACCCCGAGAGCCGGCCTTTAGAAAGCGTTCGCTGGATGCACAGGACTCCGATCGGGCCGACCGGGGCCGCAATCGAGAATCCGAGAACGATACCCTGAATCAGGATGCCGATTGTCGCTGTCGTTAATACGCATCACCTCACAATTAGCCGGAAGCGACTCCCGAGTATGTACTTTCCGATGGTGTGCTATTTGCTAACGACTCTCGCGCTGTTCGACCTTGTTCAACTCGATCAGCAGCCGGAAGATCGCCTTCACGAGGTTCGCGTCCACGCCGAACTGCTCGGCGTTCTCGCCGGCGCGTTCCATCACCGCCGCCTCCTGGGCCTCGTCGGTGGTCGGCAGGTCGTGCTGTTCTTTTACCTCCGCGACGGTGTCGGCGACGTAGGTGCGCCGCGCGATGAGTTCGACGAGTTCGCGGTCGATGCTCTCTATCTCCTCGCGGAGTTCGTCGAGGCTCATCTCGTCCGGCCGCCGTCCGTCCGTGTCGTCGTCAGCCATGTCGTTCCCGGTCGTGTCTCCCATTGGTCTCGTAGTTCCTCCAGTTGGTCGCGTTCGCCGACCGCCGTAAAGCTGGGGCCTGTGCCGGACAGCGACACGCCGGTCACGTCCGGCAGGGCCTCCAGCATGGGCTCCGTCGGGGCGTCGAGCGCCGCGCAGAACGCGAAGCCGTTGACGGTCATCGCCTCGCCGTAGCGCCCGTCAAGGGCCAGTTCCGCGACGAGTTCGGCGACTGGGGCGATCCGGCGGCACCGCGCGGCGTCCGCGTCCGCCGAGAAGGACTGCTCGGGCGGGGTCCAGACCAGCACGTTCCAGTCGACTTCCTCGCGGGCGAGCAGTTCGTCGGACTCGTTGTCGGTGACGGTGACGCCGCCGAGCATGCTCGCGCTGGCGTCGTCGAACGCGCCGGTGACGGTGACGCCCACGTCGCGGGCGGCCGTCACGCCGACCCGGCAGGCGGCCTCGCGGTCGACATCGTTGACCCCGAGCGCGTCCAGCGTCGCCAGCACCGTCGCGTTGGCGGCGGCGCTGGAGCTTTTCAGCCCCGAGGCCATCGGCACGTCGCTCTCGGTCCGGACGGTGCCGCCCTCGCCGTCGCCGAACTCGGCGGTCACCAGTTCGACGCAGCGCTCGATCAAGCGGGTGTCGGCGTCCGGCGCGTCGGCTATCTCGCCGCGCACGCCGTCGGCGTCCGCGTCGAGGCGCACCGTCGCGGTGGTGTCCTCGTCGATGGCGAACGCCGCGCCCGTGCCGCAGGCGAGCGCGTTCAGCACCGTCCCGGCCGCCGGAGCCGCCGCCCGACCGTCCATACGGGGAGAGAGTCAGATCACGCACTTACCGCTGGCGGTCCCCGCGGATTTGGCCGGGGCGGTCGCCGGCGTGGCGGCGGGCCGACGGCGGACCGCGCTGCGGCCGGGACCGCGAGAGCGGGCCGCTTTTGGGCGCGCCGCGCGAAACGCCGGGTATGAGCGCTCGCAACAACGTCTCGCCGTCCACCATCGGCGTCCGCCTCGTCGAGGAGGGGGTGTACGTCGAGTACGTCGACGGCCGCGAGGTCCTGTACCACGGCGTCCCGGAGAAAGTCGAGGGGGCGGTCCGAACGCCGCCCGGCAAACTCGTGCAGGTGCTCGTCACCGACCCCTCGGAGACGGAGGGGGTCATGATGTACGTCAACGACCGCAACACGCACGACGACATCCTCGAAACGACCGGCGTCGGGCGGATCTTCGTCGAGGACGAGACCGAACTGTTCCCGGGGGTCACCGCGCGGATGGACGGCCACGCTATCGTCGTCGAGGCCGACCCGGAGGTCGCCCGCGGCCGCGTGTTCGTCTTCGCCGAGGACGAGATGAGCGAACGCTCCTACGAGATCGTCTGATGGCGCTGCGCAAGCAGTGGCGGCCGCTGACCCGGGAGACCGTCGGGCGAGCGCCGGAGCGGTACGGCGTGTACGAACTCGGCGAGGACGGTGAGGTGGTCGAGGTCGGCCACGGCGTCCTCCGCGACGAACTGAAGACGGCGCTTTCCTACGGCGACGGGTCGCAGGTCCGCTGGAAGGAGACGAACACCGCCGAGCGGGCGGCGGAACTCGCGGCGGAACACCGCGGGTGACCGCGACGGGCCGTCACTGCGGCCGGTCGGCCGTCACTGGATGTACGACGGCTCCTCGGCGTCGCAGTTCTCCTCGTGTTGGCGCGCGTCGTCCCGGTCGTCGAACAGCAGGCCACAGGCCTCGCACTCGTACCAGGTCATGTCGTCGCGCTCCGTTTGTACGACCATGTGATGACTTCGAACGCCCGTCGCCATATGCGTTTCTCCGGACCGGGGCGGGGGTGACGCGCCGCCGACGGGCCGCCGCGGGCGGCGGGCGCCGGAAAAGGTCAAGGCCGTCGCCGCACTAGCCGCGGGCATGAACTCGCAGGGGTCCGCCGCCGTCGAACTCACGGTCCGGGGCGCGGAGAAGCGCGACGCCGGCCGGGGCGTCGCCAGGCTCCCCGAGGCGGCACGCCGGAAACTGGGCGTCCTCTCGGGCGACACAGTCGTCGTCCGGGGGGAGCGCACGACGGTCGCCAAGGTGTGGCCGGCGGACGGCGACGTGCCGAGCGACGCGATCCTCGTCGACGCCGACACGCGGGCAAACGCCGGGGTACAGATCGGCGACACGGTCGTCGTCGCAAAGCGCGCCGTCGAGGACGCGCTGTCGATCACGGTCGCGCCGCCGCCGTCGCTGGACGACGTCGACGCGAGCGTCGTCGAGCGGGCCGTCACCGGCGACCTCCACGACCGCCCGGTCAGCGCCGGCGAGCAGGTGCGGCTCGAACGCGTCGCCGACGCGCCGTTCCGCGTCGTCGACACGGAGCCGGACGGCCCCGTCCGCGTGACGCGGTCGACGACGGTGTTCACGGCCCCCGACCCCTACGAGCCGGACGCGCCCGGGGTGCGCGAGGAGGCCGGCGGCGACGGCGAGGCCGTCGTCACCTACGAGGACATCGGCGGGCTGGACGACGAACTGGAACTGGTCCGGGAGATGATCGAGATCCCGCTCTCTGAGCCGGAACTGTTCCGCGAACTGGGCGTCGACGCGCCGAAGGGCGTCCTGCTGTACGGGCCGCCCGGCACCGGGAAGACGCTCATCGCCAAGGCCGTCTCGAACGAGGTCGACGCCGAGTTCGTCACGGTCCACGGCCCGGAGATCATGTCGAAGTACAAGGGCGAGAGCGAGGAGCGCCTGCGCGAGGCGTTCGACCGCGCGGCCCAGAACGCGCCAGCAGTCGTGTTCTTCGACGAAATCGACTCCATCGCGGGCGACCGCGACGACAGCGACGGCGCGGAGAACCGCGTCGTCGCCCAGCTACTGAGCCTGATGGACGGGCTCGACAGCCGCGAGGACGTGGTCGTCATCGGCGCGACGAACCGGCCGGACGCCATCGACCCGGCGCTCCGGCGCGGCGGCCGCTTCGACCGCGAGATTGGGATCGGCGTCCCGGACGAGACGGGGCGGGAGGAGATACTGGCCGTCCAGACCCGGGGGATGCCGCTGGCCGAGGACGTGTCGCTGGGGAAACTCGCCGCCCGGACCCACGGCTTCGTCGGCGCGGACCTCCACGCGCTCGTGACGGAGGCGGCGATGCACGCGCTGCCGCGGTTCCGCGAGGCCGACGACGACGTGCCCCGCGAGGTGACCCGCGCGGATTTCGACGCCGCGCTGGCCGCCGTCGAGCCGTCGGCGATGCGCGAGTACGTCGCCGAGACGCCGTCGACGAGCTTCGACGAGGTGGGCGGCCTGCAGGCGGCCAAGGACACGCTCACCGAGGCCGTCGAGTGGCCCCTCGCCTACGAGCGCCTGTTCGAGGTGACCAACACCGACCCCCCTAGCGGCGTCCTGCTGTACGGCCCGCCCGGCACGGGGAAGACCCTGCTCGCCCGCGCGCTGGCCGGCGAGACGGACGTGAACTTCGTCCACGTGAACGGCCCGGAGATCATCGACAAGTACGTCGGCGAGAGCGAGAAGGCCGTCCGCGAGGTGTTCGACCGCGCCCGGCAGGCCGCGCCGAGCATCGTCTTCTTCGACGAGATAGACGCCGTCACGGCCCGCCGGGGCGAGGGCCACGAGGTGACCGAGCGCGTCGTCTCCCAGTTGCTGACCGAACTGGACGGCCTCGCGGAGAACCCCAACGTCGTCGTGCTGGCGGCGACGAACCGCCGGGACGCCATCGACCCGGCGATCCTCCGGCCCGGTCGCATCGACACGCACGTCGAGGTGCCCGAACCGGACGAGGCCG
Organism: Halostella litorea; assembly: GCF_004785955.1. Classification (NCBI taxonomy): domain Archaea; kingdom Methanobacteriati; phylum Methanobacteriota; class Halobacteria; order Halobacteriales; family Natronoarchaeaceae; genus Halostella; species Halostella litorea. The sequence goes on along the minus strand of NZ_SJER01000005.1, from coordinate 243,488 downwards.
CGCGCCGGAAGATCCTCGCCGTCCACGCCCGCGGGAAGCCGCTCGCCGACGACGTGGACCTCGACGCGCTGGCCGCCGACCTGGCGGGCTACACCGGCGCTGACCTCGAAGCGGTCGTGAGAGACGCCACGATGCGGGCGATCCGCGAACTCGCGGACGAATTCGGCCCCGAGGAGGCGAACCGACGCGCCGAGGAGATAGCGGTCACGCCGGCGCACTTCGACGCGGCGGTCGAGGCGGTCGACCCGAGCGGCCGGTAACCCGGCGACGCTCAGCCCGGCTACCGCGGCTTACGGCCAGTACACGTCCGTCGCGCGGTGGCGCTCGTTGTACGCCTCCACGCCCTCGCCGAGCAGGCCGGTCACGTAGAAGTCGTCGTACAGCGTCGAGTGCGTGTAGTCGACGAACGTGACCGGGATCACGAGGTCGCCGTCCTCGCGGACGACGCTCCCGACGCCGGTGTACACGTGCTTGTGGCGCTCGTCGAGCATCTTCAGGCCGACGGCGGGGCGACGCTGTCGCCACGCCGGGACGGCGTGCAGCGCCTCCAGCGAGCGATTGGTGAACTCCCAGCAGAACATCCCCGTGCCGTCGTCCTCGCGCACCGCGTCGAAGTCCGCGGGCGTCCGGAAGTGCTGTCGGAGGTCGACGCTGCCGAACAGTACGTTGTCCTCTATCGACCCGGCGACGTACCGCGCCACGTCGTACGAGGAGTGCTCCCGGAACGCGTCCACGAGCCCGGAGAGCACCGCCCGCGGCCGCGCGGGGTCCGCGTCGGCGAACGCCCGGACCGTCTCCGGGTCGGCGTCGTCGTAGTACGGCCCGCGGAGCGCGCCGGCCGTGAACGGCCGCGGCTCGGCGGCGTCGACCCGCTCGAAGAAGGGGTCGCGCTTCGAGAAGGCGTACTCGTAGTTCCCGTCGAGCAGGTCCGAGAGGTCGGCGACGAGCTGTTCGACCGGGGCCTCCCCGAACCCGAGTTCGTCGTCGACCGCCGCGCCCTCCGACGGGTCGGCCGGGAGCGCGACCGAGGCGGCCGTCTCGTCGCCGTCCAGTACGAACAGCGTCCCGTCGTCGACGGCGCCCCGGTAGCCGCCGGGCAGCGGCGAGTCGCCAAGCGACGGGTCGAGCCGTTCGTCGACCAGCGCCGCGAGGTCCTGGGTCACGAGGTTCTCGCCGACCACGACGCCGTAGCCGATCAACACGTTGTCAGCGGCCTTGCCGGCGCCGAGCGCCCCGACGCCGCCCGCGCCGGCCAGCGCCTGCCGCCGGGTCACCTCGACCTCGCCGATCCGCTCGCGGACCGACGGGGTTTCGTCCTCGCCGCTCACGCCGGACCGCCCTCCTCGTCCGGGTCGGTTCCGGTCGGGTCGACGCCGTCCGCCTCGTCCTCGACGCCGAGCACCGTCTGGCCGCCGACCGGCGGCGTCGCGTCGCCCGAGTAGGCGATCACGCTCTCGCCGGCGGTCACCTTATCCCCCTTCTCGACGGCCAGATCCGCGCGGTCGACGTCCGGCGGCAGGAGCACGTCCGCCCGGCTACCGAAGGCGATGTGGCCGATGCGGTCGCCCCGCGAAACCGCGTCGCCCGCCTCGACGTAGGGGTGGATCCGCCGCGCGAACGCGCCGGCGATGAGGCTCACCTCGCACTCGCCGAACTCGATCCACACCCGCTCGTTCCGGTCGGACTCCTTCGAGAACGCGGGGCGGTGTGCGCCCGGGCGGTGTTCGACGGACTCGACCGTGCCGGCCATCGGCGCGCGGTTGACGTGGACGTTCCAGACGTTCATGAACACGCCGACGCGGAGGCGGTCGCCCTCCTCGCGGATCACCGACACCTTCCCGTCCGCGGGCGAGAGGACCCCGGTCGGCGGCGGCGTCCGGTCGGGGTCGCGGAAGAACGCGACGACGCCGACGGCGAGCGCGACCAGCGCGGCGCTCAGGCCGACCGAGAAGATGAGCGCGGGCACCGCGGCCAGCGCCGGCGGCACGGCGTAGCGCCAGCCGCCCGGGGCGAGAGTCATATCCGATCACGGGAGTGCCGGGAGTATGTGCGTTACGGACGCCGCGACCCGTCGTCCCGGCGGCCGCGGTCGCGTCCGTCGCGGCGCTCGGCCGGCGGCCGCTCCGAGCGCCCCCGACCCTGGCGCTGCTGACCGCCCGTGTCCCGCCGCTCGTTTCGAGGCTGGCCGCCCGCTCGTTCGTTCCGTCCGCGCGCCTGCTGGCCTCGCCGCTGTTGGCTCCGTCCCTGCTGGCCGCCGCGGGGCGTTCGCTGGTCGCCACCGGGGGCTCGCCGGCCGGCGGACGGGGCCGCCGACGCGGTCCGCCGACACGCAAGATAGCCGCCGAGCAGCCCGAAGACCAGCGGGTATGCCACGCCCATCTGGAGAACCGCAGGCAGGAGGTCGGCCCCGTAGCTGACGGCGACCGCGCTCTCGGAGGCGTCGCCGTACGTCCCGCTTTCGTTCCACGCGAACGCCACGAGCAGCGCCGCCGTCCCGACGGCGTAGCCCACCGCGACCGCGCCGCCCGCCTTCGCCGACCGGTCAGCCGGGTCCATGCGGGCGACGACGAGGTAGCCCGCCGCCGTCAGGACGAGCGGCGGGACGGCGAGCAGCCACGTCTCCACGCCGACGTTCAGCGACAGCGCGTACGTCGCGCTGCCGTCCGGCAGCGTTATTTCGATCGTGCCGCCGGGGTCGAGCCCGTGCATGCGCTGGTACAGCCACGACACGACCGTCTCGTCCCCGGGCGCGTTAACGCCGTAGAAGGCGAACGTCGACTCCACCCCCTCGGTGGGCGCGTCCGGCGTCGTGACGTTGAACTGCTCGACCCACCCGTCCGTCCCGGGGGTCTGCAGGACGGCCTCGAACATGCCACCCTCGTCCCAGGTCCGGGCTCTGGCATCCGCTATCGCGCCCGACTTGGCCAGGTACGTCGCGGCCAGGCCGGCCACCAGCGCGCCGACGCCGGCGACGACCCCCGACACGACCGGTATCGATCCACCCTCGTCCGCTCCGCCCCGCCCGTCGACAGCCATGTTCGCGTCATGTTCCCTCCCCGGTAAATAGGTGTCGGGAGGCTATCACGAACGGCCGCCCGCGCGGGCCGGTCGGCCGTCCCCGGTCAGTCCCAGAACGACTGCGTCCGGGCGTACTGGCGCTCCTGCGCGAGGATGTCGCGGTAGAACTCGTCCTCGTCCTCGCGGAGTTTGTTGATGATGCGGGCGGCGTTGTGCGGGCCGACGCCGCGGGCGGCGAGCGCTATCACCGCCCGCTTCCCGTGGCTCTGGACGAGGCTGGCCGACCGGTACGCCCGCTCGGTCTGTTTCTCCTGCTCCTCGTCTTTCTCCGGGGCGCGGACGGCCTTCACCACCTCGTCGGCCCACGGGTTGAGCGCGGCGACCCGCGTCGACCCGCACTCCGGGCATTCGGGCTGGTCGCGCACCCGCCGGACCGGCTTCTTGCGCTTCCAGTCCTGACAGTGGAGGCAGAACAGGATCACGCGGTCGTTCCGGATGCGCTCGCGGACGGTGTCGATGACGCTCGCGTCGGCGTTCTCCGGGGCGAGCAGTTCGCGCCCGCCCGAGCGGCCGCCCGTCCCGACGCTGGTGCGCCCGCCGACGGAGACGAGTTCGAGGTCGCCGTCGCGGACGGCGGCCAGCACCTCGGCCGCGCCGGCCACGTCGAGTTCCTCGTGGAACACCTCGCGGACCGCCTCGTCGTAGACGGGCGTGTCCTCCAGCGCGGCGAGCAGGCGGTCGGCCGAGAAGCCGCCCGACCCCTGCCAGCGCTTCAGCGCGCCGAACTTCGCCGCCACCTGCGAGAGCTTGAACTTCAGCGCGTCCGAGCGCTTGAGGCTCAGTTCGATGATCGCCTCGACGTGGTCCGGGTCGGTGTCCTCCAGTACCTCCACGACGTCCGGGCCGGTGACGCCGCTCGGTACCTCCAGTTCGATCCGGTAGGGGTCGACGTCGAGGCCGACCGACGACCCGGTCCGCTGGCCGACCAGCGACGAGAGGACGCGCCCGAGCGTCTCGTTGACCTGGTGGCCGAACGCGGCGTTGACGACGACGGTCCGCCCGCGGTGCTCGACGACGATCCGGTCATCGGTGGGCGTCGGCGCGTCCGCCTCGACCTGCCGCTCGACCTGTGCCAGCGCGCGCTCGGCGGTCCGCTCGTCGGTCGGATACCTGCCGGCGAACTCGCGCGCGACCCCGGCCGCGTCCGCCCCCGCCGCGAACTGGGGTGCGGCGACGCCGCGCATCTCGCCGACCTCGCCGGCCACGGCGCGGGGCACCGGTATCTCCTGGCCGACCCACGTTGGCACCTCGCCGGCGGGGTCCTCGATGGGCGTGACAAGCACCTCGCTCTCCTCGTCGTCTATCTCGGTGATCCGCCACATCTCGCCGCGCTGGATGAACACCTCGCCCGGCGCGGCGAAGTTGACGACGAACCGCTCGTCGAGCGTGCCGATGCCGCGCCCGCTGGCCACGTCCTCGACGGTGTACGTCTCCTCGTCGGGGATCATCGAGAGGTTGGCGTACACGTACTGCCAGGTGCTCCCCGAGGACTCGATCCGGTCGGCCTCCTCGTCGACCCAGACGATCCGGTTGCCCTTCAGTTCGCGGAGGACCGCCCGGAACTCCTCCCGTGTCAGGTCCCGGAACGGGTACGCGTTCGTCACCACCTCGTAGGCCCACATCGCGCCGACGCCGTCCTCGCTGGCCATCACCATCCCCGGCACCTGGTTGGCGACCACGTCGAGGCTGCCGTCGTGGATCGCCGTCGGTTCCACCTCGCCGGCCTTCGCGCGGCGGGCGATCGCCAGCGCCTCGAACGTGTCGTCCGGCCGGGTGGTGATCACCGTCCCCTCCGAGACCTGGTCCATCCGGTGGCCGGCCCGCCCGACCCGCTGGAGGAGGCGGGTCACCTGCCGTGGGCTACCGTACTGGACGACGTGGTCGATGTGACCCACGTCGATGCCCAGTTCCATCGACGACGTACAGAGCAGGGCGTCCAGTTCGCCGCCCTTGAACCGGTCCTCGACCTCGATGCGGGCGGACTTCGACAGCGACCCGTGGTGGACGCCGATCGGCAGGTCGAGTTCTTTGAACCGCGAGCCAAGCGCCTCCGCGGTCTGGCGCGTGTTGACGAAGATCAGCGTCGACTCGTTCTCGGCCACCACGTCCCGGATCGCCCGGACGTGGCTGGCCGTCGATGCGTCCGTCATCAGTTCGCCCGCGAGGCGCTCGTCCTCGTCGGTCACGGTCGGCTCGCGGACGGTCACGCTCACCTTGCTCCCCACGTCGACCGAACGCACGGTACAGCCGCGGCCGCCGGTGAGAAAGCGCCCGACATCCGCCGGGTCGCCGACCGTCGCCGAGAGGCCGACCCGCTGGAACGGGCCGGCCAGTTCGCGGAGCCGTTCGAGGCCGACCGTCAACTGGGCCCCGCGCTTGGAGGCGGCGAGTTCGTGGACCTCGTCGACGACGACGTGTTCGACGTCTTCGAGCGCGCGCCGGAGCTTCGACCCCGTGAACATCGCCTGCAGGGTCTCCGGCGTCGTCACCAGCACGTCGGGCGGGTCCTCCGCCTGCTTGCTCCGCTGGTAGTCGGTCGTGTCGCCGTGGCGCACGTCGATGTCGATGCCGAGTTCCTCGCCCCACCAGTCCAGGCGCTCGCGCATGTCGCGGTTCAGTGCGCGCAGCGGCGTGACGTACAGCGCCGACACGCCGAACCGCGGCTCCGCCCGGGCAATGGCGTCGAAGACCGGGAGCATCGCCGTCTCGGTCTTGCCAGTCCCCGTGGGTGCCACGACCAGCGTGTCCTCGCCGGCCGAAAGCGGCGGGATCGCCCGCTTCTGTGGCTCCGTCGGCGTGTGAAACCCCCGATCCGAGAGCGCCGCCCGGACCTCGTCGCCGAGTCGCGTGAACGCGGCAGAATCCGGTGCGACGCCGCTGTCGCTCATCGATCCACTCTAGCGGTTCGACCGGATTAAGCGCGTCGTCCGCGGCCGACGCGTCGAAAAATGGGTGGCCCGTCGCGTTTCCCGCGGTCGCGTCAGTCGGCTTCCGCAACTCGCCCGACTTCCAGCTCCTCCCCGTCGTCGATGTACTGCTGCTCCCACTCGCGCCGGGCCTCGATCTCGCGCTCGCCGCGTTGGGTCAGCGCGTAGTAGTTCGTCCGTCGGTCCACCTCGCCCTTGTCGACGATCCCCTTCTCGACGAGCGTGTCGAGGTTCGGGTACAGCCGACCGTGGTGGATCTCGGACTCGTAGTAGTCCTCCAGTTCGTCCTTGATCGCGAGTCCGTGCGGATCGTCTTCGCCGGCGATCACGTACAGCAGATCGCGCTGAAATCCTGTTAGGTCATACATTGGTTTCCCCCCAGATGCCCCCCGCTGAGGCGAATTCCTCTACCACGGTCACGCGGGTAAACCCTTCACCCAAACAGTTTGGTCGCGTCGCGGACAGTGTCCGCGGACGACGAAGAGGCCGCGTGTCGCGCCCGGTTCAGACCCGGTCGTACGTGCCGAGGCGAGTGCCGTCCAGCAGGTACGCCTGCCCGTCGACCAGCCCCTCCGGCAGGAACGGCGAGAGGAAGGACTGGCCGGCGACGTTCACCCACGTCCCGCCCGACAGTTCGTTGAACGCCGGGAACACGACGAGGTCCGGGGCCGTCCAGTCGAGGCCGTCGTGGCGGGCCGCGAACGGTTCGGCCGCCGCCGGCCCGCGGAGCCAGACGCGCTCGACGCGGCTCCCGCCGACCTCGTCCTCAAGCCGGACGCACGGGTGCTCGTGGGCCGTACACACCACGTCCGCCGCGAGCACGTCCGGCGAGGGCCACGTGTGGCCGTGCGCGAACCCCACGTCGCCGATCCGGACGCCGTCGCCGTCGGTCACGTCGACGCCCTCGACCCACGACTCCGCGTCGCCGTCGTGGTTCCCCTTGACAAGCGTCACCGGCAGGTCCGCGGGCAGGGACTCCAGCAGCACCTCCACCTCGCCGCGCTCCGCGCCGCCCGGATCGCCGATGGAGTGCATCAGGTCGCCGAGCACCACCAGCCGGTCGGGGTCGGTCTCGGCGAGTAACCCCCGCAGGCGCTCGCGCCGCCGCTCCGCGCGGCTGTCGATCTCGACGCCCCGCTCGTAGCGCAGTCCGGCTTCGATGCCGGCGTGGTAGTCCGCGACGACGAGCGCCCGCCCGTCGCCGTGGTCGGCCACTGCGGCGGGCGCGCCCGGGACCGGCTCGACCGCGGCCATCAGATCGGCTTCAGCGTGTCCTCGCCGGACTCGTAACACTGGCCGCCCATCAGGGCGTCCTGGATGGCGTCCTCCACGTCGCCCGGGGCCGCGCCCGTCCGGTCGACGACCGCCGCGACGAGGTCCTCGCGCGGCACGCCGTCGCCGTCGTCGAGTTCCTCCATCGTGTCGATGACCTGCGCGTCGAGGTCCACGTCGGCGGCGGGTTCCGCGTCGGCCTCACCGTCCGCGCCCGCGGAGTCGCCTGCCGGCTCGGCGGCCGCCTCGTCCGCCCCGTCGGCGGGTTCGCCTTCCGTCGGCTCGGGGTCGGCCGCCTCCTCGCCGGGTTCGACGATGTCGATGTCGGCCTCGCCGGGTTCGTCGACTTCGGTCCCGGTAGTGAACTCCGTGCCGTACTCCTCCTCTATCTGCTCGCGTTCCTCCTCGTCGAACTCGTACATCTCGTCGCCGGCGTCGGCCGTGCCCACGTCCGCCGCGGCGTCGGCCTCGGATTCGGACTCCTCGTCGGTCACAGCGTCCCCACTCGGCTCCGCGTCGGCCGTGTCGTCCCAGTCGCCGAGCGCCTCCTCGCCGTCGTCGTCCTCGACCGCGGGTTCGGCCTCCCCGTCCACCTCGGCGTCGGCGGCCGTCGCCTCGTCGACGCCCGCCTCGGACGCGGCGGGTTCGGCGGCGTCGTCGTCCGATTCGGCGTCCGTCGTGGATTCCGCGTCGGCCGTGGTGGGTTCGGTGTCCGTGGTCGATTCGGCGTCGGCCGCGGGGTCGGCCGCTTCGGCAGCCGATTCGGTCGCTTCGGCGGCCGGTTCGGTCTCCCCGGCGGCGGCCCCGGCGTCGTCCGTCGCCGGCTCCGCGGGGTCGTCGGTCGCGGTATCGCGTTCCGCGTCGGGCTCCGCCGTCGCGGTCGTCGTCCCGTCCGCCTCGCCGACCTGCGACCGCGTGAACTCGACGCCCGCCTCGTCGCCGCCCTCGCCCGGCGCGAGCGACAGCGGCCCGACCTCGTCGGCGTCTATCTCGCCGGCCACGACGCGGGCCGCGTCGACGGCCACGCCGTGGAGTTCGCCGAGGTACTCACGGGTCGTGCCGTAGTGGTCCAGCGCGATGGGGATCCCCTGTGCGAGCGCCGGGTCGACGCCGCGCTCACGCAGGGCCGCTTCGAGCGCGTCGCCGGTCTCCCCCAGATCCAGCGCGTCCGCGAACGTGCCGACGCGGTCGAGCGTCTGCTCGGCGGTGGCGACGACCCACCGGTCGCGGGTGTCGGCGTCGACCTCGTTGATGCTCTCCGGGCGGATCGAGGTGAACACGCGGTCCGAGTCGTCCGGCTGGAAGGTGTTTGCCTTGCCCGTCACCGCGACGAACGCCGGCGGGTTCATCCGCTCCAGGGCCGCCATCTCGTCGGGCTGGTACTGGCCGGCGTACACGACGAACGCGCCGGTCGGGTCGACCACGCGTGCCCGCAGCACGTCCTCGTTGACCTGCTCTATCTCCGTGAGCACGCCCACCGCGAACAGGCGGTTGACCCGCGCGCCCGTCGGCGTCACGACGTAGTTGGGGGCGCGCTCCTCGTCGCTCTCGGAGAACTCCAGTTCGGCGTCGTCGAACGCCGCGGCGAACAGGCGGTAGGCGACCTCGCGGTTGCCGGGGCCGCCGTCGTCGCTCTCGCTCATGCCGTCACCTCCTCGACGAGGTCGCGAGCGCGGTCCGCCGGCTCGTCGTCCGTGCGCTCGAACTCTGCGGCGTCCAGGTTCGCGCCGTACTCGTCGACCGAGAGGTGGCCCCGGACGCGGTACTCGCGCCCGACGACGTTCTCCCGGATGGTGTCGGCCACGACCTCCTGGTCCATCGCCTCGCGGGCCTGCTCGCGGGCGTCGTCGACGTCGCCGCCGTACACGTCCTCGGTGAGCCCTTCGTCGAGCACGGCGGTGAGCGCGCCGGTGCCGTCGTCGACGATGGCCTTCACGCGCAGGTCGTCCTCGCCGTCGACCTCGCCGTGGGTCCGGCACTGCCCCTTCTGGATGACCCGGCCACACTCCGGACAGCGCTGGATCAGGCCGGAGCCGTCACGCACCGCGATGACGTTGCCGACGACCTCCACGTCGTACACGCCGCCGGTCTCGATGGCCTCGCCGACGCCCATCCGCGGGGCGGCGGCGCTCACGTCCACCGGCCGGTCGAGCGCCTCGACCGTCGAGAACTCCGAGACGTTCACGGAGGGCACGCCGCGGTACTCGCGGACGTAGACGTTCCCGATCCGGAGGTCGGCCCCCTGCTCGATCTCGGGGTGGGGGTCCCAGTCCGTGAACGGGAGCCGCGCGGTCTCGTCGCCGAGCACGCCCGAGAGGATCTCCGTCTCGCCGTCCCGGCCGTCGATCGTGCGGGTCTCGACCTCGACGACGCGCGCCTCGACGTTGACGCCGCGGTCGCCCACGGCCACGTCGATCAGGTCGGCGTCGCCGCCGACCTCGTAGTCGACGGTCAGGTCGTCGTCCGCGCGGGCGACGGTCGTGCTCTCGCCGACGTTGAGTTCGGGTTCGCCCTCCCACTCGCGCACGCCGGCGTTGCCGAGCGTGACGGTGTCGCCGGGCTCGAACCCGACCTCGGTCCAGGCGGTGTAGTCGATGACGCCCGTTTCGTCGGCGAGCCGTCCCTCGTAGATGACGTTGTCCTCGCCCTGGTACCGGATGGAGCGTTTGCCTTTTGTCAGCACTTTGGCGGTCACCGTGACGTTTCCGTCGTCGGTCCCGATGTCGGCCACGTCGGTCTGGTTGGGCGTCCCGCCGCCCGTGCTCCCGTCGCCGTACTTCCGGCGGAGGCTCTGTTTGGCCTCGTCCATCGGCACGCTGTACGACACCAGGTTCTCAAGGTCCTCTTTGACCTCCTCTTTGTCAACACCGAGGTCGGAGGCGAGTTCCTCGGCATGATCGTCCAAGCTCATCACCGGTACTTCGGCAGGGGCCCCTAAAAACCATTCCGTGGAAACGGGGATTCGACCGCGTGCCGGCGGTCAGCGCCCCGACTCCGGGGTTCCGCCGGGCGTCTCGAACTCCAGCGCGTCGAACTCGCCGAGCGGAATCGTCGCTCGGGCGGAGGCGAAAGCGGTTACTCGCCCGCTCCGAAACGCTCCCCCATGCACGTCGTCGTCAACGCCGCGATGAGCGCCGATGGGAAACTCTCCCACCGCGGGCGCGAGCAGGTCGCCATCAGCGGGCCGGACGACTTCGACCGCGTCGACCGCGTGCGGGCCGACAGCGACGCGGTCGCGGTCGGCGTCGGCACGGTGCTCGCCGACGACCCGCACCTCACGCTTGACGACCCCGAGCGCGTCGAACGGCGGCGCGACCGCGGCGAGTCGGGCCACCCCGCCCGCGTCGTCGCGGACTCCCGGGCGCGGACGCCGACCGACGCCCGCGTTCTGGACGACGCGGCGACGACCTACGTGCTGGTGAGCGACGCCGCCCCGGCCAACAGGGTCGCCGCGCTCCGGGAGGCGGGCGCGGAACCCATCGCCGCCGGCGGCGAGCGGGTCGACCTCCCGGCGGCGTTCGACGCGCTGGCGGACCGGGGCGTCGACCGCCTCATGGTCGAGGGCGGCGGCGAACTCATCTTCTCGCTGTTCGACGCGGGGCTGGTCGACGAACTGACCGTCTTCGTCGGGCCGACGGTGATCGGCGGCCGCGACGCGCCCACGCTGGCGGACGGCGAGGGGTTCGTCGAGGAGTTCCCGGCGCTGTCGCTCGACGGCGTCGAGCGCGTCGACGACGGCGTCCTCCTGCGGTGGACGGTGGAGAAAAGCGACTGACCGCGTCAGTGGTCGTGGCCGGTCAGCTCGCCGAACGTCGCGCCGAACCGCTCCTCGAAGATCTCCATCGTGTCCTCCTCGACGGCCTGGACGGCCTCGCTCGGCTCGCCCTGACCGTGGTGGATCGCGCCGTGGATGCGCTGGGCGCAGCCGAACAGGGCGATGTCGCCGACGACCGTCGCGGCGTCCTCGCCGTCCTCCGCGAGCATGTCGACGAGGTTCTCGGGGAGTTCGATCTCGTCTGTGCCGTCGTCCGACGACTCTATCGTCACGGAAATAGTGTCCGTCATGCCGCCACCTTCGCGGGTCCGACTAATCCGTCTTTGGGTCCGTCCGTCGCCGGCGAGCCGTTTCGGGAGAAGTTAGCCGCTCAGTCGTCGGCAAACCGAGGCCGAGACTGCAGCCTCGCGATGAAACGCTCGGCCGCTCAGTCGTCGGCCTCGACCGCCGCGTCCGCGGACGCCTCCGCTCCGGCGCTGCCGAGCGTTTCGAGGTAGTCGTCGGCGTCGAGCGCCGCCTTACAGCCCATGCCGGCCGCGGTCACGGCCTGCTGGTAGTGGTAGTCGACCACGTCGCCGGCCCCGAAGATGCCGGGGACGCCCGTCCGCGTCTGGCCGCCGCCCTTGCCGCCCTCGGTCTTGATGTAGCCGGCGTCGTCCATCTCGACGTCGGTGCCCTCGAGGTACTCCGTGTTCGGCGTGTGGCCGATGGCGAGGAACACCGCGCCCACGTCCATCGTGTACTCCTCGGTCTCGGGGTCGTCGCGCTTCTCCGAGGGGTGGCCCTCGGGGTGCTCGACCAGCGTCGCCTCGTCGACGCCGTCCTCGGCGCTGCCCTCGATGCCGACGAGTTCGGTGTTTTTCAGGATCTCGACCTCGCCCTCGTCGACCTTCTCCTGGATGCGGTCGACCCAGTAGTCCTCCGCGCGGAACTCCTCGCGGCGGTGGGCGATGTACACCTTCGAGGCGAACTTGGTGAGGAAGTCGGCCTCCTCCATCGCGGCGTCGCCGCCGCCGACGACGAGCATCTCCTCGCCGCGGAAGAACGCGCCGTCGCAGGTCGCACACGTCGAGACGCCGTAGCCCATCAGCTCGTCCTCGCCGGGGACGCCGAGCGTGCGGGCGCTCGCGCCGCTGGCGGCGATGACGGCGTCGGCGGTGTACACGTCGCCGTTTTTCAGCTCCACCCGGTACGGGCGCGAGGAGTCGTCGACGCGCTCGATGACGCCGTTTATCAGATCCGACCCGAACTTCCGGGCCTGCTCTTTCATGTTGTTGATCAGCTCCGGGCCGCCGATCCCCTCGGGGAACCCGGGGTAGTTCTCCACGTCCGTCGTGAGCGTGAGCTGGCCGCCCGGTTCGTCGCCCTCGATCACGAGCGGGTCGTTGTTCGAGCGGGCGGCGTAGATGGCCGCCGTCAGCCCGGCGATGCCGGTGCCCGCGATGACGAGCTTGCGGTGCTCGACGGCGTCGTCGGCCCCGTCGTCCGCGATGCCGAGCTTCTCGTCGAGTTCGCCCGTCTCGTTCAGCGCGCTGGTGTCGTCCCAGCCCCCGATCAGCTCGTCGTCGATGAACACCTCGGGAGCGGTCTGTCGCCCGTCGGCTCGCTCGACCATCTCGTCGAACAGTTCGTCGTCGCCGGTGACGTTGTACTCCTCGTACTCGATGCCTTTCGCGTCGAACAGGTCCTTCGCCTTCTCGCAGTACGGGCAGTCCTCCTTCGTGTATATCTCCACGCGCGGCTGGTCACTCATGCCCAACAGTTCGGCTGGGCGGCGTATTTAGCTTGCGTTGTGTTCATGGATTTCCGACATCGCGGACGCGGGACGCCCGCCGAAGGGCTTACGGGCGGGTCGGCCCTCCGGCCGGCTATGGCCGCCGACATCGACGAGAAGACGGACCGCTACGAGCGCCTGCTCGCCGAGGCGCTGGACGCCGCGGAGCCGGTCGCACCCGCCGGGACGCCGCTCGACGACGCCAGCGCGGAGTGTCTGGAGATGGCCGAGTCGTACCTCGACGACGGCAGGCACTTCCGGGAGAACGACGACCTCGTCAACGCGCTCGCGGCGTTCTCGTACGGCCACGCCTGGCTGGACGCGGGCGCGCGAATCGGCCTGTTCGACGTCCCGACGGACGGACACCTGTTCACCGTCTGACCGGGGCCGCACGACGCCGTCGCCCGGCGGGGCGGGCCGCGGTTTCGTCGGGGCGAGACCGCCGGACGCCAGTCGGGTGGCTTTACAAGCGCCGCTCCCGTCCCCCTACCAAATGGAGGCCGTCCTGTGGTACGTGTTCACCGGGACCCGCGGGGGCGAGAACCGCGCCCGGATCCTCCGTGCCCTGGACGAACGACCCCGGAACGCGAACCAGTTGGCCGACGACCTCGACCTCGACTACAAGACGGTCCGGCACCACCTGGAGGTGCTTGGCGACAACGGGATCGTCGAGAACAGCGGCGACGACTACGGCGCGGTCTACTTCCCGACCGACCGCGTCCGGGACCACTGGGACGCCGTCGAGGAGATCGTCGAACACGTCGAGTGACTACGGGCGAAAGTGGGAAAGAGTATATCGTGACCCCGGCGAAAGGTGAGGGGAGATGACGCTCTGGTACGACGTGGCCCGCGTCGCCATCGCGGTCAACCTCCTCCTGTTGCTCGGCCTGGGTTACGTCTGGGCCGGCAACTACAGGCGGTTCCGCTCCAAGCACGCGCTCGGCCTGTTGCTGTTTGCCGTCATGCTGTTCCTGGAGAACGCCGTCGCGCTCTACCTCTACATGCTCGACCCGGTGATGAGCGCCTGGATGGCCGACGTGCCGGTCGCGCCCCAGCGACTGTTGACCCTCCTCCGCGTGTTCGAGGCGGTGGCGCTCGCGTTCATCGCGTGGGTGACGTGGGACTGACGCGGGCGTTCCGGCGGCCGTCCGTCCACGGCCAGTCGAGTCGCACACCCGTCCGCCGCATCTACCTTCCGGCCGCCGACCTCCGACAACCTCTTAACCGAGCACAGCACCTCATTTAAAGGTAAGGGGAAGGCTTATATGGTTTGCGGTCTAACCTATAGTTAGGAAGCACCCGGGTTCTTTTGGTTTCCCGCCCCCGGTAGCCGGTTCCGTCCCACCCCATCATGACAGACACCACGATACGAACGATACACGGCGAATCCGAGCGAGAGCGGCCCGACGAGCGCGACGAGACCGAGGTCTGCCCGGAGTGTTCGGGCTCCGTCCGCGCGGACACCGAGCGCGGCGAGACCGTCTGCGAGGACTGCGGCCTCGTCGTCGAGGAGGACGAGATCGACCACGGCCCCGAGTGGCGCGCGTTCGACGCGGGCGAGCGGGACCGCAAGAGCCGCGTCGGCGCGCCGACGACGAAGATGATGCACGACGAGGGCCTCTCGACCAACATCGGCTGGCAGGACAAGGACGCCTACGGCAACTCCCTGTCCTCGCGCCAGCGCCGGAAGATGCAGCGCCTCCGCAAGTGGAACGAGCGGTTCCGCACCCGCGACTCCCAGGAGCGCAACCTGAAGCAGGCGCTCGGCGAGATCGACCGGATGGCATCAGCGCTCGGCCTGCCCGAGAACGTCCGGGAGACCGCCAGCGTCATCTACCGCCGCGCGCTCGAGGAGGACCTGCTGCCGGGTCGCTCCATCGAGGGCGTCGCGACCAGTTCGCTGTACGCCGCCGCCCGCCAGGCCGGCACCCCGCGGAGCCTCGACGAGATAGCCGCCGTCAGCCGCGTCGACCGGATGGAACTCACCCGGACGTACCGCTACGTCGTCCGCGAACTGGGCCTTGAGGTCCAGCCCGCCGACCCCGAGAGCTTCGTCCCGCGGTTCTGCTCGGATCTGGACCTCTCGGAGGAGGTCGAGCGGCAGGCACGGACGCTCCTCGACGACGGGCGGACGACCGGGCTCCACAGCGGGAAGTCGCCGGTCGGCCTCGCGGCCGCCGCCGTCTACGCCGCCTCGCTGCTCGCCAACGAGAAGGTGACCCAGTCGGAGGTCGGCGAGGTCGCCAACGTCAGCGAGGTCACCATCCGCAACCGCTACAAGGAACTCCTCGAAGCGGCCGGGTCGACCGCCGCGACCGCCTGATCCCCGACAAAGTTTTTCACGGTCCCGCGTGACGTGCTACGGCATGGAGGAAGCGTTTGTGCAGCTGGTCTGTCCCGAGTGTGCGAAAGACTGGCAGTCGTCGCCGAGCGACCTCCCGAAACACGACGACATGTTCCACTGCCCGAACTGTCACGCGTCCCGTCGGACCGCCGAGTTCACGCGGACGAACCGCGACCTGGAGACGCTGAAGACCTTCCAGTAGCTACGAACTCGTGGCCGACCGCGCGCCGCAGGCCTCGCAGCGCAACACGAGCACGCCCTGCTCGCGTTCGAAGCGGGTATCGGGCAGTCCGCACTCGTCACAGAGGACGAACTCCTCGGTGTACTCCCCTATCGCCTCGTCGATCCGGCGCTCGCTGAACTCGCCGGTGAGCCGCGCGCGGCCGCTCTCGTCGATGTGGCCGCTCGTCCCGAGGTCGTCCTGCAGGTACTTCATCACGTGTTCGTCGTCCCGGCCGAGGCGGTCGACCGTGTCCTGGAAGTTCTCGTACACGGTGGCGTTGCCCTCCTGACGAACGTCCGGGTCCGGGACGTCGAAGCGGTCGCTCGTCCCTTCTATCTCGGGCGTCGCCTCGATCGCGCGGTCCAGTTGCTCGTCGTAGTCCATATCCGGCCAAAGCCGATCGCCGACCAAAAAAGTTCAGACTCCAACCGTCCCCTCGCTCGCCCCGCGAACCCGTGTCAATAGCTCTCACAACCCCGATATGAGGGGATGTGTGTTAACGGGACTCAAGATAATAATATAACCCTCCAGTCGTAAGAGATTGCTGTCCATGAAAAAGCAGGAGCTTATCCACCTTCACGGCCTGCTTGCAGAGATTTCCAACCACTACGAGGAGCGAAACGGCGTTCCCGTGGACCTCGACGAGTACGAGTCCCTGGGCGTACGACCCACATCGATCCACAAGTCGAAGACCGACCACAAGGCCGCGGTCTTTGCACTGGCGACCGGAATCACCTCCGAGATGGAGGACGAGGAGACGTCCGAGACGGTTCCTGCCGCCGCAGACTGAAACGGGACCTCGCGTTCTGCCGGATCTCACATTGCCCAGCCGCTGCGCCGTCGTTTCTCTCGCGTCGGAGCCGTCCCGCACCTGCCGCGGAGAAGTGAAAACTGCAGAGCGACCGCGGGCTACTCGATCAGGTCCTCGAACTCCGGGAGGACCTCGTCGTCGTCGGACTCGTCGCGGTCCGACCCGTCCTCCGTCGACTCGCCCTCGTCGGCCGACTCGTCCTCGATGTCCTCCTCCTCGACGACCTCGACTTCGAGGACCTCCAGCGGGATGTTCTCCAGCCGCTGGCCGATCTCCTTGCGGGCGATCCGGGAGGCGTGTTCCTCCCGCTCGACGTTGAACACGGTCATCTCGAGTTCGAGCGCAACGAGGCTCTCGTCGGCCGCGATGAACGCCGGGTCGAGCCCCTCGCCACAGTGGGGGCAGTGTCGCTCGCCCATGTTTATCTCGACGTAGTTGAGGTCCGGGTTCAGCATCTCGCCGGTCTTCGAGATGGCGATCCGGACCGCCTCGTCGGGGTTTTCCACGTCGTACACCGGCACCGCGGCCTCGACGACGACTCTGCAGTTCATGGCCATACTGTTCTTCGATGGCCAACAGTATGAAGCTTAGCCCCAACACGAAACGGCCATAACGCCGCCAGCCCTGCCCGGAAACGATGGAAACGGGTGCTATCGACGTGGCGTCGCTCCCCGGCGGCTTCGACCTCCAGTCGACCGTCGAGAGCGGTCAGTCGTACCTCTGGCGGCGCGAGGACGGGCGGACGTACGAGACCGACGGCCTGTACGGCGGGTCGGCGTGGTACGCGACGGTCGTCGACGGCGACGTGATCCGCGCCCGGCAGGTCGACGGGCGACTGGAGTGGGCGTCGACGACGGACGCCGAGCCGAAGCTACGGGAACTGCTCCGCCTCGACGACGACCTGCCGGCCATCGTCGACGCCTCGCCGGACGACGACCTGATCCGCGAGGCGTACGAGCGGTTCCGCGGGATGCGCCTCGTCGACGACCCGCCCTTCGGCTGCCTGGTCGCCTTCATCTGCTCGGCGCAGATGCGCGTCTCGCGCATCCACTCAATGGTGACGGCGCTCGCGGAGGCGTACGGCGACCCCGTCGAGTTCGACGGCCGGACGTACCACGCGTTTCCCCGTCCCGAACAGCTCGCGGCCGCGACCGAGGCGGAACTGCGGGACCTGGGGCTTGGCTACCGCGCGCCGTACGTCCAGCGCACCGCCGAGATGGTCGCCGACGGCGAGGCCCACCCGGCCGAGGCGCGGGATCTGCCCTACGAGGAGGCCCGAGAGTACCTGACGCGGTTCGTCGGCGTCGGCGACAAGGTGGCCGACTGCGTCCTGCTGTTCTCGCTTGACTTCCTCGAAGCCGTCCCGCTCGACACCTGGATCCGGACGACGATCGAGGACTACTACCCCGACTGCGACCGCGGCAACTACGCCGACACCTCCCGGGCCATCCGCGAGCGGTTCGGCGGCGAGTACGCGGGATACGTCCAGACGTACGTCTTTCATCACTTGCGGACCGAGTGAGGTCGCACTCCCGGCCACTGGGCGCACCGCGCGTCCCGGCCTCGCGACACCTTCTTGCCCGCGGCGGTCGATCCGCCGCACATGAGCGAGCGCACGCGTGCACACGTGTTCGTCTCCGGCCGCGTCCAGGGCGTCTACTTCCGCGCGACGACGCGGGAGACCGCCGAGGAGGCGGGCGTCGACGGCTGGGTGCGGAACCGGCAGGACGGCCGTGTCGAGGCCGTCTTCGAGGGGGCCGAAGAGGCCGTCGAGTCGATGGTCGAGTTCTGCCACGAGGGCAGCGAGATGGCGACCGTCGAGGACGTGGAGGTGGAGTACGGCGAACCGCAGGGCGAGGACGGCTTCCGGATCCGGCGGTGACCGGCCTCAGCCCTCGGACTCGCGGGCTCCGATCGCCTGCGTGACGTGGGTGAGCGTGACCAGGCCCAGTCCCCCGACGACGTTGCCGGCGGTCACGACCGCCGTCGTCACGGCCAGCGCACCGAGGCCGACCGGCGCGCCGAGGAAGAGGCCGAAGCAGACGTGCAACACGGTGACGATCACGTGGTCGAACGGGCCGAGCGCCAGCAGGACCCCCACGGCGTAGGCGACGGCGATCCGACTCCCGACGCTGTCGACGGCGTTCAGCATGAACGACAGCAGCGCCACCAGCGCGCCGCCGGTAAAGGCCCGCGAGAACTCGGCGACCGACTCCCGGCGGACGATCCCGACGGCGGTCGCGTCGAGCACCTCCACCGCCGGCGTCGGGAGCGCGCCCTTGACGGAGAGCAGGAGGACGAACGGGACCCCGCCGACGAGGTTGAACGCGAAGGTGAGCGTCCACAGCCGGAGGAGCGACGCCGCCCCGACCCCGCCCTTCTCGACCGCCGTCGCGGCCGGGTCGAAGAAGTTCTCGTTGAACAGTTCCGCCCGCCCGACGATCAGGAACACGACGCCGACGCCGAACGCGAGCGACCCGGCGACGTGGGCGAACTCGCCGAACTGGGGCGCGGCCAGCCCGTCGACGATCCCCAGCGCGATGTGGCCGAAGACGACCGTGAACCCCGCGATGACGCTCGTCGAGACCAGTTCCAGCGTCGACTGGTCGAGGCGGCGTTCGCCCTCGTCCGCCGCGCGGTGGAACACCTCCGAGGGGTCGGGCGCGATGGACACGCCGGATCGACGGCGGCGACGCTGAAAAGGCTCGGACGGCGGGAGGTTACATGTCGAGGGGCGGACGGATCGGGGTCCGCTATCAGCCGCGAGCGGCCCCAGGGATGCCGACGCCGCCCGCCGTTCCGCAACTGCAAAGGCCCGCCGCGCCCCTCGTCGGGGCATGTACGAGGCCGTCCACGCCCGCCCCGACGGCGAGAGCACGGTCGCGCGGCTGGCCAGCACCGCCGCCGACTACGGGTTCGACGGGGTGGTCGTCCGCAACGGCGGCGACGCTCGCGCCGAGTACGACGCCGAGCGCGTCCGCGAGGCGTACGGCGTCGACGTGGTCGACGGGCTGACGGTCCGCGCCGACGGCCCGGAGGCGGCGAGCGGCGCCGTCGGCAACTACCGCCGCGACGCGACGCTGCTGCTCGTCGCCGGCGGAACGCCGGAGCTGAACCGCTTCGCCGTCGAACAGCCCCGGGTGGACGTGCTGGCCCACCCGATGCGGGGCGACGGCGACTTCAACCACGTGCTGGCGAAGGCCGCCCGGGCGAACGGCGTCCGCGTGGAGTTCGACCTCTCGCCGGTCCTCCGGGAGAGCGGCGGGCAGCGCGTGCAGGCGCTGTCGAAGCTCCGGAGGCTCCGGGAAGTCGTCGACCATTACGACGCGCCGTACGTCGTCAGCGCCGACCCGTCCTCGCACCTCCAGCTCCGCGCCCCCCGCGAACTCGTCGCGGTCGGGGAGGCGGTCGGGTTCTCCGCCGAGCAGGTCCGGACGGGGCTCCGGGAGTGGGGCCGGCTCGCAAAGCGCAACCGCGAGCGCCAGTCCGAGGCGTTCATTGAGCCGGGGGTCGAACGTGGTCGGTATGAAGAAGAGCCTTGAGGAACACGCCGAGCGCTTCTCGGAGAAGGCCGACGAGTACGACGACGACGAGTCCCCGGAGTACCGCGCCTGCGCGGACCTCGTGGTCGAACACGCCGCGCCGCGCGACGGCGACACCGTTCTGGACCTCGGCACGGGCACCGGAGCCATCGCGCTCGCGCTCGCCGACGACGCCGGCCGCGTGATCGGACGCGACATCAGCGAGGGGATGCTGGAGCAGGCCGAGGCGAAAGCCGCCGAGCGAGGCCTCGACAACGTCGAGTTCGGCGAGGGGCGCTTCCGCGAGCCGAACGTCCCCGACGACGCCGACGTCGACGTGGTCACGACGAACTTCGCGCTCCACCACCTGAGCGACGACGAGAAGCGCGAGGCGATAGACGCGGTCGCCGCGCTCGACCCCCGGCGGTTCGTTGTCGGCGACGTGATGCTGTTCGACGAGCCGGACCCGGATGCGCCGTTCTACAGCCCGGAGGTCGACGACCCCGCGACCGTCGGCGTGCTCGCGGACGCGCTGACCGACGCGGGCTTTGCCCTGACCGCCGTCGAACTGGTCGACGAGCAGGTCGGCGTCCTCGCCGCCGAGCGCGGGCCGGAGCCGGCCGGCGTGACCGGGGCCGACGCCCCGGTCGACGGCGACCGCGACGAATGAAGCACCTCCCGAAGCACCTCCGGCCGCGCTGGCGCTACCTCGCGGTCACCGTCGAGAGCTGGCCGGACGCCGACGTCGACCGCGGCGCGTTCCAGCGCGAACTGTGGTACGCGGGCCAGAACCTGCTCGGGGACGCGGGCAGCGCCGACGCCGACCTCACCGTGCTCGATTTCGACTTCGCCGACGGGTACGGCGAGACGGTGGTGCGCGCCCGGCGGGGCCACGCCGACGCTGCGCGGGCGGCGGTCGCCTGCGTCGACGAGGTGAACGGCCACCCGGTCGGCGTCGCCGTCCGGGGGACGAGCGGCACCGTCCGGGCCTGTGAAGAAAAGTATTTAGGACGCCGTGGGGAACTTTTCGAGCAGAGAAAGGTCGCGTTCGAGAACGATCGGCGGGCCGCCCACGCCCGGAACGGCGACGTCGACGTGCGGCTCGACGGCTCGTTCGTCGGCGCGACGGAACTCGATTTCGAGTGATACTATGCAGGGACAAGCCCAACAGCAGGCCTACGACCGCGGGATCACGATCTTCTCGCCGGACGGCCGGCTGTACCAGGTGGAGTACGCGCGAGAGGCGGTCAAACGAGGCACGGCGAGCATCGGGGTGCGAACCAGCGACGGCGTGGTGCTTGCGGTCGACAAGCGCATCCGGTCGCCGCTGCTGGAAGGCACGAGCGTCGAGAAGCTCCACAAGGTCGACGACCACGTCGGCATCGCCAGCGCGGGCCACGTCGCCGACGCCCGCCAGCTGATCGACTTCGCCCGCCGCCGGGCGCAGGTGAACCAGGTCCGCTACGGCGAGCCGATCGGCGTCGAGACGCTGACGAAGGAGGTCACCGACCACATCCAACAGTACACGCAGGTCGGCGGCGCGCGCCCGTTCGGCGTCGCGCTCATCGTCGGCGGCATCGACAACGGCGAGCCGCGCCTGTTCGAAACCGACCCCAGCGGCACGCCCTACGAGTGGAAGGCGCTGGCCGTCGGCGCGGACCGCGGCGAGATCCAGGAGTACCTGGAGGAGAACTACGACGAGGACGCCGACCTGGACGGCGGCATCACCCTCGCGCTGGAGGCGCTCG
Source organism: Halostella litorea (assembly GCF_004785955.1). Taxonomy (NCBI): domain Archaea; kingdom Methanobacteriati; phylum Methanobacteriota; class Halobacteria; order Halobacteriales; family Natronoarchaeaceae; genus Halostella; species Halostella litorea. The sequence continues at coordinate 222,015 of NZ_SJER01000005.1, read as the reverse complement.
CCTCCGTCAACGACGGCAAGCTCTCCCCGCAGGGACTGGGCCTCTCGACGGTCGACGCGGAGTCCGAGAGCTACATCCCGCTGACCGACGACGAGGTCGAGGAGTACCTCGCCGAGAACGACCTGCTGGCCGACGAGTCCGAGGCCGACGAATCCGAGGCCGACGACGCGGACGACGAGCAGAGCGAGGAGTAACCCCGCTCCCGCGGGCCGCCGCGACGGCTCCGTCCCCGCGACGGGTCAGCGCGGGAAACACCTTTTAATCGGGCCGCGTTACTGCCGGACATGATATCGCTGGAGGACGCGGTGACGGCGCGGCTCGAATCCCACGGGGCGCGCTTCGAGGTGCTCGTCGACCCCGACGCCGCCTTGGAGATAAAGCGCGACGAGTTCGAGGGCGACCTGGAGGACGTCATCGCGGCCGAGGACGTGTTCGAGAACGCCAGCCGCGGCGACCGCCCGGCCGAGAACGACCTGGAGGACGTGTTCGGCACGACCGAGCCCATAGAGATCATCCCGGAGGTCATCAAGCGCGGGGAGATCCAGATCACCGCCGAGCAGCGCCGCGAGATGCAGGAGCAAAAGCGCAAACAGCTGATCCAGCGGATCGCGCGCAACGCGGTCAACCCACAGATGGACGACGCCCCCCATCCGCCCGACCGCATCGACAACGCCCTGGAGGAGGCCGGGTTCACCGTCGACCCGATGGAGCCGGTCGAGAGCCAGGTCGACGAGGCGTTAGACGACCTCCGCCCGGTCATCCCGATCCGGTTCGACGAGGTGACCGTCGCGGTGAACGTCCCGCCGGACCACGCCGGCAGCGCGCAGGCGAAGATCCGGTCGTACGGCGACCTCGAACGCGAGGAGTGGCAGCCAGACGGCTCGTGGATCGGCGTGTTGACGTTCCCGGCCGGGCTCCAGAACGACTTCTACGACACCGTCAACGAGATCACGAGCGGCGAGGCCGAAACCCAGATCGTCCGGGACGAGGACGAGATAAGCACCCGTTAGACCGGCGCTGCTCTATCCCTTCTTGAACCCGACCAGGAACCCGCCCGTGAAGCCGACGCCGATCGACAGCGTCGAGAGTATCGGCGCGATCCAGCCGGGGTCCTGTACCTTCTCGCCGGTCTGCAACAGGCCCGCAGACAGGCGGTTCCAGTCGACCGTGAGGATGCCCTTCGATTCGAGGAACTTGAACAGCGCCAGTTCGAGCCCGACGATGACGGCCAGGAGCTTGGCGATCTTCTTCGCAGCGAAGCCGATGATGGCTCCGATGAGGGCCCCGCTCCCGAACTCGAGGCCCAGTTGCTGCGGATCGATTGCTACCATATCCGATAGGACGGGAGCTAGATGTTATGAGCTTTGTGGCATGCGCCGGGAAAGCGCGGTGCCGGCTTGCGGTCGAACGTCGCCCGAAGCAGTCTCTGAGTTGTTATGATAAGAACACCAACCAGTCTTTCGGGGCGGCTCGGGTTTAAATGGGTCGAGTGCGTAGCTGGGTGAAAGGGTGACAGCGACATCGCAAGCACCAGCATGAAAGCGATAATCGCCAAACGCGTCGACTCCGGGACGGCCGACACCGGCGAGATCCGCGACCTCGCGCGGGCCGCCGGCTACACCGTCGTCGACGAGGTGACCCAGACCAGGGAGGAAGACCCCGCGCTCGAACTGGGCGAGGGGAAAGCCGAGGAACTGGCGGGGAAGGTCTACCGGACCGACGCGGACGCCGTCGTCTTCGACAACCGGCTCGGCCCGTACCAGACGTTCAACCTCGGGCAGAAGCTCCCCGAGGGCGTCGAGGTCGTCGACCGGTTCACGCTCATCCTCGACATCTTCGGCCAGCGCGCCCAGACCCGGAAGGCCCAGCTCCAGGTCGAACTCGCGGAACTGCGCTACGAACTGCCCCGCGCCGAGGCGAAAGCCAGCCTCGCCAAGCGCGACGAGCGCCCCGGGTTCATGGGGCTTGGCGAGTACGATGAGAGCCGCGAGCAGGACATCAAGGCCCGTATCAGCCGCATCAAGGACGAACTCGACAAGATCGAGCGGACCGAGGAGCAGCGCCGCGCCCAGCGCCGCGAGTCCGGCTTCGACCTCGTCGCGCTCGCGGGTTACACCAACGCCGGCAAGTCGACGCTGATGCGCCGCCTCGCCGAGGACCTTGACGTCGACGAGAACGAGGACCTCCACCCGGACCTCGACGAGACCGCCGAGTCCGAGGACCGCCTCTTTACCACGCTGGGCACCACCACCCGGCGGATGGACATGGAGCGCCGCGACGTGTTGCTCACCGACACGGTCGGATTCATCAGCGACCTGCCCCACTGGCTCGTCGAGTCGTTCAAGTCGACGCTCGACGAGGTGTACCAGGCCGACCTCGTCCTGCTCGTCGTCGACGTGAGCGAACCCGTCGAGGCGATCCGCGAGAAGCTAGTCACCTCCCACGACACGCTGTACGAGCGCAACGAGGCGCCCATCGTCACCGTGCTGAACAAGATCGACCTCGTGGACGACGACGAACTCGCCGAGAAGCGGGAGGCGCTGTCCGCGCTCGCCCCCAACCCCATCGCGGTCAGCGGGAAGGAGGGGATCGACGTCGACCGCCTGCGGGACCGGATCGACCGCGAACTGCCGGACTGGGAGCGCGAGACGCTCGTCATGCCGATGACCGACGACACGATGAGCGTCGTCTCCTGGCTCCACGACCACGCCCGCGTCGACGACGTCACCTACGGCGACGGCGACGTCGTCGTCGAGTTCGAGGCCCGCCCCGCGGTCGTGGACCAGTCCCGGGCGAAGGCGGCCGACCTGTCGCTCGCGGAGTCGGCCTAATCCATCTCCGCCCGCTCCATCTTCCGGGCCGCCGCCAGCAACTCCTCGCCCCGCTCCGAGTCGACCGAGAGCTCCGGCACCCCCGACGGCGACCCGTCCTCGTCGACGGCGACGAAGACGAACCGCGACTCCGTGGTCTGCTGGCGTTCCCCCGTCTCGGGTTTCTCGCGGTACGCCCGGATCCGCGTCTTCACGCTCGTCTTCCCGGCGTCGTAGACGTAGGCCTCGACGACCACCGTGTCGCCGGTCGGCACCGGCCGCTGGAAGTCCATGTGGTCGATGCTGGCCGTGACGCAGGACTGCCCCGCAAAGCGGATCGCCGACATCGCGCCCACCTCGTCCATCCACTTCATCACGTTGCCCCCGTGGACCGTCCCGAGGTTGTTGGCGTGGTTCGGCTGGACGCGGTTCCGGTTCTCGATGTACGTCTCCATCAGGTTCGGCATACCGGACGTTCGCCGGGACCGCGGAAGAGTGTTGGTCCGGCCGTCGCTGCCTTCCCTCGCCCGCTCAGGTCCGGAGTTCCGAGACGCGGTCTATCGCCGCCTCCGTCTCGTCGACCAGGTCGCCGACCACGTCGGCCGCGGGCGAGACCTCGTCCGTCAGTCCCGCGCTCTGCCCCGCGAACAGCGCCATCGCGCCGACGTCGCCGTCCACGTCCGGCGTCGCGAGCGCCTCCGAGTAGCGTTCGACGGGCTCCCCGCTGCCAGTTCTCGCGACCACCTCGTCCTCGTCGGGCCGGTCGCCGGGGGTCGGCTCACCCGCCTCGCGCCACCGGTCGACGGTCCCGTTCTCGACGACGCGGTGGGGGGTCCCCGGCCACCCCTTGTCGAACAGGTCCGTGTACACCGTTGCCGTTTCGTCGGCGTCCGTCACGCGCCGGCGGTACGCGCGGTGGACGTTCGCCTCCGCCGTCGCCACGAAGCGCGTCCCGAGCCACGCCGCGTCGGCCCCGAGCGCGAGCGCCGCCGCGATCCCCCTGCCGTCCGCGATGCCCCCGGCGGCCACCACGGGGACGTCGACGGCGTCGGCGACGCGGGGCACCAGCGGCATCGTCGCCACCTCGCTCTGGACGTGGCCGCCGGCCTCCCAGCCCTGCGCGACCACCGCGTCGACGCCCGCGTCCGCGGCGTCGTGCGCCTCGGCGGCGCTCCCGACGGTCTGGAACACGACGCCGCCGGCGTCGTGGACCTGATCGACGTGGGGCGCGGCGTCGCCGAACGACAGCGAGACCACCTCCGCGCCCGCGTCGAGGCAAACCGCGAGGTGTTCCTCGGTCGGTCGTTGCGTCGTCGCGTCGTCGAGCACGACGTTGACCGCGAACGGGCGGTCGGTCAGTTCGCGCGTCCGCGCTATCGCGTCCCGCGTGTCGTCCGGGTCGCGCCACGTGACAGCGAGGTGGCCCAGTCCGCCGGCGTTCGACACCGCGGCGGCCAGTTCCGGGCACGTCGCGCTCCCGATCGGTGCCTGCACGACGGGGTGGTCGACGCCGACCAGATCCGTAAACGGCGTGTCCATACGCCGTCCGAGAACCCCCGCCGCGGAAAACGTTCTCCCTCGCCGTGGGTTTATCCCGGAAAACACGGCCAGTCCCGCCGTGCCCTGACCGCCCGCCGCGGGGCGTCAGCGGTTGCGCGACGCGCCGCCCCGCGGACCGCTAGCGTCGCCTGCTCGCCCTACTCCAGCGGCCGCTTCGTCTTCTCGACGACGCGCACCTCGCCGATCCCGGTGTCGGGGTACTCCCCGTCGGCGTCCTTCTCGGCGGCCTTCACCATGTCCCAGACGACGTTCAGCCCCGTCGTCACCCCCTCCAGCGCCTCCATCTCGCAGCCGGTCTTGCCGGTCGTCTCGACGGCGACCGTCAGGTCGATCCGGTCCTCCCGAACGTCGAACTCCGTCTCGACGTTCGTGATGGGGATCTGGTGGCACATCGGGATCGTCTCCCAGGTGTGCTTGACGGCCTGGACCGCGCCGACGCGGGCCGTCGCCAGCACGTCGCCCTTCCCGATCCCGTCCTCGCGGACGGCGTCGACCGTCGACGCTTGGAGGCGGATCGTCCCCTGTGCGACTGCCCGCCGCGCCGTGTCCGGCTTGTCGCCCACGTCGACCATCTGCACGTCCCCCTCGTCGTCGGTGTGGGTCAGGTCGTCGCTCATTCGTCGTCACCCCACATCGCCTCGGGGATGCCGTCCAGCAGGTCTGTCGCCAGCAGGCCGTACCCCTGCTCGTCGACGACCAGGTCGCCGGCGCGGCCGTTGACGTACGCCGCGATCCCCGCCGCGGTCACCGGGTCCCGGATGCTCGCCAGCGCGCCGGTGATCCCGGCGAGTACGTCGCCGGTGCCCCCGACGGTCATGCCGGGGTTGCCGGTGCGTCCCACCCGCGTCCGGTCGCCGTCCGAGACCACGTCGTAGGCGCCCTTCACCAGCAGCGTGTGGCCGAGGTCGGCGGCGAAGGACTCGACGAGGTCCATGCGTTCGCGCCAGTCGTCGGCCGTCTCGCCGCCCATCGCCAGCAGTTCTCCCTGGTGGGGCGTGCAGATCAACTCGGCGTCCGTCTTCACGTCCGGCACCTGACGGAGCGGGTCGGCGTCGACGACGCAGGTGCCGTCGAACGACGACAGGAACTCCCGCGCGGCCGCGCCCGTCTCCTCGGCGTCGCCCAGCCCCGGCCCGAACACCACGGCGTCGTGCTCGTCCGCGAGATCGAGCAGCCGGTCGACGTGTCCGGCGCGGAGGCGCTCGCCGGGCAGTTCCCGGACGATGAGGCTCTCCTCGTATCCCTGCACTTCGCGGGCGACCGTCTCGGGGCACGCGACTCGAACGAGGTCCGCGCCCGCCCGGAGCGCCGCCTGGCCGGCGAGCGCCGGCGCGCCGGTGTACGGCCCGCCGCCGACGACGAGCACCTCGCCGTGGTCGCCCTTGTGGCTCAGTGGGTCCCGCGAGAGCGACTGCAGGTCGCCGCGCTCGACGAACAGTTCGGCTGCGGGCGGGATGCCGATGTCCGCGACCCGAACGTCGGCGTCCAGTTCCGACAGCCCGGGCTTCTCGTCGTGGAACGTGACGACCCGGTCCGCCTCGACGGCGACGCCCTCGCTCCCGCCGGTGTCGGCGTCGACGCCGGAGGGGACGTCCACCGCGACGACGGCCGCGTCGGCGTCGTTGATCGCTTCGGCCGCCGTCGCCGCCGGCTCGCGGAGCGCGCCCGTGACGCCAGTGCCGAGCATCGCGTCGACGATAACGTCGCACTCGGGCAGTGCGAAGTCCGCCGAGTCCGTGACCTCGTGGGCGTCGGCCTCGGCGGCGGTCAGCGCCGCCCAGTTCTCCCGGGCGATGTCGGTGCCGATCCGCTCGGCGCGGCCGAGCAGCAGCGTCGTCACGTCGAACTCGTCGAGAAAGCGCGCGGCGACGAACGCGTCGCCGCCGTTGTTCCCGCGCCCGGCGACGACCGCCACGCGGTCGCCCGGGTCGGCGACCGCCCGGACCTCGCGGGCGACGGCGTTGCCGGACGACTCCATCAACTGCTTCCGCGGGACGCCCAGCGCCTCGGCGTTGGCGTCCACGACGGCCATCCGCTCGCTCGTGATCATGGCCGACGGTTCGGCTGCCGCGGGCGTTAACGTTGCGGGGTCACTCCCGGGTGAGCGCCTCGCGGGCGTTCTCGACGGCGGCCTCCTTCTTCGCGGGGTAGGCCTCCACCTTCGCGCGGAAGGTGATCCCCTCGCCGAGTTCGATCCGCCCGTTGAACGCCGCCTGCTTGTCGAGGTGGACGAAGAACTCGCAGTTCTCGGTGACGCGCTCGTCTAGTTCGTCGACGAGCCGGTCGATGTCTTCCAGTTCCATCACGCGGTCGAGGACGTGCCTGATCCCGTCGGCGTTCTCGACGCGGGCCGACAGCACGACGATGCGGTCGCCGTGGTGGCCCTCGCTCTGGGCGCGCTGGACGGGGAACTCCTCGGGGAGAAAGCTTCGGAGCGCCCCCTCGACGCGCTTCTCGTCCTCGGTGGCATAACAGAACGCGCGGAGGTCGACGTAGTGGAAGGGGACGCTCGCCATCGGCTCGGGTTACTCCTCGGCCGCTTCGAGCGAGTCCTCGGGGACGCCCGTCTCCTGGCCGTCCTCGAAGCTGATGGTGTAGGTGCTGTCGCCGAACATCGTGTCCATCACCTGGGTGATCGTCCCCTCCTCGCCGTCGTGCTCGCTGTGCTCGTCGTGCAGAACCACGCGGTCGTCCTCTTCGAAACTCATGCTCCCCAGTTCCGTCGGCGCGGGTAAAAATTGATCTATTCAGTCGTCCGCCGAGCGGGACGGCACCGAACTGCGCCGGCCGATCCCCCAGAGCCGATAGTTGACGCAGGCGGCCAACACGATCAGGAGCCCGTACAGCGTCACGGTCCCGACGGACAGGACGGGCGTGACCACGCGCATCACGTTCGACGTCACGACCGCGGGGACGTCGCTGACGGCGAACGCCCGCTGGATCTGCGCCGGGAGGACCGGAAACAGCATGAACAGCGTGCCGAGACAGAGCAGCCTGCGCACGCCCGGCCGCTCGATCCCGTACAGCAGCGGGAGCAGCGGCACCAGCAGGTACACCGCGTGGTGGATCATCGTGGCGGGCGTCACCAGCAGCCCCGCGGCGACCGTCGCGAGGAACGCGACGAGGCGGTCGGTGACCGTGGCGGACTGCAGGCAACAGACCGCGACGATCGGAAAGGCGGTGACGACGGCGAGGGCGACGTAGGCGAGCGGCGACAGTTCCGGGAACAGCGCCGAGAGCGGTCGGTGGAGGGTCAGCGCGGAGTAGTTGGGGTCGAGCCCGGCGGCCGCGTCCGACAGCCGGCTGCGGTCGTGCAGGATGAGGTCGAGATACGCGCGGTGGGTGTCGACGCCGAACAGGGCGAAACTGGCGGCGACCGCCGCGAGGCCGGTTCCGACGGCGGCGGCCACGGTCCGGTACGCGCGCCGGTAGAGGAGCCAGACGCCGACCACGACGGGAAAGAGCTTGATGACGGCGGCCAGCCCGAAAAGGACGCCCGGGAGGATCTCACGCTCGCGTTCGAGCGCGAGCACGCCGCCCGCGAGGCAGGCGGCGACCAGCGGGTCGACCTGTCCCTGGCCGAGGACCACCGCGGCGAACGTGTTCCCCATGACGAACAGCCACAGGAGCGTGCGGTCGAGGCTCGGGAGCCGCTCCCCGCGGACGCGCTCCGCGATTCGGACGATGAGCGCCGCTGTGAGCGCGAGCAGGCCGACGTTGACGACGGTGAAGGCGACGTACGCGCCCGTCCACGTCGGGAACGCGGCCAGGGGGGCAAACAGCACCACGACGATCGGCGGGTACACCCACTCGCCGCCGCCGACCGGCGGCTCCACGCCGACGAACGGCTCCCCGCTGACGAACAGTTCGGCGGCGTGTCGGTACGCCCGGAAGTCCCAGGCGAGCGGCGTCACGTCCGCGAGCAGGAGGTAGTACACGGGGACGAGCGTGCCGCCGACGATGCCGGCAAGCAGGACCGCCCGGACCCCGACGCGGTCGGGGAGCCGGTCCGTATCGTTCGCGATCATCGTCTCACGCCCCCGGGGAGGGGCCAAAGGAGGGGGGGACTATCAGGTCGCGCGTTCGGCGAATCCATCATCGCTACGATGGGGTAGTCGTATCATTACTATCAAAGTTGCTGGGTGTTGCTGGCTCTGAGAAAGTGCGGTTGTGGCGGTCGACGGCCGAGCTACTCGCCGTACTGCTTCCCGTCCTGCGCGTCCGCCCGCATGCGGCGCACGGCGGCGCGGGCGTTGCTGGCGTCGTAGCCGAACAGCACGGACTCGCCGTACTCCGCGGCGACGTCGGCGGCGTGGATCAGGTTGTCGATGTCGACGTCGACGGCGTACAGTTCGACGCTGAACGGGGCGTCGAGCAGGTCGGCGAAGCCGCTCGCGATGGTCTCCAGCCAGTACGTCGTCTCGTAGGCCATGTCGTACAGCGGCACGACGAACTCGTCGACGTGGGCGGCCAGCGCGTCGAGGTCCAGGCCCGCCCGCTCGTGGAGGTGGCCGGGGTACGGGTCGGGGTACAGCGTGAGGTACGTGGTCCCCGGGATCCGGTCGGCAGCGTCGGCGACGAACTCGGTGATCACGTCGGCGCGCCAGGCCGACCGGTCCTCGAACTCGCTGTCGGCGAACCGCTCGTTACAGACCTCGCAGTGGCAGTAGCCGGCCCGCGGAAAGCCCACGTCGTCGAGTCGGACGTCGGGATTCGCCGCGGCGCAGTCCTCGACCATCTCCAGCAGCCCCGCCCGGTACTGCTCCCGGGAGGGACAGACGTAGCCCCAGTCGAAGTACGGCTGGTCCCGGGTGGCCCGCTCGCCGTCCTCGCTGACGGGGACGAGTTCGGGGTCGGCCTCGCCGGCCGCCGTGTCGCCGAAACACGAGATCATGTTCACGCCGGTTTCCAGCGGCTCCGCCGCGCGGCCGGTGACGTCCTTGACCTCGTAGAACCCGCGGTCGAACTCGCCCCACTCCAGCTCCTCCTCGTTGCGCGTGACGACGCCGTACATGGGCGTCGCTACGGGGTGGCGTCGGTAAGAAGTTCCGTTACGCCGTTCGTTACGGCTCGTCGTACTCGATCTCCTCGGGGGCGTCGCCGCCGGCGAAGAGCTTCACGGCGACCGCGATCAGGACCAGGACGAGCAGGAACTTGACTTTCCTTGACATGCCCTAATGTAGGCGGCGCTGGTATATAGAATTTCTGGGACGAGCTACGCCGCGTCGATGAGGTCCGGGATGCTATCCCGGACGATCGTCTCGCAGTACTCGCACCGAACGCCGTCGGGGAGGACGGCGAACCGGGAGTCGATCGGCTCGTCGTCCGTGCTGATGCAGTTGCGGTTCGGACACGTCAGGACGCCGGTGACCTCCTCGGGGCGTTCGAGGCGGTGCTTGTCGACGACGTCGTAGTCGCGGACGATGTTGATCGTCGCGTCGGGCGCGATGAGCGAGAGGACATCTACCTCGTCCTGGCTCAGTTCGCGGCCCTCGACCTTCACGATGTCCTTGCGGCCGAGGCGGTCGCTGGGGACGTTCATGCCGATGCTGACCTCCTCGCCGCCGCTGCCGTCGATGGCGAGGATGGCGAGGACGTTCAGCGCCTGCCCGCCGGGGATGTGGTCGATGACGGTGCCGTCGCGGATCTTGCTGACGCGGAGTTCGTGCTCGCTCATTCGGAATCACCCAGGAGGAGGTCGAGCAGGGCCATGCGGACCGGCACGCCGTTGTGGGCCTGCTCGAAGTACGTCGCGTGGTCGGTGTCGTCGACGTCGGCGGCGATCTCGTCGACACGCGGGAGCGGGTGCATCACGGTGAGGTCGTCCCTGGCGGCCGCGAGCGTGTCGGCGTCGACCTGGTACTCGCCGGCGATGGCGTGATACTCGTTCTCGTCGGGGAACCGCTCGCGCTGGATCCGGGTGACGTACAGCACGTCGAGGTCCGGCAGGACCGCCTCCAGGTCGGTGTGCTCCCGGACGGTCGCACCGGCCTCGTGGAGGTCGTACCGGACGCTCCGGGGGAGCTGGAGGCTCTCCGGGCTGATGAAATGTTGGTGGGCGTCGAAGTTCGTCAGCGCGTGGGCAAGCGAGTGGACCGTCCGGCCGTACTTCAGGTCGCCCATGATGCCGATGGTGAGGTCGTCGAGCCCGGCGTTCTCGCGGATCGTGTACAGGTCGAGCAGGGTCTGGGTCGGGTGGTGGCCCGCGCCGTCGCCCGCGTTCAGCAGGGGCACGTCGACGTACTCGCCGGTCATCTTCGCCGCGCCCTGGCGCGGGTGGCGGAGCACGAGGGCGTCGGCGTACCCCTCGATGACCCGCACGGTGTCGGCGAGGCTCTCGCCCTTCTTGACGCTGGACGACTCGACCGACCCCATGTCGACGACGTCGCCGCCGAGGCGCTTTATCGCCGCCTCGAAGCTCATCTTCGTCCGGGTGCTCGGCTCGAAAAAGAGGAGGCCCAGCAGTGCCCCGGCGTGTCGGTCCCGAAACGCCCCAGGGTCGGCGTCGATCTCCGCCGCCCGGTCGAGGACGGTCTCGACGTCGGCCCGCGTTAACTGCTTCGCCGTGACGAGATGGTCGTGCCGCATCGCCTAGTGACGCTCGCCGGGACCCCTTGAATCCCTCCATCCGTTCCCCGGGCGACAGGTCGGGGCGAACGTTGATACCGGAAGCCGCGGCGACGGGGGGACGTGATCGCTATCGCCGGCGGGAAGGGCGGCTGTGGGAAGACGACGACCGCGCTCGGCCTCGCCAGGGCGCTCGCCGACGCCGGGCGGCGCGTCCTCGCGGTCGACGCGGACCGGGACATGCCGAACCTGCACGCGCTCGCCGGGGTCCCGGCGGAGCCGACGCTCGCGGACGCGGTCGAGGGGCCGGACGCCACCGCCGCCGCTCACCCGGACCCGACGACGGGGGGCGTCCGGATCTTTCCGGCGTCGCCCGGAGCCGACCTCGATCTCCCGGCCGCACTCTCCGAGTTGCGGGGAGCGGACCGTCACGTGTTGCTCGACTGTCCGGCGGGCGCGGGACCGGACGCCGCCGCGCCGCTCCGGGCGGCCGACGCGACGCTGCTCGTCTCGCTGCCCACGCCGGAGAGCCTGCGCGACGCCGCCAAGACCGCGGCGATGGCGCGCGAACTCGACGCGCCGCCGGCCGGCGCGGTCGTGGTCCGGACGGACGACGTGCCCGACGGCGTCGGAGGGCTGCTCGGCGTCGACCGACCCGTCGCGGTCCCGGACGGCGGCGAGGCACCGCTCCGGTCACGGGCGACGGTCGCCGCGTTCCGCCGGGCGGTTCGGGTCGTCGACCTCGACGGATGAGCGCGGCCCCGGCGGGGTCCTTTTCGCCCTTTTCGGAGAGGCAAAAGGTTATGGGGTCGGCCCCGTATTTTGAGTCGTAGCATGGGGAGCCGGTTGAAGACGGGCATCGACGTCCTCGACAGGAAGCTAAACGGTGGGGTTCCCGAGGGCAACATCGTCGCGCTCACCGCGTCGCCGGCGAGTCAGTCGGAACTGTTGCTGTACGAACTGACCGCCGCGCGGGGGACGCTGTACCTCACCACCCACCGGTCCGACCAGGCGGTCAAGGACGCCATCGACGCGACGAACACGTCGACCGGCAACCCGACCGTCCGCGACGTCGGGGGGAGCGAGCCCCTCGACGAGGCCAACCGCCTCATCCGCGCGCTCCCCGAGGGCGCGAACCTGATCATCGACCCGGTCGACCCGCTCGAACGGCGCGACCGGCCCCGGTTCCGGACGTTTCTCAACGAACTCCAGACACAGATGGTCAACACCGGCTCCATCGCCATCCTTCACTGCCTCGACGGGCACGACGTGCCCCGAAACCGCGACGCGACCGAGCACATGGCCGACGTGGTGTTCGACCTCGACACGCGCGTCGAGGGCACCGACATGGTGAACCGCCTCGCCGTCCCCAAGTTCCGGGGCGGCCAGGCGCTGGGCGAGACGATCAAGCTTGAACTCACCGAGGAAGTGGCGATAGACACCAGCCGCGACATCGCGTAGGGCGGCGGAGTCCCCCCGGTCGGCCTCCCGCTGGCCGGTCGGTGACCGCCGATTCGGTGCCGACACCCGCCGCTCTTCGATGAGTTCCGTCGGTACCGCGAAAATACGTCGCGACCGCGTCGGCGATTACTCCTCGACGTCCTCGAGCTCCTCGACGATCTCGTCGGCGTCGACGTCGGCGTCCTCGAGCGCGTCCTCGATGTCGCCGCCGCCCATGCCGCCGCCCATCATGCCGGGCATCCCGCCCATCATGCCGGGGCCCTCGCCGAGGGTCTCCTGCACGATGATGCGGTCGATGTCGAGCCGGTCGACGACGTCCTGTGCGACCTGCTGTTTCGACATCATCCACTGCTGGTTCATCGCCAGCTGGGGCGTGGACTCGATGTACAGCGTCTCCTTCTCGACGGTCTCGGTCTCGAACTCGGGTTCGGCGTCCTCGTCGGATTCGACCTCGACCTCCTCCTCGACCTCGTCGGTCTCGATCCACATCTCGAGGTCGGCGTCGACGTACATGCCGATCAGGCCCTGGGCCTTCTCGACGCGGTCCTCGACCTCCTCGAGCACCTCGTACTCGTACTCGACGTCCTCGCCGGCGAGCGGGTGGTTGAAGTCGACGCGGGCGCGGCCGCCGATGATCGTCTCGACGTGGCCGTGCTGGCCGTCGACGTCGACGTGCGCGCCGGGGTAGCGGTCGTCCTCGGGGATCTTGTCGGCGCTGACGGTGCGGACCTCCTCCTCGTCGTGCTCGCCGAACGCGTCCTCGGCGGGGACGGTCACGGAGCCGGACGCGCCGACGTCCTCGCCGTAGATGTCCTCCTCGACGTCCTCGAAGATGTGACCCTCGCCGAGCACGACGACGCGGGGCTCGAACGTGGTCTGCTGGTCGTCGACGCCCTCCTCCTCGGCGACCTCGGGGTCGGTCGTGTCGACGAGCTGGCCGCCGTCGGCGGTGCGTGCGGTGTAGTCGAGGCGGACGAAGTCACCCTGCTGGAGTCCTTCCTCCTGCTCGACGTCTTCCTCGCCCTCGGTGGCGTCCGCTTCATCGGCCGTGTCGGCCTCTGGTTCCTCGCTCATACCTTCTACCACTGTCGGTCGCCATTTAAGGACCACGTTTTCCCGCGCGGAGGCCGCTCCCGGCTGAAACGGTCACGCTTATCCGGCGGGTCGGCGTCCGCCCGTGCATGTACGAGGTGGAGGTGAAGGTCCGGGCCGACCACGACGCCGTCCGGGACCGGCTCGGCGATATCGGGGGCGAACGCGTCGGCAGGGTCGTGCAGGAAGACACCTACTACGACGCGCCCCACCGGGACTTCGCGGCGACCGACGAGGCGCTGCGGATCCGCCGGGAGCGGCCGGCCGACGCCGACGACTGCGAGGCGCGGGTCACGTACAAGGGGCCGCTCGTCGACGACGCGTCGAAGACTCGCGAGGAGTTCGAGACGGGCGTCGCTGACGGCGAGACGATGGCCGCCGTCCTCGACGGACTGGGTTTCGACCCGGCGGCGACCGTCCGCAAGGAGCGGGAGCGCTACGCGGTCGGCGACTACGTCGTCACGCTCGACGCGGTCGATGGGCTCGGCGAGTTCGTCGAGGTCGAGACCGAGACCGACGAGGCGGGCGTCGACGCCGCCCGCGAGGGGGCGTTCGACCTGCTCGACCGCCTCGGACTGGACCCGGACGAGGGGATCCGGACGTCCTACCTCGGACTCCTCCTCGGCTGATCTCCCGTCGTTCGCATTACTCAACGGCATTTTCCCGCCGACGGGGGTTTCCGCAAGTTATAGAACCTCCAAACAAGTACGTCCGGCAATGAGCGAGCGGAACATCGCGGTCGAGTCCATCGACCGGCGGGCAGTCGAGGACCAGGAAGTGGAGATCGTCGAGCGGAAGGGCCTCGGGCATCCCGACTCCATCTGCGACGGCATCGCCGAGAGCGTCTCGGGCGCGCTGGCCCGCGAGTACATCGACCGCGTCGGCAAGGTGTTGCACTACAACACCGACGAGACCCAACTGGTCGCCGGCACCGCGGCCCCAGAGTTCGGCGGCGGCGAGGTCATCGACCCGATCTACCTCCTCATCGTCGGCCGCGCGACCAAGGAGTACGAGGGCACGCGCATCCCCGCCGAGACCATCGCGCTCCGGGCCGCCCGCGAGTACCTCTCCGAGAACTTCCCCGAACTCGACGTGGGCACCGACATCATCCTCGACGTGAAACTCGGCGAGGGCAGCGGCGACCTCCAGGAGGTGTTCGGCGAGGAGGGGCGGACCGTGCCGATGGCCAACGACACCTCCTTCGGCGTCGGCCACGCGCCCCTGACCGAGACCGAGCGGATCGTCCTCAACGCCGAGCGGAGCCTCACCGGCGACTACGCCGAGGCCAACCCCGCGGTCGGCCCGGACGTGAAGATCATGGGCAAGCGCCAGGGCGACCACATCGACGTCACCGTCGCCGCGGCCATCGTCGACAGCCACGTCGCGGACCTGGAGGAGTACGACGCGGCGGTCGAGGGGATCCGCGACCACGTCGAGGCGCTCGCGGCCGACTACACCGACCGCGACGTCTCGGTCCACGTCAACACCGCCGACGACTACGAGGACGGCTCCATCTACCTCACGACGACCGGCACCAGCGCCGAGCAGGGCGACGACGGCTCCGTGGGGCGGGGCAACCGCGCCAACGGCCTCATCACGCCGAACCGCTCGATGAGCATGGAGGCGACCAGCGGCAAGAACCCCGTCAACCACATCGGGAAGATCTACAACCTGCTGTCGACCCGGATCGCCGAGAGCGTCGTCGCCGAGGTCGACGGCATCCGCGACCTGCGAGTGCGCCTGCTCAGCCAGATCGGCCGCCCCATCGACCAGCCACACGTCGCCGACGTGGACGTCGTGCCGGAGGACGGCGTCACGGTCGCCGACATCGAGGACGACGTGGCCGCCATCGTCGACGAGGAACTGGCCGCCGTCACGGACGTGACCGAGCGCGTCATCGAGGGCGAACTGTCGACGTTCTGAACGGCGACTCCTCCCTCGGGCCGGTGTGTCCGAACGCGACGGATCGGCCGAGCGGCTACCCGCAAGAGCCGCCAAAGCAGTTATTGTCTCTCCGACAGTTTACCGGGCATGAAGAACTCGGCCCTCGGTACGCGAAGCGATTTTCGGTCCCTGGTGGACCACCTCGGTGACGTCGCGGTCTGGACCGTCTCCGAACCGGGGGAGTTCGACTACATCAGCGCCGGGTTCGAGGACATCTGGGGGATCCCGGCAGCGGAGATCGAGACCGACGTCGACCGCCTGATCGAGACCATCCACCCCGCCGACCGCGACCGGGTCAGGGCGGCCATCCGACAGCCGCCGGAGGACGTCTCCAGGTCGTCGTACGTCGCCCGCATCCTCGACGCCGACGGGGCGATCCGCTGGGTCCAGACGCAGCACGTCCCGATCCGCGACGGCGGGGAACTCGCCGAGATCATCGGCATCTCGACGGACATCACCGACCAGAAGCGACGCGAGCGCGAACTCGAAGCGCTGAACCAGGTCGTCCGCCACGACATCCGGAACGACATGAACATCATCCTCGGGTGGGCGGACGTCCTCGGGGACCACGTCGACGAGGCCGGCGAAGAGCCCCTGTCGAAGATCGTCCGGACCGGCGAACACGTCGTCGAACTCACCGAGGTCGCCCGGGAGTACGGAGAGTCGATCACCGACGACGAGGGGGTCCGCGTCGGGCCGCAGGACCTCCGTGCGACGCTGCGCCACGAACTGGAGCGCCGCCGCGAGATGTACCCCGAGGCGGAGTTCGTGATCACCGGCGAGATCCCCGCGGTCGACGTGATGGCCGACGAGATGCTGTCGTCGGTGTTCAGGAACGTCCTGAACAACGCCGTGTTGCACAACGACCGCGACGAGCCGACCGTCGAGATATCGTTCGAGGACCGGGCGGGGAGCGTGGCCGTCCACGTCGCCGACGACGGCCCCGGAATCCCCGACGCGCGGAAGGACGCGATCTTCGGCAAGTGCGAGAGGGGCCCCGAGAGCCACGGCAGCGGCATCGGGCTCCACCTCGTCGAGTCGCTGCTCACCGAGTACGGCGGGAGCGTTCGCGTCGCCGACAACGAGCCGACCGGGGCGGTCTTCACCGTCGAACTCCGGAAGGCGGACTGACCTCGACTGTCGGCCCGCGCCCGAAGCCTGTTTATCCCCCCACCGTCAACCCGCGGTCATGAAGCCGCCGGGAGCGGACACCGTGGTCGTGCGCCACGGCGACGTCAACCAGAAGAGCGGGAGCGTCCAGCGCGACATGGAGCGACGCCTCGTGGCGAACATCGAGGCGCTCCTGGCCGACCGCGGCGTCGACGCCGACGTGGAGCACCGCTGGACGCGGCCGCTGGTCCACGCCACCCCGGAGACCGTCGAGGCGGCGGCCGACGCCGCGACGGACGCGTTCGGCGTCGTCTCCGCGAGCCCCGCGCTCGTCGTTCCGGCCGAGCGCGACGCCATCACGGATGCGCTCGCCCGGACGGCCCGCGAGCGGTACGACGGCGGGACGTTCGCGGTCGCCGCCCGCCGGGCCGGCGACTCGCTGCCGTTCACGAGCGAGGACGTCGAGGAATTCGGCGGCCGCGCGGTGTGGGAGGCCGTCGCCGACGAGTTCGACCCCGAGGTTGACCTCGACGACCCCGACCTGACGTTCTTCGTGGAGTGTCGCGAGGACGGCGACGCCTTCGTCTTCCTCGAAAAGCGCCCCGGCCCCGGCGGCCTGCCGCTCGGGAGCCAGGCACCGCTCGTGGCGCTGGTGAGCGGCGGCATCGACTCGCCGGTGGCCGCCTACGAGGCGATGAAACGCGGCGCGCCGGTGGTCCCGGTGTACGTCGACCTGGGCGACTACGGCGGCCCCGACCACGAGGCCCGCGCGATGGAGACGGTCCGCACGCTCGCCGACCTCGCGCCGAACTTCGACCTGCGGCCCTACCGGGTGGACGGCGGCGACACCGTTTCCCTGCTCGCCGGGACGATGGAACAGGGCCGGATGCTCGCCTTCCGCCGGTTCCTCTACCGCGTCGGCGAGCGGATCGCCGAGATGGAGGGGGCACACGGGCTCGTCACGGGCGAGGCGATCGGCCAGAAGTCGAGCCAGACCGCGCGGAACTTCGGCGTCACCAGCCGCGCGGCCGACCTCCCCGTCCACCGGCCGCTGCTGACGCTCGACAAGCAGGACATCGTCGAGCGCGCCCGCGAGATCGGCACGTTCCGCGATTCGACCATCCCCGCGGGCTGCAACCGCTTCGCCCCGGACCAGGCCGAGACGAACGCGCGGATCGACCCGCTGCGCCGGGCGGAGCCCGACGACCTGTTCGAGCGGGCCGAGCGGGCGGCAGAACGGGCGGAGCGGGTCGAGCACTGACACCTGCCCGCTCACGCGGTCACGTTCGCCTCCCGATCGTGTACGGGTGGTCGATCCGGAGGTCCCGGTAGGCCAGCACGAGGTGGACCGCCACCGCCACCGACAGGAGGCCGACGTTCCACCACGGCGAGTTGTACCAGATCAGGTCGATCGAGTACGGCCTGTCGAAGAACGGCCAGAACGGGTTCAGCGGGGCGGCGATGTCGGGCGTGGACAGCGTGTCGGCGAAGAGGTGGCTCACCCCGCCGACCAGCAGGCCGGCCGTGGCGAACAGAAACAGGCCGCCGCGGGCCGCCTCGTACCCGCGCGGCCCGAGCAGCGACCGGTCGAGGCGGTCCCGCAGGCCGTACTCCACCGCGATGCCCGTGAGGACTGACGCGGTCACCACGAACACCAGCGTGTGCGTGATGCCGTGGTGGGTCACCGGGGTGAACGACCGCAACACGAGGTCGACGTCGGGGAGCATCGCCGTCACGAGCGCGAAGCCGACGAACGCCAGGCTGACGCGACCGTCCCAAAGTATCCAGGCCGGGGCCGCCCACAGCAGCGCCATCCCGAAGTGTCCCATCACGTCTACCATACCGGACCCGACGACGGTGATCGGGATAACCGACGGGGGTGGCGAGTCGAAATTCACATTACCGGCGGCGGCGGAACTGGGGGTAGTGACCCGCGTCTGTCTCGTCGGCGCCGACGACGTCGACCTGCGCTTCGAACTCCTCTCCCGGGAGACGGCCCGCGAGGCGCTCTCGACGTACGACCTGACGCAGCCGTACGAGAACACGCTCGCGCTCTCGACCGTCTCCGTCGGGGCGGCCGTGTCGCTGCTGAACGACCTGAACTGGTATCTGGTCCGCTACGCCGACGCCGCCCTCGTCCGGGACCCGAGCGTCAGCGAGACGGAGTGGCTCTCCCGCGACCTGGCGGAGGCGGTGCGCAACGACGAGGTGACCCCCGAGGAGACCGACGAGTTCCTCCGGCTGTACGGCGTCGACGGCGGCCGCCTCGTCGAGCCGCTGTTCGTCCGGCGGACCGACGGCGAGGTGCCCGAGTACGACCTCCGGGACGTCGAGGAGACGGTCGCCGTCCGCGTCACCGAGGGGGAGTTCGGCCGATGATCCGAAGCGAGGCGGTCCCCGCCGCCGACTCGCTGTACGCCACCGTCGACGGCCGGCGGATCCGCTTCCTCCGGGCGGGCGACGAGGGGCCGCCGCTCGTCTTCCTCCACGGCGGCGGCGTCGACGACGCCGCGGTGTCGTGGAAGCACGCGGTGCCGTATTTCGCGGAGCGCTACCGGGTGTACGCGCTCGACTGGCCGGGCTACGGCGAGAGCGACCCCTCGGGCACGACGCCGTCGACCGAGCTGTACGCCGAGACGCTGGCGGGGTTCCTCGACGCGGTCGGCCTCGACGCGGCGACGCTCGTCGGCATCTCGATGGGCGGCGCGGCGGCGCTCTCCGTCGCCGTCGACGACCCGGCCCGCGTCGACCGGCTCGTGCTCGTCGACAGCTACGGCCTCGCCGACGCCATCCCGGGCGGGGTCGGATCGTACCTCCTCGCCAATACGCCCTTCGCCAACGCCTTCGGACGGCTGGCGTTCGGCAGCAGCGCGGCCGGCGCACGGACGGCGCTCAGAAACATCGTGTACGACGCCGACGCGGTCGACGACGAGTTCGTCGCGGACGTGCGTGAGCGCCTTCGACGGTCGGACGCCGGCGACGAGTTCCTCGCCTATCTCCGCCACGAGTTCTCGCCGGGCGGCGTCCGCACGAGCTTCGAGTCGGCGCTCCCGGGGCTGAAGCCGCCGACGCTGTTCGTCCACGGCCGCGACGACCCGCTGGTCCCCGTCTCGTGGTCCGAGCGCGCCGCCGACCGGGTGCCCGACGGCGAACTCGCGACGCTGGAGGACTGCGGCCACTGGCCGCCGCGGGAGCGGCCGGAGCGCTTCAACGAGACGCTCGCGTCGTTTCTCGACCGGACCGACGCGGCGTGAGCGGGGGACGGACGGTTATTCGATGTCGAGCGTGTACAGGCGCTTTCGCGCGTCGGAGAAGGAAAAGCGGGACGCGACCACGTCGACCTCTTCGAGGCGGTTCAGCGCGTACCGGACGGTCCGCGGCGGCAGCAGCGTCTCCTCGGCGAGTTGGCTCTGGGTGAGGGTGTCGTTGTACTCCAGGACTTTGGCGACGAGTTTGGCGCTGGGCGGCAGGTCGCGGACGTCGTCCCACGACGCCGCGGCGTCGGCCTCCTCGGCTCGTGCTGGCTCTGATGCGCTCATCGTACAACGCCATAGTGAATACAGGGTAATAATATTTCCTCTTTCAAAATATTACTATTATGAATTAGACGAGCGCGCCGACGTCCTCACCTCGCCGCCCGCAGAGCCGTCGTCTCCGGCGGTTTAAGCCCTCGGATCGCCCCCACCCGCAGGCTTTTATGAGACAACCCCTTATCCCGGGGTGATGACCGACACCGTGGAAGACGTCGACCTCCCCTACGACGAGGAGGACACGTCCCAACAGGAGAAGATCGAGGCGTTACGCGAGCGCCTGGAGGTTCTCGAGACCCAAAACGAGGAGATGCGCGACAAGCTCCTCGACGCGAACGCCGAGAACAACAAGTACCAGCAGAAGCTAGAGCGGCTCACCCACGAGAACAAGAAGCTGAAGCAGTCCCCGCTGTTCGTCGCGACGGTGCAGGAGGTCACCGACGAGGGCGTCATCATCAAACAGCACGGGAACAACCAGGAGGCCCTCACCGAGGTCACCGACGAGATGCGGACCGACATCGAGCCCGACAGCCGGGTCGCGGTCAACAACTCGCTTTCGGTCGTCAAGACGCTCGACGACGAGACCGACGTCCGCGCCCGTGTGATGGAGGTCAGCGAGAGCCCCGACGTCACGTACGCCGACATCGGCGGCCTCGAGGAACAGATGCAGGAGGTCCGCGAGACCGTCGAGATGCCGCTAAACAAGCCCGGTGCATTCGACGAGGTCGGCATCGAGCCGCCCAGCGGCGTCCTGCTGTACGGCCCGCCCGGGACGGGGAAGACGATGCTCGCGAAGGCCGTCGCCAACGAGACCGACGCGACGTTCATCAAGATGGCCGGCTCCGAACTCGTCCACAAGTTCATCGGCGAGGGCGCGAAGCTGGTCCGTGACCTGTTCCAGGTCGCCCGCGACCACGAACCCGCCGTCATCTTCATCGACGAGATAGACGCCATCGCGGCAAAGCGCACGGAGTCGAAGACCTCCGGCGACGCCGAGGTCCAGCGCACGATGATGCAGTTGCTCTCGGAGATGGACGGCTTCGAGGATCGCGGCGAGATCCGCATCATCGCCGCCACCAACCGCTTCGACATGCTCGACCGCGCGATCCTCCGCCCCGGCCGCTTCGACCGCCTCATCGAGGTGCCCAAGCCGGACCACGAGGGCCGCGAGATCATCTTCGAGATCCACACCCGCGACATGAACACGGCCGACGACGTCGACTTCGCCGCGCTCGCCGAGATGGCCGAGGATGCAAGCGGCGCGGACGTGAAGGCGATCTGCACGGAGGCCGGCATGTTCGCCATCCGCGACGACCGTACCGAGATCCGCCAGTCCGACTTCGAGGACGCCTACGAGAAGATCCAGGCGGAGTCCGAGGAGGAGGACGTCTCGAAGACGTTCGCCTGACGCCGGGACTGTCCGATTTTCGGTCCGCCGGATCCCCCGTCGCTCGCGTGGCGGGCGGGAGCCGGCAATCGCGGCTTGGGGCGGTACTGTTTTGCCGTATAAACCCTTGGTAAGATGAGATGACGCTGTCGGAGATCGTTCACGACACCGGGACCAGCGACAAGACGCTACGGATCTGTAACTTCACCGGGGAGCGGGCCGACCTGAACGAGGTCGCGAGCTACTTCTCCTCCCAGGAGGTGGACCTGACGATAGACCGGACCGAGAGCGGCCTGCCGCGGGACGTCGTCGTTCTCGAATCCGACGGCCGGTTCCTGGCCGCCGACCCCCTGCGCGACCTCCGGCAGTACGTCGAGGGGTGGCAGGGCGGCGAGACCCCGAACGTCCGGACGGCGCCGCCGTCGGTCGTCGAGTCGATGACCGAGACGCGCTTCGAGTCCTACGACAAGCGGCGGATGATCCACGCCTCGCGGATCGTGGAATTCCGAGGGTGGAACGTCGGCGAGGGGGAACTCCACGCCGGCTTTCAGGACCTCTCGAAGATCGACTTCCAGCGGAACGTCTACCGGAACCTCGGCCGGAAGGGGCTCGACGTCCACGTGTACGGCGCGGGCGACGGCGACACCGTCGCGTCGGCGAAGGACCTGGGGCTCCGGGTGCACGCCAGCGACGCCGACGAGATAGTCGACCACTGGTGGGTGGCGTACGACGGCGACGGGGACGACGCCGACAAGAGCCTCCTGCTGGCACAGGAGCGGGGCCCGAACGAGTTCTACGGCTTCTGGTCCGACGACCCGGCGGTCGTCGACGACACGATAGCCCGCCTCGAAACGCTCCAGACGTCCGCCGCGACCGTCTGACTCGGCCGTTCAGCCCAGCGCGGTAAACAGGAGGTACGGCAGGCCGAACAGCAGCAGCGTCATGCCGACGAGGATGACGCCGTAGCCGACGCCGGTGCCGAGCGCGGTCCGCCACGCGGGGTGGTCGAAGCCGTCGAGGGGGTTCGTCATACCTCGGCCCTCGTGCTCGCGTGCCATAGTTGTACCGAGAGCGGGCGGCCGACCGTCGAAGGCGCTCTCGCCGCCGTGCGGAGCCGGCACACTCCGGACCGCTTTTACCGTCCGGGCGGCTATCGGGACGTAATGACGCGGATCGTCGTGGTTGACAACCACGGACAGTTCACGCACCTCGAACAGCGCGCGCTGCGGGACATGGGGGTCGACACCGACATGGTCGACAACGACACGCCCGCCGACGAGGTCGACGCCGACGGCGTCGTCCTCTCGGGCGGTCCCGACATGGACGACGTCGGGCGCTGCGCGGAGTACCTGGAACTCGACGTGCCCGTGCTCGGCATCTGTCTCGGCATGCAGTTCATTGCCGAGGAGCTGGGCGGCAGCGTCGGGAGCGGCGAGTACGGCGGCTACGCCGACGTCACCGTCGAGGTGCTCGACGAGGACGACCCGCTCACGGGGTCGCTGGCCCCGGAGACGCGGGTGTGGGCGAGCCACGCCGACGAGGTCACCGAACTCCCCGACGGGTTCGATCTCACCGGCCGGAGCGACGTCTGTGACGTCGAGGCGATGAGCGACACGGACCGGGACCTCTACGGCGTCCAGTGGCACCCCGAGGTCGCCCACACCGAGGAGGGCGAGGAGCTGCTCGAGAACTTCCGGCGGATCTGCGAGGCCTAACTTTACCTTACCGGGCTGCGAACCCGGACTCAATGACAGCGACCCAGGGCGACCTGGCAAGCCTCTCGCGCTTCGTCTTCCGAGCGCCGCGGTGGCCGACGTCGGCGGCGTTCGCGCTGCTGGTCGCGGCGGTCACGGGGCTGGGCGTCTTCGACACCACCTACGTACTGGAGGACGCCTGGCAGGGCCTGTTCTACATCGGTATCCCGACCCTCGCTGCGGGGCTGCTGACCAGCAGCATCGACCGCCGGCTGGGCGGGCAGCTCACGCCGAACCGGTCGTCGCTGCTGGCCCTCGTCTGCGAGGTGTTCGTCGTGGTCACTCTCGTCGGCGCGGGCCTCCTCGCGGCGCTGACGCCGCTCGGGCAGAACTTCGTGTTCGACGCCTTCCTCGCGGCGCTGGCCGGCATCTTCGCGTTCCGCCTGCTCGTCGTGATGGCGGTGTCCCGCCACGGCGTCCTCGTCGCGGCCGTACCCGCGAGCGTGCAGACGGTGGCGGCGGCCGTGCTGCTTTTCGTCTACAGCGGGACGATGCGCTACATCGTCGTCGAGGGCGCGGTGATCGACGCCTTCCTCTCGCGGCAGGAGCAGGCCCCGGCGGCGCTGAACGTCGTGGTGCCCGCCGACTTCGGCGTGTTGGCCGCGGTCTGTGTCGTGTACGGCACCGCGGTGTACGCGTTCGTCCGCATCATCGACCGGCCGTGGCAGCGGAGCCTCGGCGTGAGCGTGCTCGACTTCCTCGGCGGGTTCATCGGCCACATCGCGGATGGCACCCGCGAACTGGAGGACTTCTTCGAGGAGATCGGCGAGGAGGCCGTCGTCCCGGTGACGGTCTGCTCGCTCCGCCGGCCGGACGGCGAGGAGAAGGCCCGCTTCGTCCTGCCGATGATCCACCCCGGGCCGATGGGGGAGATCGGCGGCGGCAACCTCCCCGTCCGCGTCGCCGAGGAGGCCGACGGCCTCGCGTTCCCGCCCCACGCCACCGCCGGCCACGACTTCAACCTCGTCACCGAGCGGGAGGTCGACACCGTGCTGGACGCCGCGGAGCGCGCGGCCGCGGGGCTGGAGTACACCGACCGCGCGACCCGCAGCGTGCGGGTCTCGGAGGGCGACGCCTCGGTGCTGGCCCAGGCGGTCGGCGACGACATGCTCTCGGCGGTGACCTACGCCCCGGGGTACGCCGACGACGTCGCCTACGCGGTCGGCCTCGCCGCCGCCGCGGAGGCTCGCTCCGGCGGCATCGACGACGTGTTGCTCGCCGACGCGCACAACAGCAACAACGGCCTCCAGGGCGAGGACCTGGGCCACGTCACGCCGGGGAGCGAGCGCGCGTTCGACACCCAGACCGCGGCCGGGCGGGCGGGCGACGCGCTCGCGGACGCCGAGCGCCACCCCCTCCGGGTCGGCGTCGCCTGGGACCCGACGGAGTGGGAGCCGACCGACGGGGTCGGTCCGCTGGGCGTCCGGGTCGCCGTCTTCGAGGTCGACGACCAGCGGACGGCGTACGTGCTGGTCGACGGGAACAACATGGAACCCGGCCTCCGTGACCGCCTCGTCGACGGGGTCGAGGGCGTCGACCGGGTCGAGGTGCTGACGACCGACACCCACGTCGTCAATCAGGTCGAGGCGACCAACCAGGTCGGCGAGGCGATAGACGGGGACGCGCTGCTCGCCGTGATAAACGACCTGGTGGAGGAAGCGGTCGCGGACGTCGAACCGGTCGAGGCGGGCGTGGCGAGCGAACGGGCAGCCGTCACCGTGTTCGGCAACGACCGCACGGAGACGCTCGCCAGCACCGCGAACGCGATGGTGTCGATGGGCGGCGGCCTCGCGGCCGCCACGACGCTCACCGCGATGGTCGTCAGCGCCATCGTCTTCCTCCTTTCCTGAGCTACTCGTCGAACAGGTCGTCGACCGCGCCGCGGGCGGCCAGCGCCGCGTCGTCGGCGACGCGTTTCTCGTCGGCCTCGGCGTCCGGCGCGTGGACGTACACGTCCACTTCGAGGACGCCGTCCTCGAACGTCACCGTCACGTCCAGGTCGTCGACCTCGCCGTTGTCGAGCCGCGAAAAAACGACCTCTTCGGCCGCGTCGGCTGCGGTCCGAACGACCTCGTCGTCGGTCGGCATCTACGCGCCGCCGGGGCCGCCCATCGGACCGCCGCCGCCCGCGCCGCCGAGCATCTGCTGGAGCTCGCCCTGCAGCTCCTCGAACTGCTCCTGGACGCGCTCCTCCTGCTTTTCGAGGGTCTCGACGCGGATCTCCAGGCTGTCGACCTTCTCGTCTAAGTCTTCCTGGGCCTCGTCGTAGTCGGTGGCGACGAGCAGTTCGCCGACCTCGCGGTACATCTGCGTGTCCGCGTCGATGTCGTCGAGCTCGTTGAGCGCGTTCTGTGCCTCCGTCAGCTGGCTCTCGGCCTCGTTTTTCTGAACGGCGACCTGCTGGGCCGTCTCCTGCAGGTCCTGTAGCTCCTCGAGTTTCTCCTGGGCTTCCGGCGGTAGATTACCCTGCATACGCGTTGGGTCGTGCCCCGCATTGAAAAACCCCCGCTTTACGGTCGGTCGGCGACGCCGGTCCGATCCGACCGGCAGTCTTAAATCGGATATTTGTCAAAGGGAGCGTACATGTCTGGTGACTTTCTCTCGGGAGGTCCGGCCGGCGACGGTCCACGCGGGTCGTTCCTGCGGGGCGATGGGTCGGATCCCCTCACGGCCACCACTATCTTCGAACTCCTGGCGGACCGACGCCGCAGGGCCGCCCTCTACCGCCTCGCTGACGCCGACGGCCCCGTCCGGTTCGACGCGCTCGTCGAGGCGGTCGTCGACTGGGAGTCGGCCGGGCTCGCGCCGCCACGCGGCCACGAGGAGCGGGTCGCGACCGCGTTACACCACTCACATCTCCCGCAGTTGGCGGACGCGGGGGTCGTCGACTACGACGAGTCCGACGGCGTCGTTCGCTATCGCGGTTCGGAGACGCTGGAGCGCTACCTCGACGCGGCCCGGGACGACGACGCCTGACCCGCGGCGACGCGCTCGGCCACGTCGACCAGCGAGAGCCAGGTGTTTATCCCCGCCCTGAGCGCGACCGGGTCGGCCGCCTCGACGGTGACGGTCACGGTCGCCCCGTCCCGCGACACCGCGGCGGCCGACCGGTCGCCGTCTATCTCCCCCACCTCCTGACGGACGCTGCGCTCGACGGTTCGTGCGCGTGCCGCAGAATCGTAGTCGAACGTGAACGTCGCGTCGTGGACGAACGCGGGCACGCTCAGCGGACGTCGACTTCCTTGACGTCGCGGCTCCGCTCCTTCAGCAGCACCCGGTGCCCGCAGTACGGACACCGGACCCCGCCGTACTCGTCGAGTTCGACGTCGCGCTTACAGCGGGAACACTTGTAGCTCATTCGTCCTCTTCGCCCAGCGCCGCGCGGATCGACCGGGTGACGGTGCGGCCGCCCGGCGTCTGCGGGCGGTAGGTACCGCCGGCGAACTTGTAGCCGCACTTGCCGCACTGCCAGATCCCGGTTCCCTGCCGGTCGACGGCCTCCGCGCCGCAGTCGGGGCAGGCGTGGTCGTCGTTCATGTCCGCCTCGATCTCGGAGACGCGGCGTCGGGAGACGCGACCGTAGCGCGCCCCGAACCGCCCGGCACTGCCGGTGTTTCGTGGTCCGTCTTCGGCCATAGTAACGACACGTAGCCCGAGCGGGCAGATAAACCCTACGAGTCAGGCTCGCGCGACGCTCGCGCGCCCCCGCCCGGCGGTCGTAGCGGGTGCTCTCACTCCTCGACCGGGAACGTTACCATCTCGTGGGCGATGAGCGCGAGCGCGGCGAGGAACCCGCCGATCCACAGCGGGTACTGCGCGGGCGACCCCGTCAGTCCGACCGTCGAATCGAGCGCTCGAACGCCGGCGTGAAGCACCACGCCGGTCACGGCGACGGCCGGGATGGCGGCCAGCACGGCGTCGTAGCGGGTGACCATCGCCTAATTATATCTCATTACCGGTGAAAAGCGTCGGGGGTTCGCCTCGTGTCGCCGTCAAGTCGGCGGGGCCACGACCCGCGGCGCGGTCACTGCAGGTCGGCGTCGCCGAGCGCGTCGTTCAGGTCCTCGCGGACGCGCTCGCCGGTGTCGCGGTCGCCGGCCGTCGTCACGACGCGGTTCTCCTGCACGCTGGATCCGTTGCGGATCAGCAGGCGAACGTTGCCGTTGCCGTCCGCGCGGGTCGCCTTCGCCCGCACGCCCGACTGCGATCCGGTGCCGCCCGCGTCGATGGGGCCGGGGACGATTTTCTTGACGTGGGGGTGCCCGGCGACCGTCTGGACGGCCTTCCGCCCCCCGCGGCCGCCGATGAGCGTCGAGTGGGTGCCGCCGATCTTCTCGGCCGGCGCGGCGTCGACGACCTCCAGCGCCGTCTCGCCCCGGCGGGTGCGGACCGCCTCCACGGGGTCGTCGCCGTCGACGCGGTAGAACTCGTGGTGGAGTTGCTCCCGGGTCGCGCGCAGCACCTCCCGGTGGCCGGCCGCGAACACCTCGTCGGGCCGCTTGCGCCGCACCTCGTCGGCGATCCGGCCGGCGAAGTTCCGCAGTTCGACGACGCCCGTCTCCTCGCCGTCCTCCGGGGTGGTGGTGACCGTCGTCGAGGCGACCACGTCCTCGTCGTCCAGCATCGTCACCGTCGCGCGGTCCCGGGCGATGTCCAGCACGACGGCGTCGGCGTTGGGGGTCCGACAGACCAGGCAGTAGTCGCCCGGTCGCTCCAGCGGGGACCCGCAGTGCCGACAGTCCATGTATCGCCCTAACCGCGCGGTAAATAAAACAGGCGCGCTTCCGCCCCGCCCGCCGGCGGCGACTCCGGCCGGCTCCCCGGCCTCAGGCGGCGACCTCCGTGCCGCAGTTGCGGCAGTACCGCGCGTCCGCCCCGAGGACGACGCCGCAGTCCGGGCAGTTGCGGGGGCTGTCGGCGTCGGTCGGGAGGTCCTCGCCGCAGTTGCTGCAGTACTCGGCGTCCGCGGCGGCGCGGGTGCCGCAGTTCGGACAGGACCGGTCGGACTCCCACAGCACTCGCCGGCTGGAGTCGTTGAGGTACATGTAGCCGGCGTACACGGCGTTGACGACGCCGAACGACCACCACGCGGTCAGCACGGCGATGACGGCGTGGACCCCGAGGCTTCCGTAGCTCCGCTTGACGAGGACGACCCGCTCCGACGACTCGTCCTCGATGGTCCAGCCGGCCCGGAGCGCCTCGTCTACCTCCCGCCGGATCCGTTCGGTTCGCATGGCCGCCCTACCACGTGAGGGGCTAAATGTGTCCGCGTCGGCGCGGGGCGCTGGAACCGCCAGCGGCCGCCGTCAGTCGAACATCCCCGTCGAGAGGTAGCGCTCCCCGCTGTCCCAGAAGACGGTGACGACCAGCGGGCAGTCGTCGTAGCCGGCCGCGTCCCCGCCGTCCGGCTCGACGCCCCCCGCCCCGGCCGGCGCGGGCGGGCAGTCGAGTTCGGGGGCGGCGAGCCGCTCGGCGACGCGCTTCGCGGCGAGGCTGGTCGCGCCGCTGGACTGGCCCACGAGGATGCCCTCCTCGCGGGCGAGGCGGCGACACTCGGCCTCGGCGTCCTCGACGCGGACGGTCTCCACGTCGTCGATCAGGCTCGTGTCGAGGTTTTCGCTGACGAAGCCCGGCCCCATCCCCTGGAAGTCGTCGTCGCCCGACTCCCCGGTCGAGAGGACGGCGTTGCGCGCGGGCTCGACGGCGACGACGTCCATTCCGGGGAACTCCTCGCGGAGCCTGCGGGCGGTGCCCGACAGCGTGCCGCCCGTGCCGACGCCGGCGACCAGCGCGTCCACCTCGCGGTCGCCGACCTGCTCGACTATCTCCTCGCCGGTCGTCCGGTAGTGGGCCTCCGGGTTCGCGGGGTTCTCGAACTGGCCGAGCTGGACCGCGCCGGTCTCGGCGACTAGCTCGTCGGCCCGCTCGCGGGCCCGCTCCATCTCGCCGTCGACGAGTTCCAGGTCCGCCCCGTAGGCCTTCATCAGCCGCCGGCGCTCCTCGGACTTCGAGGCCGGCATCACGATGGTCAGGTCGTACCCCCGCGCGGCGGCGACGAGCGCCAGCCCGATCCCGGTGTTCCCGCTCGTCGGCTCGACCAGCCGGTCGCCCGGCGCTATCGCCCCCTCGCGCTCCGCGGCCCGGATCATCGCCAGCGCCGGCCGGTCCTTGGCCGACCCGCCCGGGTTGAACGACTCGACCTTCGCGGCGACGGTCGCCCCCTCGGGCGACGCCACCTGCACGAGGGGCGAGCCGATCGTGTCCAGAATGCTCCCTTTCATTGCCCCGTCCTAGGCATCTGGGACGTAAACCGTTCCCGGACACCGGCAGGACGTGCCGCCGGCGCGGCCGCCGCCCGGCTGGGGGTGTCGCCCGATTCTGCGGGGAGCGGGGGCGTTAAGCCCCTCGACCCCGTACGACCGCGCATGACTCTCGACACGATGGAGCCCACCCCGACCTGGGACGGGACCGCCTACGAGGACACCGTCGACGTACTGGCCGCCCACGACGACCTGACGTACAAGGTGTGGGGCGGCGACTGGTGCAAGGACTGCCGCGCCGTCCTCCCGGACTTCGCCGCCGCGCTCTCCGCCGCGGGCGTCCCCGAGGACCGGAT
This sequence comes from Halostella litorea, assembly GCF_004785955.1. NCBI lineage: Archaea > Methanobacteriati > Methanobacteriota > Halobacteria > Halobacteriales > Natronoarchaeaceae > Halostella > Halostella litorea. The sequence goes on along the minus strand of NZ_SJER01000005.1, from coordinate 192,184 downwards.
CGAACACTACCCCGTCGAGCGCGAGGACGGGGAGAAGGTCGGTCCGAAGGTCGAGGAGTACGGCATCGAACTCATCCCGACCATCATCGTCGAGCGCGACGGCGAGGAGGTCGCCCGCTTCGTCGAGGAGGCCGACCGCCCCGCCGCCGTGCTCATCGCCGAACAGCTAGAGGACCTCGAAGCGACGGCCTGAGACGGCCGTCGCCGTTTCTCCGCGGCGTCACTCCGTTTCGCTCGACGGGTCGAGCCGTTCCGCCCACTCCAGCGCCGCGTCCACGTCGGTCTGGGGCGGCGAGCACGTGAACGCACGACAGACGTACAGCGTCGGCTCGTCCCCGTCGCGCGCCCGGTTGGCCCAGATCGGCGGGGCTTCCGCCAGCCCCAGGTCGTCCAGCCACGCCGCCAGCCCGTCGTCGGTCGGCGGCCGCCGCGAGAGCACGCGGTTCGGCACGAACTCCCCGCCGATCCGGTCGCGCCACGCCGCGGGCGTTTCGTCGGCGACGACGGTGAGTTCGAGGCCGCCCGCCTCCAGCCGGTCGGCCGCCATCGCCAGCGAGACGTACTCGACGGGGCTGGCCCGGACCTCGTCGCCGTGGGTGCCGACGACCGCCTCCGCGATGTCCGCGAACGACTCCTCCGGGACGAAGTGGTCCAGCGCCAGCAGCGCGTCGACGGCGACGCCGACGCTCGACGGCGTCGACTGGTCCCGCAGCTCCTGGGGGCGGGTCACCAGCCCCTCGCCGCTCTCGGGCGTGAAGTAAAGCGTCCCGGCCTCGGGGTCCCAGAACTCCTCGCGGATCACCCGGGTCAGGTCCAGCGCGAACCCGAGATGGTCGGGGTCCCCGGTCGCCTCGTACAGCACGAACGCGCCGCGGGCGAGGAAGGCGTAGTCCTCCAGGTAGCCGTCGCCCTTCACGTCGCCCGATTTGTACCGTCGGGCCAGCCGCCCCGCGTCCTCGTCCCAGAGGTGTTCCCGGACGAACGAGAGCGCGTCCGCGGCCCGCGTCGCGTACGCCTCGTCGAGCACGAGACCGGCCTCGGCGAGCGCGCCGATCATCAGGCCGTTCCAGCCCGCGAGCACCTTCTCGTCGCGGCGCGGGCGCGGCCGGTCGGCGCGGGCGTCGAACAGTTCCTCGTCGGCGGCGTCGAGGCGCTCCTCGACGGCGTCGGGCTCCAGGCCGTGCGTCTCGGCCAGTTCCCCGACGCTCGCGTCGGCGGTCAGGACGGTCGTGCCGCCCTCGAAGTTGCCCGCGTCGGTGATCCCGTAGCGGTCACAGACGAGGTCAGCCGTCTCCGCGTCCAGCGCGTCTCGGACCTCCGCGGGGGTCCAGACGTAGAACGCGCCCTCCTCCTGCTCGTCGTCCTTGGCGGCGTGTTCGCGGCCCTCGGGCACTGCGCTCTGGGCGTCGAGCGTGCTGTAGAAGCCGCCCTCGGGGTGGGTCAGTTCGCGCTCGACGAAGGCGAACGTCTCGCGGGCCACGTCGGCGTAGCGCTCGTCGCCGGTCACCTGGTAGCCGGCGAGGTAGACGCGGGGCAGTTCCGCGTTGTCGTACAGCATCTTCTCGAAGTGGGGTACCGTCCACTCGCGGTCGGTCGCGTAGCGGTGGAACCCGCCGCCGACGTGGTCGTACATCCCGCCCTCGGCCATCGCGTCCAGCGTCTCCCGGGCGACTTCCAGATACGTCTCCCGGCCGGTGCGGTCGTACGCCCGGAGCAGCAGGTCGATCCGGCCCGGCTGCGGGAACTTCGGGCCGCCCGAGCCGAAGCCGCCGTGGTCGCGGTCCGACCCCCGGAGGACGGCGTCGGCCGCGTCCGTCAGCAGTTCGCTCCCCGGCGCGTCGCCGCCCGCGCCCGGCGTGGCCTCCAGCCGGTCGGTGGCGGCGTCGGTCCACTGGTCGGCGCGGTTCTCCATCTCCGGGCGGTCCGTCCCGTCCGCCCAGGAGTCGGCGATGTTGCGGAGCAGGTTCCTGAAGCCGGGCGTCCCGCGTTTCTCCTCGGGCGGGAAGTACGTCCCGACGTAGAACGGCTTCCCCTCCGGCGTGAGCCACGCCGACAGCGGCCAGCCACCCCGCCCGCTGACGAGCTGGCACACCGTCTGGTAGATCCGGTCTATGTCCGGGCGCTCCTCGCGGTCGACCTTGATCGGGACGAAGTGCTCGTTGAGCAGTTCCGCGACGCCCTCGTCCTGGAAGCTCTCCTCCTCCATCACGTGACACCAGTGGCAGGCCGAGTAGCCCACGGAGAGGAAGATGGGGACGTCGCGCTCCCGCGCGGCCGCCAGCGCGTCCTCGTCCCAGGGCTGCCAGTTCACCGGGTTGTCGGCGTGCTGGCGCAGATAGGGACTTTCCTCCTCGTCCAGTCGGTTGCGGTCCGTCGGTGCGGTCATGGGCGGTCGTTGTGGCTTCGGCCACCTAAGTGCCGGTATCGCGGCACGGAGGGGTCCGGGCGGGGACCGGCGTCCGCCCGGACGGATCGCATTGATGCCGGTGCCCGTCGTAGCCGGCTCACATGGGGGACCTGATCACCGACGACTTCGCGGAGGAACTGACCGGCGCGTGCCGGGCGGCGGTGGGGGACTCGCTCCGCGCGGTTGTCTACTTCACGCCCGACGACCACGAGGTGGCGTACGTCCGGAGCGACCTGTACGGCGATGACGAGGAACTGCTCCACCGCGTCCAGTCGGAGTTCGTCGAGAGCGAGCGGCTGGGGTTCGACTCGCAGGAGACGTACCGCTCGCTCGCCACGCAGGCGGGGACGGAGCCAGAACTCGGCCAGTACGGCTTCACCATGCGCGTGTTCGACCGGGGGTATCTGAGCCGCGTCATCGTCGACGACCGCGGCGTGTTCATGACGACCGACGGGCTCGACATCGACGGGTTCCGCGAACTGGCGGTGACCCTGCGGAAGCTGTTGGCCGAGCCGGAGTAGCGCACGTTCGTGGATCGTATCGTGCGGTGGAAGAGCAACCTTTACACTTCCGTGCCCACCACCTCCGCGCATGACCGAGACCGTCCTGCTGGTCGGCGGCGGCGGCCGCGAGCACGCCATCGCCCGCGCGCTGGCCGAGTCGGACTGTGACCTGTACGCCTGCGCCGGCAACCGGAACCCGGGGATCGCGCGGATCGCCGCCGGGTTCGAGGCCCTGGAGACGACCGACGCGGACGCCGTCGTCGACTACGCCGATCGCGTCGACGCGACGCTCGCGGTGGTCGGCCCGGAGACGCCGCTGGCCGCCGGCGTCGTCGACGCACTGGAGGACGCCGGTGTGTACGCATTCGGCCCGAAGCGGGCCGAGGCCCGCATCGAGACGGACAAGCGGTTCCAGCGGGAGTTCATGGCGGACAACGACATCCCCGGCTGCCCGGACTTCGCGACGTTTTCCGACCCCGAGGAAGCGGCCGCGTACATCGACGACTACGACGGCGACCTCGCGGTGAAGCCGACGGGGCTGACCGGCGGCAAGGGCGTCCGCGTCACGGGCGACCAGATCACGAAGGACGAGGCCAAGGAGTACGTCCGCGGGAGCGACTACGACGAGTTCGTGCTGGAGGAACGCCTCGTCGGCGAGGAGTTCACCGTGCAGGCGTTCGTCGCCAACGGCGACGTGCGCGTCACGCCGGCCGTGCAGGACCACAAGCGCGCCTATGAGGACGACGAGGGGCCGAACACCGGCGGCATGGGCAGTTACAGCGACGCAATCCCGCAGTTGCCGTTCATGAACGAGACCGACTACCGCGAGGCGGTCCGGATCATCGAGGCCGTGGTCGACGCGCTCGACGGCTACCGCGGCGTCCTCTACGGCCAGTTCATGCTCGGCGCGGACGGGCCGAAGGTCGTCGAGTTCAACGCCCGCTTCGGCGACCCCGAGGCGATGAACACGCTCCCCGTCCTCGAAACCGACTTCCTCGACGTGCTGACCGCGGCCCGCGACGGCGACCCCCTGCCCGAACTCGACTTCGCCGAGCGGGCGACCGTCTGCAAGTACGCCGTCCCCGCGGGCTACCCGACCGACCCCGAGGCGGGCGCGCCGGTGACCGTCGACGAGGCGAGCGTCGCCGACGTGGACGCCCCCGGCGAGGCGCTGCTGTTCTACGCCTCGGTCGACGCCCGCGACGACGGCGTGTACACCACGACCTCACGGTCCTTTGCGGTCGTGGGGCTGGGCGACGACATCGCCGCGGCCGAGGAGACCGCGGAGGCGGCGCTCGCGCTCGCCGGCGAGGAGGGCCTGCGCGTCCGCCACGACATCGGCAAGCCCGACCTCGTCCAGTCGCGGATCGACCACGTGGACGAACTGCGCGGGAACTGAGCGCGCCCCGCGCCGGGAGCGTTTATTAGCTCCCGCCCCGAACGCCGTGCCGTGACAGACGACGACCCGCCGGCCGACGGCTCCCGCCACGACCGCGTCGCCGCCCACCCCACGCCGGGCGCGGCCAACTCCCTCCGGCACTGGCCCGACGCCAAACACCCCCTGCGGGTCGCGCTGAACTACGTCGTCATCGTCCTCGCCCGCGTCTCCCCGAGCCTCCGCCTGAAGTGCTGGCTCCTGCGGCGGATCGGCGTCACGCTGGGCGCGGGCGTCTCGTGGGGGCTGGAGTCGACGCCGGACGTGTTCTGGCCGGAACTGATCACCGTCGAGGACCACGCCATCGTCGGCTACGACGCGACGCTCCTGTGCCACGAGTTCCTGCAGGACGAGTACCGCACCGGCGAGGTGGTCGTCGGCGAGCGGGCGATGATCGGCGCGGGCGCGGTCGTCCTGCCCGGCGTCCGGATCGGCGAGGGCGCGAGCGTCGCCGCGAACTCGCTGGTCACGGAGGACGTGCCGCCGGGCGAGACGGTCGCCGGCGTCCCAGCGCGTCCGATGTCGGCCGACTCGTAGCACTGCGGCCACGGTCCGGCGTCCCCCGTTCTCCGGCGCGACACCCCCGGAGCGACGGCCGAACTCCCACGTCGGGCCGGCACGCGGGGGACGTATCTACCAAACCATTAATGTCGGTCTGCGATCAGCCACACGCCATGGAAACCGGCCGCGAGCGCATGCACACCGGGTCCGAGGTTCTGTACGGCCGGGCGGTCCGGATCCCGCTGCCGGACGCCGAGGCCGAACGGTCCCTCCACGAGAACATGATGCGGATCGCGGCCGCCGGCGAGCGAAAGAGCGAATTGCTCGACGACCCGAACGTCCCGCTGACGGAGGTGTACGAGGACGAACTGGACGACATGCGCCGGAGCTTCGAACACCGCCTGCGACAGGTCGCCGGCGAGGACTACTACGACGTCGCGACCGCCTACATCGACGGCGACCGGGACGACTGGGTCGGGGCGCTCGCGGCGTACTATCTGGAGTGTTACTACCGCTTGCAGGAGCGCTACACCGTCGGGGAGGACGTCTTCTGTCTGGTGATCCTGCGCTATCCCGACTGTTTCACCGTGAACCTGACCTTCCTCGACGGCGACGTCGGCCCGGAGGGGGTTCGATACGAGTCCTCGAAGCACGGCGGGGCGGAACTCGACGACGCCGCTCGGGAACAGTACTACGCGGACTGCCAGTACTCCCAGCACGAGGCCGCGGCGTACGTCCGCGGGAACGTCGACCACATCAGGGAGGCGTTCCCGGACCCGGATACGACGCCGTTCGAGCGGCGTCGATACGGGGGGTTCGTCCACATCACCGGGCGGTCGGGACCGACGTTCGCCGAGGTACTCGACTCCGTCGACCCGGACCCGGACCGGTTCGACGACGACGCCGCGACGCCCGGCCTCGTCCCGGCGGGCCCCGAGTTCGAGCGCGTGAAGCGGGACCTCGTCGCCGACGGCGAGGTCGTGGTCTGACCGGGCCCGTTGCCGGGCGTACGGCCGCTCCGGTCACTTCGCGGCAAGCGAACTCGCGCCGGCGCTCGCGCTACTCCCGCATCCGGACGATCCCGTTTTCCAGCACGCGGCTGTTCGGGACGATGAACTCCTCCTCGTCGTTCTCGATGTGGGTGACGAACACGTCGACCTCCTGGACGATCCCCTCGTGGTCGCCGATCCGCACGTCGTCGCCGATGCTGTACGGCTGGTTGAGGAGGAGGTAGACCCCGGCCGCGCCCGAGGCGAGGAAGTCCTTGAACGCGAGGCCGCCGAGAAAGACCAGGGCGAAGGCGTACACCGCGAGCAGAACGATGAGCGCGTCGGTGTTGACGCCGATCTGGTCCAGCGCGACCAGCGACGCGATGTAGAGGACGCTGTACTTGATCACCCGCGGCAGGATCCCCACCTCGGGGAGCTTGACCCCGCGGAGCCGCTCGCTGGCCATCAGTTCGGCCTTGTCGGCGACGACGAAGCCGACGACGAGCACGAGCGCGGCGACGAACAGTCGGGGGACGAACTCGGTGACCCGGAGCCAGAACCGCTCGGCGCTGAACAGCTGGGCGATGTGGACGGCCGTCAGCAGGGCGACGCCGTACACGAACCACGAGGAGAGCCGCGCGACGATGGTGACCGTCGACGTGCCGAGGCTCCGGGCGGTCCGCTCGAACGGCGTCCCCTCGACCGCGTCCGGGACGCCGGCGGCCGTCAGCAGCCGCTTGTTGAGCTTCCCGACGACGTAGCCGAGCAGGATCCCCACCGCGAGCACCGCCGCGGCCAGCGCCGCCGGCTGCCCGGTGACGAGGCTCCACTCGACCATCAGTAATCCTCCGGGTCCAGTTCGAGCACCAGTTCGCCCGCCTTGAACGCCCGCACGAGCCCGTCGCTCTCGCTCAACACGATGGCCGTGGCGTTCGTGTCCCGGGTGACCGCGCCCGCCGCCATGTGTCGGGTGCCCAGCCCCTTCGGGATGTCGACGCCCTCGGCGGACGGTTCGAGGTAGCGGTACGCCGACACGATCTTCCCGGAGTCGCTGATGACGAACGCGCCGTCGAGCCGGGAGAACTCCTTCAGCATCACGTTGACGATGGGGTCGCCGACGTGGACGTGGGACTTCTCGAAGGGGTTGTACGAGAGCGGCCGGGACTTGTTCATCACCTTCCCGGCGTCGCCGACGACGAACAGCGCGCCGACGGGCTTGCCCTTCTGGCCCTTCTTCCCCAGTTCGATCACCAGTTCGAGCACCGCCCGGATGACGTCGGGGTCGGCCCGGGAGTCCGAGAACAGGCCGTAGATCCCCGACTCCATGGACTCGTCGACGCGGACCCGGCTGACGGTGTCTATCCCGTCGCCGAACATCTCGACGGCGCAGGCGAGGACGTCCCCGTCCCCGATGTACCCCTCGTCGACCGCCCCCTCGATCCCGAAGCGTATCCGGTCGGCGACGTCGTCGAACTTCAGCGGGAGTTCGACGAACTCGTCGGCCCCGACGTCGTTCTCCCCGGCGACGACGATTATCGGGTCCTCGGCGTCGGCGGCCACGCCCTCGTAGTAGGAGCCGCTGGGCGAGAACAACAGGATCGCGTCGACGTCGGGCACCAGCTCCGCGAACAACTCGCTTGCCTCCGCCATTGATAAACGCAACTCATCCCCTACGAAAAAGGTTTGCGTCGCCCCCTGGCGGCGTGAGCGGCGGACGGTCGGCTCAGCCCAGGTCGGCGGTGACGGTCGTGTCGACGAGTCGGCCGAGCGGCGCTTCGACCTCGTAGCCGGGCGTCTCGACGCGGATCGGCGAGTCGCGGTCGACGTCGACGAAGCGCAGCGTCATGCTGTACCCGCCGTCGTCGCCGATGGTCGTTGCCTCCCGCTGGCCCGAGGGCTCGTGGCGCGCCCACGCCGTCTCGCCCGCGAAGCCCGGGTCGGCCCGCCCGCGGACGACGTGTCCGTACGGCGAGACCGACAGGTCGGTGCCGGCCATGGGGTAGTCCTGTGCGTGCCACTCCCAGAACCCCTCGTCGATGACGTACACGTTCTCGTAGCCGGCGTCGATGAGCGACGCCGCGCGGATCGACGAGAGGTGGTGCGGGCACCCACAGTAGCAGACGATCCGGTCGTCCTGGGGCCACTCGACGACGGGGTCGCCGTCGCTGCCGCCCCGCCCCGCCGGGCTGAGCACCGCGCCGAACACGTGGGAGGTGTCGTACTGCTCCCGGCCGCGGGCGTCGGCTATGCGGGCCTCGCCGCGGCGGTACCAGTAGTGGACCGCGTCCGCGGGCGCGAGCGGCACCTCGACGCCGTCCTGGGTCACCGTCTCGAACGCGGACGTGTCGATCTCCCGCTGGTCGGGGACCTCGTCGAACTCAGGGGGGTAGCCGTCGGCCGAATCTCCGTCCGGCGGGAACTCGCCGTTGGTCTCGTACTCGGCCGACGCCGTGGTTTCGAGGTCGGTCGACGACCCGTCGCCGTCGGTCGCCCCGTCGGATCCGTCGCCGCCCCCGTTCCCGAGGCACCCGGCCAGCGCGCCCGCCGCCGCGACGCCCGCGAGGTACGTTCGTCGTTTCATCGTGTCGAGTGTTGTGGCGTGTCGGTTATCACGTTTCGCCTTCCGGCCGCGGCGTCGGGAGCGCGCGGTGTCGCCGCGGCGGCACGAGGAAGTTGCCCCGGTGCTTGACGAAGATGTACTCCAGGATGCCGTTGTTCACCCGCTGTTTCACGGCGGGGCTGTCGATGTCGCTCCCGTTCATCGCCTCGCGCACCCGCTCGAACTGCGCGAGGTCGCGCTGGAGCGACGGGAAGTGGAGGCTCGCCACGTCGTCGTCGGTCGACTCGAAGTGGCGGCGCAACAGGAGGACGTTCCCGTCCTCGTCGCGGTTCGCCCGGGCGGCCTTCTGCGCGTGGCCCACCCGGCCGTGCTCCCGCGCGTCGTCCGCCACCCGGTCCATGATCTCGTCGGTGACCCCGCTGTGGTCGCCGAGGTTGTGGCCGGCCCCCTCGACCATCCCCTCCTCGGCGTGGGTGGGGCTGAACATCTCCATCACGCGCTCCTCGAAGTCCTGCTCGACGTACCAGTCCTCCAGCCGCTGGCGGATGTTCGCGACGTGTTTGGTCGTCCCGCCGGCGAACGGCCCCTCGCCTATGGTCACGTAGTCCTCGCTGGCCTGGTTGCCGGCGAAGCCGGCGACGAAGCCCATGAACAGCGGCGACTCCTCGGGCACCGGGTCGCCGTCGGGGACGCCGTTGACGTCCTGGCGCTCGGCGGGCATGCCGTCGCCGATGAAGCCCGTCCGGCGGTCGTCGACCGTCATCGCGTCGGTCAGGGGCGTCTCCACCGCGATCCCGTTGGCCTCGACGTTGCCCCGGAGCGCCTCGTCGGCCTCCAGCACCACGTCGGCGCGGTCGCTCGCCAGGTGGATGAGCGCGTCCTGCTCGTCCAGGTCGGGGTCCTCGAACGAGGAGAGCGAGCGGGGGGCCGGGAGGTTCACGCTCGGCGGAAGCGACTCGTCGAACCGGTCGAAGTACGCCGGCGAGTAGCCGATCGAGTGGATCAGCCCCTCGTTGGAGCGTTCGTACGCGCGGTCGAGCGTCGCCAGGGCCGACTCGACGGTCTCCCGGGCGCTCCCGTCCGGCGGCCCGGACCCGTCGAGGGTCAGGTACAGCAGGACCTGGTGGCGGGGGAGGACGGTGTTGCCGTAGTCGTCGGTCGGCACGAGGTCGTTCCAGCCGTGCTGGCGGTCGGGCAGCGACGCCGGGTCGTCGACGCCGTCCGGAACCGGGCCGCCGGTCGTCGGCGTCGAACTGCCGTCCGCCGGGTCGCCGTCGCCGCCGAGGTCGAGGCAGGCGCTCAGCGCGCTCACCCCGCCGGCGGCGACGGCCGCCTTCAGGAACTCGCGCCGCGACTCGTCTGGGAGGGGCGTCATCGATCCCCCGTTGGGACCCCCCCGAAATGGGGGTTCTGGTGTGGCTCTCGAACGCTCATCGCTCCGCCCGTCGGCGCGCCGCCAGCAGCGCGCCGGCGGCGACCGCCGCCAGCGTCCCGACGACGCCGACCGCGGGCATGCTCGTGTCCCCGTCGCCCGATCCGTCCGCGGTCGTCCCGCCGGTCGTGGACCCGGCGGCGTCGGTCGTGCCGGGGTCCGGCGTCGCCGTGTTCACCCCCACGTCGAGGCCGCCGCCGTCGCCGGCCTCGCCCAGCGTCGCGGACACCCGCGATTGGACCGGCGACCCGCCGACGCGAACCGGGTCGTCGCTCGCCAGGTCGAACGCGCCGTCGCCGTCGTCGCGGTGGACGGTCACCCACAGCGACACGCGGGTGTCGTTGCCGGGGAGCGCTTCCCGGTCGACCGGGACGCTCACGTTGTTGTGGCTGCCGGCCGCCAGCGGCGCGCTCCCGACGACTTCGGCGGGGTCGCCCGTCTCGTCGTCGGCCCGCCTGACGACGAGGTGGCCGTCATCGGCGAGCCGCGCCGTCGGCACCGTCAGCGAGTCGTCGACCGTGCGGCCCGTCAGCGACATCGCGACGACGTTGACCGACCCGTCGCCGGCCCGGACCGGGAACTCGTCGGCCGCGAGGGTGCCGAGGCTGTACAGCGGCCCGTCGGTCTCGGGGTCGAACTCGTCGCCCGCCTCCGCGTCGTCGTGGAGCACGGCCACGAGCGACTCGTTGTCCGACGCCGACTCCCACCAGGCGTCGGCCACTTCGACCGGCACGTCGCGGTGATACCCCGACTCCAGGGCGACGTGTCCGACGACCGCGCCGGGGTCGCCGCCGTCGCTCTCGTGGATCACGAGGTAGCCCCGCTCCAGCAGGAACAGCTGCTCGACGACGACGCTGCCGTCCCCGGACACCTGCGCCCTGGCCGTGAGGTGGTTGCCGTGGCCGCCCGCCGGGACGGCCGCGACCCCGACCAGCGGGAGCACCAGGGCGACCGCGAGCAGCGCCGCCGCGGCGCGACGCCCCCGGCTCATAGCTCCAGTTCGACGGTCGGCGTGCCGAGAAACGCCGTCTCGTACCCCTGGTGGCGGGCGACCTGCGGCGGCACCTCGACGGCCAGTTCCAGCGTGTCGCCGGACTCGACGCCGTCGACCAGCGCGCCGTAGTGGTAGTCGAGTTCGGGGTCGAGGGTGCGTTCGAACGCGCCGTCGTACGTCGCCTCGCCGTCGCGCCGTATCGTCCCGGTGAGCGACATCTCGGGCACCAGCAGGCCGTTGTACCGCGTCCGGGCCGAGGCGGCGACGTACGTCCCGTCGCCGAACCGGTCGTCGGACAGCGTCGTGACGACGTACCGGACCCCGTCGGCGGTCGCCTCCCCGCGGACCGTCCCCGGCAGGGACTCCGGCGACGCGGCCCGCCCGAGCGGCACCCCGTCCATCTCCATCGGCTCGACCGCGCCGGCCTCGCCCGCGGCGTCTATCTCCTGTGTGGTCAACTGCTCGCGCGTCGCGTCGTCCAGTTCGAACGAAACCGTCGCCGTCGCCGGGTCCGCGAACCGGCCCTCGAACGACCCGGTGCGCCGGGTCGACAGCCCGCCGACGCTGACGCCGACGTCGTACGTCCCGTTCCCCTCGAGCGTGAAGTTCGCGCCGTAGTGAAACCCCATCCGCTGGGAGAACATCGGGTAGATGACCTCCTCGGAGACGAGTTCGCCGTCACGCGTTATCTCGACGGAGAGGCCCGTGTCGGGGAGGACCGTCCCCGTCTCGGGGTCCCATACTGTCGCCATCAGGTGGGCCGTGTGGTCGTCGCGTCGCGGCTGCGCCGACCGCTCGGTCCCCGTCACCGTCCAGAACTGGTGGGGGAACGTGTAGAAGACGCCGAACCGGTAGTCGCCGGCCGACGCCGTCCCGGCCATGATCATGTTCTCGACGAACGGCTGGACGTAGATACCGTCCGCGTCGCCCGAACCGTCGGCGGTCGTCGTCGCCGTCGACCCGTCGGTCGCGTCGGTCGTGTCGTCGTCCGATCCGTCGGCACCGTCGAGGCAACCGGCGAGGAGGGTGGTCGATGCGCCCGCAGCGAGGAACCTTCGGCGGTTCATTCACCCCCTCTTTGGCTCGGACCGACAAAAGTTCACAGGCCGTCCCGGCGGCCGCCCCGTGCCCGGATCCGCCGTGATCGCAGGCCTCCGTGACGACCCGATACCATCTTTCAGCACGTTTATAGTTAATGCGTCCCGGAGATCGCGGCGCTCTCGACGCGGGCCGCCGTCGTGCGCTACTGTTATGAATCGTGGCTGAAATATATTGTATATGGATACGAGACGTCTCACCGCGGCGGTCGTCCTCAGTGCGACGGGCGTGGGGCTGGGAGCGATAGCCGCCCGACAGCTGCTTCAGGGGGTCTCCGGGCTCCCCGGCATCGTCGTCACCGGCGCGACGCTGCTGCTGGGCGTCGCGTTCACGGTGGCCGGCCCCGCGGCGTACCGAACCGGCGTCAGCTCGCGCCACCTGCTCCGTATCGCCGGCTGGAACACGCTCGGGGTCGTCGTCACGACCGCGGTGTTGCTCCTGGTGTACCTGTTTCAGGTGGCGACCGGCGCTACGCCGTCCGCGCCGCTGCTGTCCGGGGCGCTCATCGTGGGCGTGAGCGCGTTCGCGCACGTCCTCATCGGCTTCAACGACGTCCGGCGGATCCGGGCGCGAACCGTCGCCAGACAGCGCAAGAAGGCGGGCGTGATACACCGGTTCGTCCGCCACAACCTGAAACACGTCGCCCAGATGCTGCTGGGCTACGGGGAGCAACTCACCGCCACCGACGGGGGTGGGGCGAACCACACCATCGGCGAGCAACTGCTCGATATCGGCACCGACCTCGGCGAGACCCAGGAACAGATCCAGCTCTTCGAGGAGATGATCGGGACCGACGGCGACCGGACGGCGGTCGAACTGACCGAGGTCATCGACAAGCACCGGGCGGCGCTGGAAGAGCAGTACCCCGAGGCGTCCGTCGAGACCGCGCTCCCCGAGTCGCTGCCCGCGCTGGCCGGCGAGCGTATCGACCCGGCGTTCGGGGAACTGCTCGAGAACGCGTTCGAACACGGCGGCGACCCGCCGACGGTCCGGATCACGGGGGAACGCGACGGCGACCGGATCGACGTCGAGATCCTGGACGCCGGCGACGGCTTCCCGGACCACGAACTGGCGCTCATCAACGGGGACAAGTCCGAGACGCAGCTCCGACACAGCAGCGGCCTCGGGCTCTGGCTCGCGACCTGGATAACGGAGACGTACGGCGGCTCCCTCAGGCTGGCCAACAGGGAGAACGGCGGCGGCCGGGTCTCGATCCAGCTCCCGGCGGCCCCGTAGGGGCGTCCCGGAACGCCCGCGTCAGCAACTCCGGCCGCCGTGACGCGCCGGCTACGGTAAGATCCGAGACTGGTTTCCTTCCGTACATTTATATCGTTCGGTCGCCAAATGGGGTGTATGACTCATTCGAGACGCACGTTTCTACAGGCGAGTGGAGCGGCCGCGCTCCTCGGCCTGTCGGGCTGTACGGGGATGCTCGACGGCGACGACGGGCTCGGCAGCGACGGCCCGCCGGGCTACACCTCCTGGATGTATGACCCGCGGGACCTGCTGGGCGTCGAGACGCGGGGGTACGCCACGTTCGACATCGAGAGCGTCCTCGCACAGCGCGACTCGCTGCCGTCGGACCCCTTCGAGGGGCTGGAACAGGCGAACGAGGAGATCGACGAGGTCGACCTGGAGGAGTTCTCCCGGATGACGGCCGTCGGCGGGAGCACGCTCGACGCCGACAACCCGGAGGCCGGCGGCTCGGTCGTCCTCGAAGGCTCGTTCGACGTCGAGACGATCACCGACGAGATCGCCTCGTCGGGCGACAGCAGCCAGTATCAGACCGGCTCCTACGAGGGGTACGAACTGTACTACGGCGAGCAGGAAAACGAGTTCCAGGGGACGACGAACTCCTTCGCGTTCGCCATCAACGAGGAGCAGGTCGTCGTCGGCGGGTCCAACTCCGACGCCATGAGCGGCCGGGACGCCGTCGAGACGATGATCGACACCAACAACGGCAACCAGACCCGCTACTACAACGGGAGCGACTACGCCGAACGCCTCGTCAACGAGTTCAGCGGCACGACGATGTCGATGGGCGTCGAGTTCGACCTCGGCACGCTCATCCGCGACCAGATCCAGAACGACAGCGTCCGCCTCGTGTTGAGCGGCCTCGGCGCGGCCGGCATGGCCGCCACGATCAACGGCGAGACCGCGACCAACGAGATCCTGCTCGTGTACGAGGAGGACGCCGAGGTGCCCGAGGACACCGCCCGTGACCTGCTCGACCAGGCCCGCAACTCGCAGCCAGAGGCGTTCGAGCAGTTCGAGGACGTCAGCATCTCCAGCGGCGACCGCACGCTCCGGCTCACCACGGAGGTCGATACCCAGCGGCTCTGGGAGGAGAGCGGCCTCGGCCCGACCGGCGTCGCCGACGCCGCCACCGCGAGCGGCTCGGCCTCCACCCCGCCCCAGGCTTCGTTCGGGACCGAGTGGGAGGACTACGACGAGGACCGCAAGGAGGTGACGATCACCCACCGGGGCGGCGCGTCGATCCCCGCCGAACGCCTCTCGCTGGAAGGCGACGTCCTGGGCCAGTCCTCGTGGACCAACACCAGTAACGGGGACGTCGTCGCCGGAAGCACCATCCAAGCGCTCGTCGAGGCCGGCGGCTACGTCGCCGTCGTCTGGACGAGCCCGGACGGCTCCACGTCGGCACAGCTCGGCGGGTCGTCGGCTCCGAACTGACGCGGCTCTCCTTCTCGTCGGCGGGTCTTTTGTACGTATTCCTCTCACGGAGTTGTCCGAGACGAGAGTGTGTGGGACCGGATTCGAACCGGAGCAAGACGGTCGCCCACTTCGTTCGCGCTGCGTCTTGCGGGGTTCAAATCGGCCGACGGTTCTCACGGCTCACGGAGTCGTTCGCCGTGAGAATGCGCGGGACCGGATTTGAACCGGCGGACCCCTACGGGACAGCGTCCTAAGCGCGCGAGTGCCTGTGGCACTCGCACCGCCTCGTTCCCGGCAAAAACTACTCCGTTTTCGCCTGTCTACCGGCACAAATGGCCGCCTTGTATATAAAACCCCGACCGGGACAGCGTTAAGCGCGAGTCACGCTACCCGACTAATTCTCAGTCTTTGGGGCCGGTCATGTCCTCACCGATAAGGCCGGGTAAGTGGGCTGTCTTTGCACACCCGCGCCAGCAAGGGAAAACAGAATTGGGTTTATTTTGCGTCAGTGGCCTTCCGCATAGGAACCTCGAAGCCGTCACGATAACAGGGCCAACAGGGAAGTTCAACTCCGTCATTCCAGTTGGCACAGTCACAGTCGTCCGGTCGCTCCCGACCCTTATCGCTGTCCTCAGTGTCTCGCAAAACCTCGCAGTCTTCGCCAGCTTCGATAACGCCGCCATCCGTCGCGGCTATCCGCGGTGTTCCAGTGACTTGGTCCCCGAGTTGAGGGTCAATAGCATCGGGGTCAGTCCAAGCAGGGACCGCCCACTGTCCTGTAGCAAAACGAACGCGGCGTTCGTGTTTGCACATCTCGCCATCTTCGAGGTTATACTGTTTATCGGGACAGGTACAGCGTCCCTCTATGCCGTCCACAGAATAGCTGTTACCGCTTTCAGATACTACCTCGTAGATGTCTCCTCCCTGTGGAAGAACCGTCATATACTCTGTCAAGGCGCGCACGTCTCGTTTCTCAAGTTCGGTACGTTCGTCCGTGACGGAAGATTCACCTTCCGCCGTGTTGTAGTCGGTCATGGCCTTTCGGACTCCAATTGAAGGCCACCGTCCGGCGCTCCAACGCCGGGCGTTTTCTGAACCGCAACGCCCCCAGGGACACTGACCTTCGTATTTCTACCTTAGACGGTATCATAATAAAACCACCGGAAAGACACTAACACGCACACAAACAACAGTTAGTAACTTCTAAGGTAAAGAGTTAAAGTACCGGAGTTACATCACCAGGGCATGGGAAAGGACACAACACCCGGACGAAAGCCGCGAGTGACCGATGATGAGATTCTGCAACTGTTTCGGGAGACAGACGACCCCGTCCTCTCGACTGCTGAAGTGACCGAACAACTGCCCATCAAACGGAGTGCTACCTATAAGCGGTTATCTGCTCTCCGTGATGATGGACAGTTGACCGACAAGGACATAGGTGGTCGGAATACAATCTGGTGGATACCGGGCAACTAAGTTACTTTACGGCCTTTCTGTGATATTACCGCCTAAGATTCGAAAACGGGGGCCATGAACGGCTCTCTACCCGTGAAATAATAGCGTCCAGAAACGGGGGAGGTTGTTACACCAGGACACCTCCCTCCATGTATCTTTAGTAGCCATCCGCGCACAACACAGGGTGGATTTCGCCAGATTTTCGCGGGAATCAGCCCGGAACAGTATCAGGTAGGAATGAAAGCGATAAGGGCCAGTGTGTTGCTGTTGTCGGTACTAAAATTCCGCAATCAGCAATGATAGTCTGCGGGCCAGAGACGGGTTTTCCTCCCGCTTTAATTACTCTTCTACTCTCTACCGGCCTTATCGACTCTGTCCCTGACGAGTTCTTCAGCATCGCTGAGAACAGTCCGACCTACGAGGATACGGGAACGGTGTTGCACAATACCAGGGGAGCGCAGTATCTCGCTTCGCAACTGGCACACCTACCAGTTGGTGACTTCTACGCGAAGGGACAGCCCGACCCACCGCAGGCATTGTTTGAAGGTGCGGCGCTTGCGTGGGCCAGCGCGCGCGACTGGTTCCGGGCCGGTCGGGGTGTGCCCGCGTAGCGGAGCGGGGGGAGATGACTATGTGCTACGAAGCAGAAAACCACCACTTTACCGACCCACCGGCTTGCCTGTTCCCCGGCCTACCAGCAGGTTGGTAACTGGGATGTACATATCACGGAGTAGAGAGACGGCTGATAGCCGGGAGGTTGGTTTCTGTGGTGTAGCGCATAGTCATCTCGGCATTGCTCTACCGTTAATCTTCGTCGGGCCACTCACCCTCGGTAATGTACTCTACCTCTTCATCGGACAGTACGTCTTTGTCCTGAAGGATACCGACAAGCTACCCGAACGATTCACTTAGATATTCTGTACCAGATTCCTGGTCATCGCTCATTGCGGTAGGTTCGTTCCAAGTAAGAACACATGAACGTTGGGAGGTGTGCAAACACAAATAAGGGTGGGTCGCGGGCCGTCAGTTTCGAAATTCGGTGTAAGGTAACGGTTGGTTGGGAAATCAATAGTTTGCAGGTCAAGATGTACGTCGCGCTCGGAAATTTCGCTCTGCAACAGCAATCGGGACTGTTTTACGTTGGGTGTTGCGCCAGTCGGAGTATTACTGTATCCTGACCGGGTTCTTCTCCAGTTGACGTTATGGACTACCACCATTTATGAGGCCTAAGAGTAAGATTCTCTAATATGTCGGCTACCGAAGACAGTATAACTGACCTTATGGCGGAATATCTACGGGACAATGGGATTGATGCCCGTACCCAGATTTCCATCTCTGGACCATCAACCCGCTCTCAACCGGATTTACAAATATCCAATGGAGGGACGTTCGTTGGAGAGAGTAAGTGGGAAGACAACAAGTGGAAAGGCTTTGGCGAAGCCCGTGATTACAGCCAACTAGCGGGAATTGAGGGGTCATTTTTAATCTCTTACCCCAATGAATTAAAGGACGAAGGTGCTCAGTCGCGGCTGGGAGAAAACAAAACTGAATCCATCCTTGGCGGTCATAAATATGAAGTTGCGTTCCTACGCCGTGGGGAAGAGACAGATATGGATACCCTGTCTCTGGAGGAAATCCCTGTCTGGATTAACTCTAATATAGGCCAGCATAAGACACCCGAGGCAGACCCTGAGCAGGTTGTGGACGTTCTTCGACAGGCCGCCTATACGCTTAATAAAGAACTCGAGACTGCCCCGGAAGAGAATCTGTTTCGAAACGTACTGGGGGCCGAACCTGACGAGAAAGAGGAACAAGAAGCGGCTCGGGAAGCGGCGGGGTTTCTGCTGGTTAATCAGATTACGTTCTATAGAGTTCTGAGTGCCAACAAGCCATACCCAGATATTGACATCGACAACCTGACTTCGCCGTCTGATTTGGTTGATTACTTCGATAGGGTACTCGAAGATGACTACACCCCAGTTTACAGTTTTCGAATAGCCGAGGAACTTCCTCCTGACTCGCTCACCATCCTCAAAGATGCAATCAAATCAATCTATGCGCTAAGTCCTGAGAGAATCAATCACGACGTGCTTGGCAAGGTCTTCCACGAACTTATTCCAGTCTCGGCTCGAAAGAAGGTCGCGGCTTACTATACTAAAAGTAAGCCCGCAGAAATTCTCGCAGAACTCGCAATAGACAGTTCTGACGAGACTGTTTTGGAGCCAGCCTGCGGGAGCGGCACGCTTCTCGCCGCATCGTATATGAGGAAACGGGGACTGATGGACAACTTTACTGAAGAAGACCATCGCCGCTTCGTTGAACATGACCTAACTGGCATCGACGTGATGCCGTTTGCCGCCCACCTCTCGTGTATCCATCTCGCCCTTCAAGCACCGGTCTACGAGACAGATGAGGTCAACATTGGTATTGAAGACAGCACCACGCTCAATCCCGGCGACACAATTGACCAACTTTCTTTTGTCCTTCCAGAATCGAGCCGTCAGCGGGGTCTTGGAGACTTTGCTGGTGGAAGTTCGTCCGACACATCAGACGAACAAATTGAGGCAGGAAGTATCGCTATGGACGCTCAAGCGGGGCGAGAAATGGAACTCAAACTGGTGGACACGGTTATAATGAATCCTCCGTACTCTCGGCAGGAATCTATCGCCCGCTTCTCTGATGGTTATAAGAGCGACCTAAGTAACAGATTCTCCCGTCGCGACAGCAAGGGCCAACTTCATGGGAAGATGAGTTTCTGTTCCTACTTTATGTTCCTCGCAGACAAATTTCTCAAGAGTGGCGGGACCCTTGCCGCTGTCCTCCCGGCCTCAATTCTCACGAAATCGTCCGATTCCGGTGTCCGTGAGATGCTACTTCAGGAATACAATATCCAGTATATTATCGCCCGACATGACGAAATCAACCTATCAGAAGATACAGATATGCGTGAAATTCTATTGGTGGCCGAGAAAGGAACACAAGAGTCGCCAGTTACCGATTATGTGTACCTCGATAGTCTGGACGTAGACCCCGAAGAAATCCGTTCAGTAGACACCCGGTTGACTTCGCCATCCGACGGCGGTATGACCGAGGAGAGTGGTCATAATTTCACTCTCCGAAAGTTCCCACAAGACACGCTCACACCGAATAATCTCTTCTCACCTCTTTCAATCGAGAACCACGGCCTGTTTAATATATGGTACGAAATCACGGACTCAGATAAAATCACCACTATAGACGAGAAAGGGCTAGACTTCTCTCGTGGCGGGAGTAGTACCCCTTGGCAGAGTGGTGCAATTATTGACCCATCGAGTTTCAAACAACCATCTGACCATTGGGTTACTGCGGAAGTAGATGAAGATACGTTAACAGCAAAGCATCGCAAAATGGAAAAACAATAAATATACCCCTTCATTCTATGGAAAACTACTTTTTGAGGTATGCTGAGAAGAATAAACTTGATGTAAGCAACTTAAATGAATTTACAATTATTGATAATGGATTTAATGGATATAATAACTTTATTACGTGGGCGGATGGTGATGATATGCCTGATGGATGGAAGAAACATATCAAAGGAACTCAGTCATCTCTCGGTCTGCACTACAGAATTAATCTAACTGCACCTGGAACGCGGCATCTCGCGTACTATACTGACCCAAAAAGAGTCTTCCACCGTATGTGGTGTGTGGATAACCTATCTGATAGGGAAGCCAAACTATCTTCTATTTGGTTTGATAGTTCCTTCCACCTCATACAAATGTTATCATCACGACTCCCCGGCGGTGGCGGCTGGACAAGTTATCAGGGCTACTTGGTCTCTGAGTTCAACCTAATTGAACCGGGTAAACTCGATGAAGAGGAGGAAAACGCACTACTTGAAGTGTTCGAGGAGGTCTCAAACGTTGAGTTTCCTGCGTTAATTGAACAAATCACGAGGAACATAGATAACAACCTCCTATCCGAAGAAGAGGAGAACGCACTTGAGAAAGAGTACCCGGCCGCATACGAGAAGATTGGTGACGGATTCGAACCGAGGAGAAAAATTGACCGCAAAATTCTGTCCGTTCTTGGTATCTCCGAAAACCACCAGGATGAATTACTGAAACAGTTGTATCCGCTATTAGTTAACGAATTAGTAACGTTAAAACAGATGATGTAGGATTTTTTTTTTGATACGAGAGTGATGTAGTCGAGTTGGCGGTTTAGCCCATGTTATCCAATGCATCACGTCGGTCTTCGACAGGCACGTTATCGTACTTGAGTGTGGTCTTCACCGACTCATGTCGTAATTGTGCCTGAGTAGCGGCAAGGTCTCGCTCTTTTGTCATGTGAGTCCCAACCGAATGACGGATTGCATACCACGACATCTGCCGGTTCTTGTAACTGATTTCAGCGCGGTCACACAAATCTTTGAGTATCCGGCTCAGTTCGTTAGAACCATAGCGGTTGCCGTGACGTGTAAGCCAGAGTTTGTCGGTGTCTTCGTATCTTGGGTGGTCCGCTCTCTCATTTATCCACTGTGCCAAGGCGGTTGCTGTCCCGTCGGTAATACCCACCGTCCAGTTCCCCTCGTTCTTGGCTGAATCCTCTCTCGGGATGCGTAGCAGACCGTTCTCGGGTTCACACCACCCTACCCGAGCGTCACCAACTTCCACCGGGCGAAGGCCGGCATCGAGACTCGTCCAGACGAGAGACGTGAATTTCCAACTGTTTGGGTCGGCTTCGAGAAGGTCGCTGTCAATCCCGTAGTTGGGAGTGCCGTCTTTCCCAAGTGCAGCTTGCCGAATCTTCCGACGTTCCGGCTTCGTCAAGTAGTCGCGCGGGCCGTTATTACCTCCGCCAGACTGGAAGTTCCAGCTAAACTCCCACTCATCTCGGCTGTACTTGTGTTGAAGCCACTTCGAGTATCGCCCGAGCGCTCCGAGCGTTTTCCCCTTCGTGGATTCAGTAACGTCTCGGAACGCGACTTTCTCCATGTAGGCTTTAGCATCATCTTCGTCAGGGGGTGTTTTGTAGCCGCCACGGTTATCCCACACCCACTTATCGAAGCGTGCAGTCCGGTTTGCTGTGTTACTGACCGTATAGGGGGAGTACCCCTTCGCCTTCTCTGGGTTCTTGCCCATTCGAAGCAGGTACGTTAGGAACGGTTTGCGGTATTCGTAGTAGTCCACGACGGCCTTATCGTTTAGAAACTCGCGTTGGTCCTTCCGGACTATTGTAATCGTTCTATTCGGCTCCATCATATCCGAATCAAAACCGTCACAGCGTTTCAGCGTATTTGGTTTTTCGAGGCTCATTGGTGGTCCTGACAGACCGAAAACGGGAGGTAGAAAGTGCGCGGGACCGGATTTGAACCGGCGGACTCCTACGAGACAGCGTCCTAAGCGCTGCGCCGTTTCCTGGCTTGGCTACCCGCGCTCGGTCCCACGTACCCCCGTCCCCGAAAAATACCTGTCGTTCCGAACCGGAGGCTTAAGACCGAACCCGCCGTACGGCGGGCCATGTACCGAGCGCGGGACCGGGTGGACAACGAGGAGCACATCGAGGACCTCCACGCGGTCGCGGACCGACTCGACCTGGGTGCGGAGGCGCGGTCGACGGCGACGGACCTGTTCCTGACGGCCATCGGCGAGGACGGCGGGGAGAAACGGACGGTGCTGGCGGCCAGCCTCTACGCCGGGTCGCTCATCGCCGGCGAGGAGCGGTCGCAGGGGGCCGTCGCGTCGGCGGCCGACGTCTCGCGGCTGAGCATTCAACAGCGCTGGAAGTCGGTGCTGGAGACCGCCGGACTGGAGCCGCCCGGGTGGTGAGCGTCAGTCGCGGCGCTCGCGCCCGTCGCGCTCGGGCGTGAGGTTGCCGTGTTTGTCTATCTCGCCGCGGACGATGCGGGTGCTGGAGATGACGTCGCCGTCCGCCGCGCGCTCGTAGTCGACCACCTCGATCGAGAGCGGTTCGAACCCGCGCTCGCGGCGGATCTCGTTGATCCGCTCGGCCCCGTCGGCCGTCTCGGGGGAGACGACGAGGTAGTCGAACGGCTCCTCGGAGGCGATGCCGGTCGGCTTCTCCAGCCGGCGGATCTCGTACTCGCGGTCGTACCGCTCCGCGAACTCGTCTAACTCCGCCGCCAGGTCGGCCTTCCGTTCGGAAAACGGCCTGACGTACCGGTCCTCCGTGCGGGTCTTCG
Organism: Halostella litorea; assembly: GCF_004785955.1. Lineage (NCBI taxonomy): Archaea > Methanobacteriati > Methanobacteriota > Halobacteria > Halobacteriales > Natronoarchaeaceae > Halostella > Halostella litorea. The sequence continues at coordinate 169,950 of NZ_SJER01000005.1, read as the reverse complement.
GCGCGAGTTCGTCACTGGTGAGACCGACGGTTACGTCCCCCAGTTCGAACGCGCGGTCGAACAGGGACCGGTGCCCGTCGTGCACCGGGTCGAACGTCCCACCCAGCGCTACCTTCATACCCACCCAAAGCGGTGCCCGGTGCTTAAAAGAGTCGGGTTACGATTCGGCTCCGTCCGGTTCGGCGTCCTCGTCGGCGTCGCCGTCCTCGACGGTGATCGTCACCGGGTCGGCATCGTCGTCGACGCCGTTCCCGGCGCCGTCGAGGTGGTCGTCGAGGTTGAACACGGTGTTGAGTTCGCTCTGGACCTGCTCGACGACGCCGGAGACGAGTTCGCTCGGCGCGATGGCGGTGTACTCGTAGGGGTTGTTCCCCGCGCCCTCGCTCTGGCGCTTCCGGCGCGTGACGGTCTCCTCGTCGTGGAGTTCGGCCAGCGCCTCCCGGACGGTGCTCGGGTACAGGCCGGTCCCCTCGGCTATCTCCTCGCTCGTGCTCCCGGGGTTCTGCCGGAGGTAGACGAAGATCCGCGCCCGCGTCTCCGTGTCCAGCACCCAGGAGAGCAGGTCGACGATCCCCTGGTCGAACCCCTCGACGGCGCGGTCCCTCGTCGTCTCGCGGTCGGCGGTCGCGTCGCCGTCCGCCCCGCTCTCGCCCGTCGCTACGTCCTCGACGTCCGTGTGTTCGCTCTCGTCGGACATTGTCCTTTCGTGAAGGACGAAATACCCGGGCGGTGAAAAGCGTTGCTCACCCGGCGTCCCCGATCACCAGCGACTCGCGCAGCGCCGCCGGCCCCTCGGTCTCGCGGAGGCGGCGCTGCCGGGCCGCGCCGCTCTCGGCGTCGTAGAGGTCCCGTATCCCGTCGACGCCGAGGCGGTCGGCCTCGCGGTCGACGACCTCGCCGAGGGAAACCGTGCCGTCGCCGTCGCGGGTGACGAACGCGGCGTCGTGGCCGTGGCGGATCGCGCGCCACTTGTTCTCGTCCAGCAGTTCGCGGCGCAGTCGTCCGTCCGGCCCGTCGCGGGCCTCGCCGTCCTCGTAGCGCGCCGCCAGGTCGAGCACGAGTTCGCGGACGTACTCGGCGAACGCGAGCACGCGGTCCGGGTCGGCCTGCCCGTCGGGCGTCCGGACCTCCACGGTGCCGTGGGCGGTGTGGGGCCGGACCTCGTACCACAGTTCGCCGCGGTCCTCGATCGACCCGGTCTCGATCATCCGCTGTTCGAACTCCCGGTAGGCGGCGAAGTCCTCGAACGCGGTCGGCATGCCGGTGTTCGGCAGCCCCTCGAATATCTTCGCCCGGGCCGACTGGAGGCCCGTGTCGAACCCGTTCCAGTACGGCGAGTTGGCCGACAGCGCGAGCAGCGGCGGCAGGTACCAGCGGACCTCGTTTGCGATCCACGTCGCCTTGTCCGCGTCGTCGACGCCGACGTGGACGTGCAGCCCCGCGGTCGTGTTGCGGTGCTGTGGGTACTGGATGCGGTCGAGCTGGGACCGGTAGCGTGGCTTCTCGGCGTGTTCCAGCTCGCGCCACTTCGCGGCGGGGTGGAGCCCCGCGGCGGCGATCCGGTAGCCGTGGCGCTCGGCGTGCTCGACGAGCGCGTCGCGGACGGCGACCAGCGACTCCGCGGCCTCGTCGGGCGACTCGATGACCGGCGTCTGGGTCTCGATGACGCACTTGAACAGCTCGTGGTCGAGCCGGTCCGCCAGTATCTCGGGCGGGTCGTACCGGTACACCAGGTCGTCGGTCCCGGACGTAGGGCGACCGTCCTCGTCGACGACGTAGAACTCCTCCTCTATCCCAAGCGTCCCAAGCTCGTCGAACGTCTCGGCGTCGCCCTGGTCCATCGCACGGGCGTTCGGAACCCGCGAATAAATAGGGAACGGAGTCGGCAGGGTAGCTGTGACGGGGTCTGCGTGCGGCCTTCGGCGGTCACGCACCGTCGCCGCCGTGGGCGTCGCCCTCGCTCCGCCGCCGTCGCTTTAAGTGCGTCTCGCGATAACGGGTCATAGTGAAGGAGTTCTGCGGGGTCTCGACCGGCGAGCGCTGGCTTCGTCGAACGACCGCGGAAGGTGGTTCGCCCGCGGTCCTTTAAGTGCTTCTCGTCACAAGGGTTCGTAGTGAGGAGGACGCGGACGGTCCCCGGTTTCGTTTTCGCGTACGTTGACTCGCTAGTCGCCGGTCAGGCCACAGGTTTGTATAGCTCCGCGAACGAAGGGTGGACGTGATGATGAGCGGCCGCCCCTCGACGGGACCTCCCACGGACCGCGACAGACAGACGTCACGGCCGCGCCGCGACGTGAGCGCCGGCCCCGGCGACGGCGCGCTCTCGCGCGTCGACGCGGTCAAGGACGAGCGGTTCCGCCGCTGGGACGTGGTCTCCCCGAGCGCGACCCTGATCGGGCGCGGGGACGGGGGCAGCGGGGACGTGAGCGAGAACCTCCGCCGGCTCCACGACGAGCAACACCCCGCGATGCAGGGCCACAGCGCGCGCATGCACCGCCTGGAGAAGGCGCGCATCACCCAGGCGTTCTGCAACACGCTGTCGCTGACGGCCTGGGAGCGCGACCGCGCGCTCGGGATCATGACCGAACTCGACCTGACGGCGTTCGGGAGCCAACGGGCCATCGGCAAGGTTGCGCTGGTCGTCATCCGCCACGTCGTCGACGAGGAGCGCCAGCGTCGCCTCGGCCTCCACGACGACGAGTGGGTGAGCGAGCGCTCGCCCGACGAACTGGAGTCGCTGTACGACCGCTTCGAGTCGATCACGGACGACCCCGAGTACGAGAAGCTGCTCGACGCGCAGGGCCTCGACACGATCGGCGTCAACCGGCTCCACCGGACGCTCCGGGACCAGCTCGACGAGCAGGATCTCCACGGGGCGGTTCTCGGGCGGTCGCCGTACCGGGACCCGAGCCACCCGGCGATCCGGGACGAGGCGAGCGATGCGGCCGGCGACGCCGACGGCCCGGCCGGCGTGGCGGGCGACGCCCGGCCCGAGGAGTAGTCCCTTACCGCGGCCGCGCGACCACGGCGAGGTGGTCGTCGTGGAACGGCTCCAGCCGCGCCGTCTCCAGTATCTCGTACGTCTTCTCTAGCTCGGCGACCACCGCGTCGAACACGTCGGCCGGTTCGCCGGTCACGTCCTCGCTCCGGGCCTTGACAGCGGCGACGAGGCGGCCGTCGTCCGCGAGGAACCGACGGTTCTCCGACGCAACGCGGGCCTGGCCGCGGGTCGCGACGTCCTGCACGATGGCGTCGAGCCCGCTCTCGACGACGTGGGCGTACGTCTCCGGCTTGCGGGCGTCCTTCAGGAGCGGGAACAGGCGGTCCCGCGCCCGCGCGACGTCGAGCAGGTCGCGGGCGGGCCGCGCGGCGAACTCGACGGCGTAGGTCGGGCCGGCGAAGTCCGCGACGTGGCTGACCGTCGTCCCGCTGGCTGCCCCGAGGTACAGCACCGCGTCGCCGCCGGCCAGCCCCACGTCCATCCCCTCCTCCAGCATCGCGCCGAGCTTCGAGCGCCGGGCGTCCCAGAGCCGCCAGTCGCCGTCCGTCGGCTCGCCGTAGACGGGCGGTCCGCGGGTGGCGAGCCGCTCTTCGCCGTCGAACGCGCGCCGCTCGACGCCGTCGGGGAGCGTCATTCGCCGTCACCCCGGGCCCGGATGGTCCGGATGCGTTCGTCCAGTTGCTCGTCCAGTTCCGGCTTGCGCTCGCCGGAGTAGTGGTCGACGCGGGCGGCGATGGTCAGCTTCCCGGCCAGCGCCCGCGAGGCCGACCCGCGCTCGTCGGGCGCGGTGCCGCGGACGTACTCGTGGGTGTAGATGATCCCGTGTTTCGGCGAACTGGCCCGGCCGCGGAGGTGGGCGAACAGCGCGTCCTCCGCGCCGAGCACCTGCACGGTGCCGCTCGGCATCTTCGCCAGCGACTCCAGCCCGCCGGCGAGGGCGATCAGCCGCGCCGCCAGCACCGGGCCGCCCAGCGCCGCGAGGTTCGGCGCGACGACGCCGGCCTGTCGCTCGACGTACTCCCGGAGCGCGTCGCGCTCGTCTATCAGCCCGGCGACGCGCTCGGCGAGCCCGACCACGCGCCGCTCGGCGGGGCCGTCCGGCTCCCGCTCGACGAGGGCGAGCGCGCCGTCGACGCCGGCTTCGGCGTCCTCGAACAGCGTGCCGGCCCACTCCGCGACGCGCTCGGCGAGCTCGTTCGCCGTCCGCTCGCAGTCGTCCATCGCGCGGACCGCGTGGGCGAGCTGCCTGTCGTCGGCGCGCTCGGCCGTCTCGACCGCCGCCGCGGTCGCCGAGAGCGTCGCGTCTCGGAGGCGGTCGTAGTACTCGGCCTCGTCGGCGGCGACGCCCGCCTCGACGGCCAGGGCCGGCCAGTCGTCGGGCGTCGCCGCGCTTCCGTTTTCGATGGCGTCGCGGGCGGCCTCCGGGTCGCCGGGGTCCACGTCGCGAAACCAGCCGGCGTCCGTAGATCCGTCAGTCATGCCCGACTGTTGACCCCGGCCCTGTATATTCGTCACCCTTCTCGTGCCGGGAGCGACAGCCGCTCCAAACTCGAACCCGAAGCTCTGACCGATCCGAAACCCCGCTCCGGCTCTTCTCGCCTCCAGCCGGGGACGGCTACCGTTTCACAGCACCGCGCCGGACTGCAACAGCCAGATCAGCACGGTGAGCGTCACGGTGCCCAGCAGCGTCGTGACGAGGACGGCCGTGCTGACGTAGTCGGCGGCCGAGAGGCCGTCGGCGTCGCCGCCGAACTCGACGGTGAGCATCAGCGGCGTCACCGCGGCGGGCATCGCACACTCGAGGACGAACACCCGGCCGATCGAGCCGTCGAGCCCGACGGCGAGCGCCACCCCGAGCGCGACGACCGGCGCGACGAACAGCTTGAGCGCGACCGCCGGCGAGACGCGCCGCGTGGGCGTCCCGGAGGACGTGTTGGCGAGCTGGATGCCGAGCAACAGCAACATTACGGGGATCGCCGAGTCGCCGGTCAGTTTGAGCGTCTCCATCGCCGGCGTCCCGGCCGCGGGAACGACGCCGGCGGCCCGGGCCGCGACGGCCGCGACGACCGCGTAGATGAGCGGGAGCTTGAACACCTTCAGCGCCGCCTCCCGGGTCGACCCGACCCCGTTTCGGGAGGCGACGTACACCCCCAGCGTGTACATCAGGACGGACTGGGCGGCGATGAAAAGCACCGCGGTGCTCCGGCCGATGGCCCCGAACGCGAACGCCGACAGCGGGATGCCGAAGTTGCCCGCGTTCGGGAAGCTGCTGGTGAGCACCAGCGACCCGAGCGTCGGCCGACCTTCGCCGCTCGCGCGGCCCAACCCCTCCGCGGCGGCCATCATCAGGACGGTGAAGGCACCGACCGCGACGAACAGCGTCGCCGCGGTGCCGCCGGCGATGGGCGTCGTCGCGAGGCTGTGAAACACCAGGGCGGGCGAGAGGACGTACAGGGAGACGACCGCGAGCGGGTCGACGTCGACGTCGCGGACCGTGCCGAGCGCGTAGCCGACGCCGGCGACGGACAGCACCGGGAGAATGGAGGACGTCAGCGCCGAGAGCAGCGACATATCTCACCGCCGACGCGGCCGCCTGACAAAGGTTTCGAATGCCTACAGCAGGTCGCCGAGCCGCGAAAGCACGCCGTTTTCCTCCCGCTCCCAGGTGCGTTCGACCACCTCGCCCGGGAGCTTGACGTGGCCGACCGCCGAGTCGCCGCCGCGCTCGACGACGACGGCGACCAGGTTGCCGACCGCCTCGGCCTCGACGCGCCCGTAGCCGACGCAGTCCGTCTCGGGGTCCTCGGCCGACCAGAGCGCCTCGTCCAGCCCGTACACCGGCGGCTCGACGTGGGTGACCTGCGCACGCGCCCGCAGAGCGTCCGGGTCGACGTCGGTCGTCATACCCCCCATTACGGCCCCGGCGGCACAAAGCGCTTGGCCGACTCAGGCGTCCCGGCGGAGCCGCCGCAGCCGCGGCCGGTCGAAGTCGTACGCGCCGTCGTCGTCCCGCGTGACGAGCCCGTCGGACCGGAGTTCGGTGAGGAGGCTCCGGACCGATTCGAGCGGGGCGTCGACGCGCGGTTCGATTGCGCGGGGGCGGAGCGGGCCGTCGCTCGCCAGAACGGTCAGCACGTCCCAGGCGTAGTCGGCGTTGCACAGCGACTCCCGCCGTGCGAGGGCGATGCGCCGGCTGACGGGGTCCGACCGGAGCAGCGCCATGTCGTCGTCCGCGCCCGCGGCTGCGCCGTCCCGACCGGCCCCGGCGTCGGTCCCGGCAGCGCCGCCGTTCGCACGGGTTCCGGTCGCGTCGCTCGACGCCGCCGGCCCGGAGTCCGCCGCCTCGGCGTCCCCGGCCGCTCCGGCGCGCGTCGCACCGGCGTCGGCGGTCGCCCCGGCGGGTTCGGCGTCGCTCGGGGCGTCGTCGCCCCACTGGGTCGACGCCACGTCGCGGTAGTGCTCCAGTTTCACCTCCTTCTGTGCCAGCGCCGTCTCCAGTTCCTCGACGCGCTCCTCTAAGGCCGCCACCTCGGCGTTCTCCGCGCGGGCGGCGAGGCGCTCGTTCTCCGCCCGGAGCCGCTCGGCCTCGGCCTCCAGTTCCTCGATCCGGTCGCGGGCCGCCTCCAGTTCGGCTTCGAGTTCCTGGACCCGCTCGCGCTCCCGTTCCGCCGCCTCGTCCGTCGGGAGGGTGGTCTGTTCCGTCTCGGCGGGTTCCACGTCGCCGTGGCGGAGGGCGTTCGCCATCTTCCGGGCGGCGGCGGAGACGTCGCGGGCCGACTCCAGTTCGCTTTTCAGCTCTGCGATGCGCTCCTCCCGGCGCTCGACTTTCGACTCCAGTTCCGCGACGCGGTCGCGTTGCTGTTCCTGCTGTTCGGTGATGTCCTGTAAGTCCTCGACGAGCGTGTCGCTGACCGACTTCAGTTCAGGGCGCTCGAAGTCGTCCAGCCCGGGCGTCGCGCCGGCGTCGAACGTCCGCTTGCGCCGGAACTGGATGCGGCGCACGTCGGCCTCGGTCCAGTCGGTCTGGAGGAACGCCTCGCCGTCGCCGAGGTCCGATACCTTCTCGCCGTACTCCCGGTCGACGATGCGGCCGACGACCTTCGTGTCGTTCTCCCAGGTGAGCCGGTGCCAGACCAGCCAGTTCGCCTGCGTGATGAAGTCCTTCTTCACGTCGGCCGGGCGCTGGCTGATGCCGAGGATGCCGAGGCCGTGCTTGCGGCCGCGCTTGCCGATCTTGATCAGCATCTTCCCGGTCTCGCCGAGGCCGCCGCCCTCCGGGATGTACTCGTGGACCTCCTCGACGACCAGCAGGAACGGCTTCTTCAGCTTCTTCTCCTTGGTGAACAGGTGCCGGGCCGTCTCCCGGATGAGTTCGTCGGCCTCGTCCTCGTCGAGGTAGCCCGACACGTCGAGGATCACCGGGACGTTCTCCTCTAGGGCCATCGCCGCGACCTTCTCGGCGTGCTCGGCGGCGACCTGGATGTCACACTCCTCGTCCGCGCCCGCGTGCAGCAGTTCGTACTCCTCCTTGAGGCCGTAGTACTCGCCGTCCGTGTCGACGATCAGCAGCGGGTAGCCCGCTTCGAGCAGTTCCTCGCCGACCACGCTCGCGGTGTTGGACTTGCCGCTGCCCGACTTCCCCGTGACGAACCCGCGGCCGGTGAGCAACTGGACCACGGGAAGCTCGACCGGGCCGTCGGCCGCCTCCCCGTCGGTCGCCCGGAGTTCGCCGACGGTGACGTGTTGGGTGTCGCTCATTCGCTCGTGGGAGGGCTCTCCCCCCAGCGTAATGAACCCCCGGACTCCCGGCATCGAGCGCCACATCCGCCCGGCAGGAAACTATTATATACGCGGGTCGTCACAGTTGGAACTGCAATGGCGAAAGGTACGGTCGATTTCTTCAACGACACTGGCGGTTACGGCTTCATCGACACAGAGGACGCGGACGAGGACGTGTTCTTCCACATGGAAGACGTCGGCGGTCCCGACCTGGAGGAGGGTCAGGAGGTCGAGTTCGAGATAGAGCAGGCCGACAAGGGCCCCCGGGCGAAGAACCTGGAGCGCCTGTAGGCCGCAGCCGCAGGGTATCGGCGATAGAACACAGTATTTCTACACCGGGTAGCGACGGCACCGCGGTGACGGTCACAGGTCGATCCAGTCGCTCGACACGCCGGACTCGCGGAGGTGCCAGCGGTGCTCCGCCCCGCCACCGTCCGCCCTGACCTCGACGACGGCGTCGAACAGCGGTTCGAGCAGGTTGACGGCGTCGGCGTCACGGGCGACCGGCAGGTGGAAGTGTCCCAGCCCGTCGGCCTCCCTGACCCGGGCCGAGAGCATGTGGAGCAGGCGGAACACGTTCTCCGAGGCGTAGCCGTTCAGCAGCGGCCGGAGCGAGTCGACGCAGACCCGTAGCTCCCCCGGCGCTAATCCGCCGCGTTCGGCCTCGAACTCGTCGACGACCGCGACGAACTCCCGGCAGAGCACCGAGAGCATGCGCGCGTCGACGGCGGTCGCCCCGGCGGGCAGGTTGCCGTCGCCGTCGTGCTGGACGAGCGCCCGCGTTCCCACGCCGACGGCCTCGGGCAGGCGCTCGCGGGCGCCGTCCGCGTCGGTGAAGACGAACAGTCGGCACCGGTCGTCGTCCGCGTCATCCCCAAGCAGGCGGCTGCACGCACGGCGGTCGGCCCGCCGCAGCGCGTCGCCGACGAGCAGGACGTTACAGCCGTCCCGCTTCAGCGCTGCGAGCGACTGGGAGAACTCCGTCCCCTCGGACGGGCCGCCGCCGTACTCTCGTCGCATTCTTTCGGGAACACGGGTTGAGGATACAATAAGTATTGCGGCCCGGGCGGTTCGGGCTTCGCCGGTCGTGACCGTTTTTGTCCGTCCGCTCGAAGGGCCGGGTATGAGCGACGCAACGCCGGACGACGAGTTTGCCCGCGCCGCCGGGGACCTCGCCGATTCGCTGCGGGAACTGCGCGGGGACGTGGAGCCGCGGCGCGGCCCCCTGGGGCTGCCGCGACCGCCGCGGCCCGACGAACTCCTGCGCTTCGCCGACGAGGCCGCCATCCCGGCGCTCGTCGCCGTGCTGGAGGCGAACGTCCGCGCGCTCGAAGCGCTCCAGCGGGCGATCCGGCTGGCGCGACGGGGCGAGGACGCGCGACAGCAGGGAGGCGAGGCCCGGGACCGCGCCGCCGACCTGAGCCGCGCCACCCTCCAGCGGGTCGACAGCGCCCTGGAGGAGTTCCAGCGCGCCGTCGAATCGGGCGGGCTGCCGGACGACTCGCCGGCCGCGCCGGTGCTTGAGGACGCCCGCGAACTCCGCCGGGAGATCGACCGCCGACTCCGCGACGCGACCGCCGAGGAGCGCACGCTCGACGAGTTCGAGGACGAGGATTCCGGGAAGGGCGTGAACGTCGACGTGGACGCGGAACTCGACTCGCTGCGCGACCAGTATCGGGAGGACGGCGACGAGGACGAGGGCGGGGACGGGAACGGTGGCGGCGGTGCGGGCGACACTTAGACCGGATCGAACTATTCCGATCCGCGCAGCGACGATAAAACGCCGCTTAGACCGGATCGAAGCGGAACCCGTCCCACGCCTGGCTCTCCCGCTCCCGGATACCGGCGTCGGGGTTGCGGAGTTCATCGACGTGGACGGGTTCGACCGCGTCGCCGGTTTCGACCTCGTCGGTGGTCACCTGGCCGAGCGCGCGGACGGAAGCGTCCGCCACGTCGAACTCGACGATAGCGAGCGTGTTCGGCTCGCGGACGCCGGGCGGCGTCGCGGTGCTTTTCGTCCAGGTGACGACCTCGCCGGTTTCGTCCGAGAGGTCGACCGTTTCGGTCTGTTCCTCGCCACACTCCGGACAGACGGTGTGGCCCGGGTACGTGACGTGGCCGTTCGGACATCGGTGTGCGTCGAAGCTCATGGTTCCTCCAGGATGGTGGTGGTCACGCAGTTGCCGAAGCCGCCGACGTTGCACGCGAGGCCGACCTCCGCGTCGACCTGCCGCGGGCCGGCGTCGCCGGTGACCTGTTTGTGTATCTCGTACGCCTGTGCGACGCCGCTCGCGCCGAGCGGGTGGCCCTTCGACTTCAGGCCGCCCGAGGTGTTGATCGGCAGTTCGCCGTCGCGCTCGGTGCGGCCGTCCTCGACCGCCTGCCACGCCTCGCCGGGCTCCGCGAAGCCGAGCCCCTCCATCTGGAGGAACTCGAGGATGGTGAACATGTCGTGCAGCTCCGCCACGTCCACGTCGTCCGGGCCGAGCCCGGCCATCTCGTAGGCCTGCTCGCCGCTCTCGACGACGCCGCCCATCGTCGTCGGGTCGTCGCGCTCGTGGACGACGTGGGTGTCCGTCGCGCCGGCGATGCCGGTGATCACGGAGTAGTCGTCGACGTACTGCTCGGCCTCCGACTCGGGGCAGAGCAGAAGTGCGGCGCTCCCGTCCGTGATGGGGCAGAAGTCGTACAGCCGGAGCGGGTCGGCGACGATGGGCGAGTCGAGCACCGTCTCCAGGTCCACCTCCTTCCGGAACTGGGCGTGGGGGTTGTCGACGCCGTTCGCGTGGTTCTTGACGGCGACCTTCCCGAGGCTCTCGCGGGGGGCGTCGTACTTCTCCAGGTAGTGCCGCGCGGTCAGCCCCGCGAAGCTCGGGAGCGTGACGCCGTGCTTGTACTCGACGGGGTGGGTCAGCGACGCGATCACGTCGGTCGCCTCCGGCGTCGTCCGGTGGGTCATCTTCTCGCCGCCGACGAGCATCGTGAGGTCGCTGGCCCCGCTGGCGACGGACTGCCAGGCGGCGTAGGTGCCCGCGCCGCCGCTCGAACTCGTCTGGTCGACGCGCTGCGTGTACGCCGGCATCGCACCGAGGTCGTGGGCGAGCGCGTTCGGGACGCCGGTCTGGCCCTCGAACTCCCCGCTCGCCATGTTCGACACGTACAGGTGGTCCAGGTCGTCGCCGGAGACCCCGGCGTCGTCCAGGCAGGCTTCGCCCGCCTCCGCGAGCAGCTCGCGGACCCAGGCGTCGCGCTGCCCGAACTGGGTCATCGACGCGCCGATGATCGCTACGCGTTCCATACGAACCCTGTCATGGTGGACCGGTTTATAATTCGGTGATGGGGCGCGCGGCGGCGGCGGGACCGACGACTGACGTCCGGCCGGGAGGCGGTTCCATCCGCCGACCCGGGGAAGGGCAGGCTGTCCGCGATCACAGCATCCGCGAGCGAGTGAGCGGCGCGAACGAGCGAGCGGTCCGAGGAACCATCGAGGGGCGGCGATGCCGCCCCGAGGTGGTGACGCTGTGATTTTGGTCGAGCTTTTGCCGAGTCAAGCGAAACGCGGCGCGATAGCGCCGTGTTTCGCGCTACGCAGCGCAAAAGCTCGCGTTACAGATCCATCCCGCCGTTGATGTCCAGCACCTCGCCGGTGATGTACGAGGAGTGTTCGCTGGCGAGGAAACGCACCGTGCAGGCGATGTCCTCGATCTCGGCGAAGCGGCCCAGCGGGATCTCCGCGAGGATCTGCTCTTGCACCTTGTCGGGGACGGTTTCGAGCATGTCCGTGCGGGTAAAGCCCGGCGCGACGCAGTTGGCGGTCGAGCCGCCGTCGGCGAGTTCCAGCGCCATCGTGCGGGTGAAGCCGAAGAGCCCGGACTTGGCGGTGGCGTAGTTGGCCTGCCCGAAGTTGCCCTGCTTGCCGACGATGCTGGAGATGTTGATCAGTCGGCCCTCGTCGGCGTTCCAGATGTCGTCGTAGAACGCCTGCGTGCAGTTGAACGTCCCGCCGAGGTTGACGTTCATCACCTGGTCCCACTCCTCGCGGGTCATCTTCGTGAAACGGGTGTCCTTCGTGATCCCGGCGTTGTTGACGAGCACGTCGACGGGGCCGAAGGCGTCGTGGACCAGGTCCCGCATCGCGTCGACCTCGTCGCGGTCGGTCACGTCGGCCTGCGCGGCGATGGCGTCACCGCCGGCGTCCTCGATGGCGTCGACGGCATCCAGCGCCGACGACTCCGACGAGCGGTAGTTGACGACGACGTTCGCACCTTCGCTGCCCAGGTGTTCCGCGATGCCGCGGCCGATGCCTCGCCCCGATCCCGTGATCAGACAGGTGCGGTCGTCCATGTTCATGGTTGGTTCCGGAACGGACGCGGGTCGGTCCGCCGGCTACCCGTTCCGGATCTGGTTGCACTTTCAACTAGTCACGGCATAAGGATTCCCCCGGCGGGGGCGGTGGCCGGGTCACCGGAGCGGCCCGCCCTAGCTGTCGTCGACTATCGACCGCGCCTGCGCGATCCAGTCCTCCAGAGCGCTGACGGGCACGTCGGCGTCGTCCGCGAGGTCCTCGGCGGTCGCGGCCGCGAGGTCGGCGACGCTGTCGACGCCGGCGCTCCGGAGGCGGTCTGCGTACGACGGGCCGACCCCGTCGATGTCCTCCAGGTCGCGGTCGGCGGTCGCGTCGGAGTCGTCCGGCTCCGTGTCCTCGGATGAGTCGGCGTTTGCGGCCGCCTCATCGTCGGAATCAGAATCCTCGGCGTCGGAATCGTCGACGTCGGAGCGCTCCTCGAACCACTCGCAGACGTCCGGCCACAGCTCCGCGTGGGAACTGGAGGAGACGGACATCCCGATGTGGCCCGTCGAGGCCTCCATCGTCGTCACGTCGTCGCTCGGGACGACGTCGTTGAACGGCTTGGACGCCTCTGGCGGGATGAGGTGGTCGTACTCCGCGACGATCTGGAGGATCGGCATCTCCAGGTTCCCGATGTCGACGTGCTTCCCGCCGAGTTCGAGTTCGTTCTCGTACAGCTTATTCTTCTGGTAGATGTCCCGGAGGAACTCGACGTACGTCTCGCCGGCCACGTCGATGCCGTCGCCGAGCCACTCCTCCATGCGGGCGAAGTTCTCGACGAAGTCCTCGTCCTCCATGTTCTCGTAGAAGCGGACGTACTTCGTCACGCCGTTGGCGACGGGGTCCATCAGCGCGAAGCCGACGTCTAGGAACTCCGCGGGGACGTTGTCGAACGTCTCCGTGACCTTCTCGGGGTCGTAGTACGCCTCGTCGCCCCACAGTTCGAGGACGCCGCCGCCCCCGGTGAAGCAGAGCCCGGCCGCCATCAGCCCGAGGTTCCGGACCTTCTCGGGATGGAGCGCCGAGTACATGACGCTCATCGTGCCGCCCATGCAGTAGCCGAGCACGTTGATGCTGTCCAGCCCGGAACGTTCGCGCACCACGTCGACGCAGTTGTCGATGTAGCGGTTGACGTAGTCGTCGAGCGTGAGCGAGGCGTCCAGCTTCGAGGGCTCGCCCCAGTCGATGAGGTACACGTCGAACCCGTTGTCCAGCAGCGTCTGGACGACCGAGCGGTCCGGCTGGAGGTCGAGGATGTACGGCCGGTTTATCAGCGCGTACACGATGAGGATCGGCACGTCGTGTTGCTCCTCGGTCCGGGACTCGTAGTGGTAGAGCTGGAGCTTGTTCTCCTCGTAGACGACCTCCTTCGGGGTCTGGCCGACCTCCACGTCGGCGATCGTCTCGCCGGCGTCGGGCGCGGCACCGGCCTTCTCGACTATCTCCGCCGCGTTCTCCCAGGTGCGACGCTGGAGGTCGATCGCGTCGGCGAAGGGGTTCATTCTTCGAGTTCCTCGATGATCCGGTCCAGCTTCCCCTCGACGGCGTGCTGGCGGCGCTCCAGTTCGACGAGCCGCTCGCCGATCTCGACGACGTCACCCTCGGTGGCGAAGCCCAGGTCGTGCAGCGTCGACTCGGCGACCTCGTCGGCCTGCTGGCGGAGGTCGAGCGCCTCGCTCACCGACTCGCCGGTGGCGGCGGCGAAGGCCGTCGTGCTCATCGCCTCCTTGAACGCCTCGTTGGCGGTGTTGAGCCAGATGTCGCGGAACTCCTCGACCTCGACTTCCTCGCCTTGCGCGGCGTCGTTGACGCGGTCGACCATCCGCTGGGCGGCGTCCATCCACGCCTCGTAGGCGCGGGCGTAGCCCTTGACGCCCTCGGACATCTCGTCGTCGTCGACGCTCGCCTCCATCGTCTCGGTCCAGGACTCGACGAACTCGGCCTGGGCCTCGACGTTCTGTTCGAAGGCGTCCATGAACTGCTGGTTCATCTGTTCGACGAACTGGTTCCAGCCCTCGGCGGTCGCGCTCGGTGTGTGTGAATCCGTCATTGTGGAAAGAATGGGTTCGTGACCTGAAAAAGGTAGCCTCAGTTCGCCGCGGCGTCGAACTCGTCGGCGGCGCTCTCGACGGTCCCCTCGACCTGCTCGTGGGCGTCGAGGAAGCTGTCGAACGCGGTGTCGACGGCGTCGACGTAGTTGTCGGCGTACTCGTCGAAGGCGGCGACGTTCTCGTCGATGACCTCGTCGAGCGCCTCCCAGGCGTCGGCCTGGAACTCGTCGGCGCTCTCGAAGCCGTCGTCGACGGCCTCGCGGAGCTCCGAGAAGTCCGCGGCGTCCTCGGGCAGGGTGCTCTCGAGGGCGTCGAGGTAGGCGTGGGCGGCCTCCTGGCTCATCTCGGCGGTCTGGGCCTGCATGGTCTTGACCGTCTCGACGCTCTCGGCGAGCGTCTCGACGGCGGCCTTCTGGGCCGACAGGGCGTCGTGGGTGGCCTTCTGGGTCTGTTCGACGGCGGTGCGCTGGAACTCGAATGCGGTCGTGATGGGGTTGGTGGTGTCACTCATCGGAATCACTTCTGTTGCGTTTCACGGGGACGACGACGGTCTGCACGATGTCGCCCTCCTGGATGTCGAGGGCCTCGCGCTCCGCGTCGGGGATGCTGATGCGGCCGCCGCTTTGCACGCGGGTCTTGAACGTCGCGGTGCCCATGCTCATGGGACCGAGCTTGGACAGCTCGTCCATCCCCCCGGCGTTGGCCGAGAGGAACTGCTCGAACAGTTCCTGCTGGGACTCGACGGCGTCCTCGCTGGCCGCCTGAAGCTGGCGTGCGAAATCCGCTGGCGTCCACGGCATCCCACCGCGGTCGTCGTCCTCCGTCATCGATACAGTATACCACCCCGGAACGGATAAGTGTTCCGCTGAATACCATCTGCTACCATTCAATGACATAGGAAGGATCGGAAGGCCCGGACGCGACCCGGTCGAACCGCGGAGCGGCCGCCGGTTCCGGGCCGGACCGGCGGGCAAGTACCCGCTACGGGGGTGAACAGCCAAAGAAGTCATAGGGGTCTACCGCCAAAGCCGAGTGTTCATGAGTGAGCACTCGCGGGAGACGGCGACGCCGATGTCGGCAATGACGAACGCGTGGGCGCGGATGACGGGGTCGTTCATCAGGAGCGCGACGGCGGCAAACAGCGCGGCGCTGTCGGCGTTCGACGGCGAGGTCGAGTCGGCCGACGCCGGCGACGGGGAGGTCAACCGACGCGAGCCGTCGATCCCCTCGCTGGACTACGAGGAGGACGACTGGACCTTCGAGCGCTCCGTCGAGCGCTCCGAGGAGATAGCGGTCGGGGACTCGGTGCGCTTCTCGAAGACGGTCGACGACGGGGACGTCCGCGACTTCGCGCGGGCCAGCGGCGACACCAACCGCCTCCACCTGGACGAGGCGTTCGCCGAGACCACGCGCTTCGGCGGCCGGATCGCCCACGGGACGCTCGTCTCGGGGCTGATCAGCGCGGCGCTGGCGCGGCTCCCGGGGCTGACGATCTACCTGTCCCAGGACCTGGAGTTCGCCGCGCCGGTGTCGGTCGGCGACCGCGTCACCGCGACGGTCGAGGTCACCGAGGACCTGGGCGACGACCAGTTCCGCCTCTCGACGGAGGTCACGGACGAGGACGCCGACCGCGTCGTCGTCGAGGGCGAGGCGGTGGTGCTGATCGACGACCTGCCCGGCGAGTGACCGGCGTGACGGCCGGCGAGTCGGGCGATTTTCCCGGTTCGGGCGGGACAGCGCGGGATAGGCAGTTATTTTAGGCTCGCCTAAATAGGTCCGGGCACCGAACAATGAGCGGCGACATCTGCGTTATCGTTCCGACCATCCGCGAGTACGGGTGTATGCGGTCGTACTTCGACAACGCCCGCGAGCACGGCTTCGACCTGGACCGGCTCCACGTCGTGCTGGTGACCGAGGACTTCTGTGACACCGACGAGATGCGCGCGATGCTCGACGAGGAGGGCGTCTCCGGCGAGGTATTCGACGGGAGCCGCCGCGAGGAGTGGTACGAGGCCCGCGGCGTGAGCGAGTACGCCCACGTCGTGCCGGCCGCGAGCCACGCCGAAACGAGCTTCGGCCTGCTGTACATGTGGGCCGGCGACTTCGACTACGGCGTCTTCATCGACGACGACACGCTCCCCCACGAGGAGTACGACTTCTTCGGCCGCCACATGGCGAACCTGGCGTTCGCGGGCGAGGTGGAGTCCGTCGCCTCCGACGAGAACTGGGTGAACGTCCTCTACCAGAACGCCGAGGAACACGGCCTCTACCCGCGCGGCTACCCCTACTCCGCGATGGGCGAGACGGTCGAAACCGACACCGCCGAGGTGGCGGCCGGCGACGTCGTCGCCTCGCAGGGGCTCTGGACGAACGTGCCCGACCTCGACGCCGTCCGTATCCTGATGGACGGCGACCTGCAGGGGCAGGCCCAGACGCGGACGAGCGCCGACGACTACGACGGCGACTTCGTCGCCGAGCGGGGCAACTACCTCACCGTCTGCTCGATGAACCTCGCGTTCCGCCGCGAGGTGATCCCCGCGTTCTACCAGTGCCCGATGGACGAGAACCCGTGGGACGTCGGCCGGTTCGACGACATCTGGAGCGGCGTGTTCCTCAAGCGCGCCTGCGACGTGCTCGGCAAGCGCATCTACAACGGTGCGCCGCTGTGCGAGCACAACAAGGCCCCGCGCTCGACGTTCGACGACCTGCACAACGAGGTGCCCGGCCTCGAACTGAACGAGCACCTCTGGCGCGTCGTCGACGAGGTTGGCGGCGACGCGGACTCCTACGCCGGCGTCTTCGAGGCGATGGCGACCGCGCTCGCCGAGGGCGACTGGTCGGCCTACGAGAACGGCGAGTTCTTCGCCCACGTCGGGGAGTACATGCACGACTGGCTGGCCTGTCTCGACGAACTCGACGGCGTCGCGACCCGGCCACAGGTGGCCGCCGCGGACGACTGATATCGGCAGGTATAAGTGTTTTAGGCAGGCCTAAATCAAGGTATGAGCGAAGACGACGGATCCCCCTCGACTCGGCGACGCTTTCTCGCGGCGACGGGTGCCGCTGGCATCGCTTCTACTGCCGGCTGTAGCGCGGTGCTGGACGCGTTCTCGGGCGACGAGGACGACGGCGGCGGCGACGGCCCGGGCCTGATCGGCTCCGGCCGGGAGGGGCGGGACCCGCCCGGCGGCACGCCCATGGCGGAGATGCCCGACCTGAGCGGGACCCTCTCGCTGTACTCCGGGCGCGGCGAACCGCTCGTCGGCGAACTCGTCAGCTACATCGAGAACCTCTACGACGACTTCGAGATCGAGCCCCGGTACAACAGCTCCACGGACCTGGTCAACCAGCTCAGCGAGGAGGGCGAGGCCAGCCCGGCCGACGTGTTCTTCTCCGTCAACTCCGGGGCGCTCGGCGTCCTCGCCGACGAGGGGCTCGCGGCGACGCTGCCCGACGAGGTGGCCACGATGGTCGACTCGGCCTACCGCGACGACGACAACGAGTGGGTCGGCACCTCCGGCCGCGCGCGGACCATCCCGTACAACACGAACCAGTTCTCCGAGGACGACATCCCAAGCGACATCGGCGCCTTCCCCGACGCCGACCGGTTCGAGGACGTGATGGGGTGGGCCCCCTCGTACGGCTCGTTCCAGGCGTTCGTCACGGCGATGCGGATCCTCGAGGGCGAGGACGCCACGCAGTCGTGGCTGGAGGGGATGCTCGACCAGGGGATCGAGCCGTACTCCGACGAGTTCACGGTCGCGCGCCGCATCGCCGACGGCGAACTCGGCGCGGGCTTTACGAACCACTACTACATCCAGCGTGTCGTCGACAACCGCGACGACCCGCCGATCGCCACGGCGTTTACCGAGGGCGACGCCGGCGCGATCTTCAACGTCGCCGGAGCAGCGGTCGTGAGCGCGAGCGACCAGCAGGACCTGGCCGCCAACTTCGTGCGCCACCTGCTCTCGGCCGAGGCCCAGGAGTACTTCGCGACTACGACCTTCGAGTACCCGCTCATTCCGGAGGTCGAACCCGTCGGGGAGCTCCCGACGGTCGACGAACTCGACTCGCCGGACCTGGACCTGACCAAGCTCTCCGACATCGGCCCGACGCTCGAACTGATGCGAGACGCCGGAATCGACGTCTAACGCCGCCATGGCGGTCGACCAGGGGACCACCGCGACCGACGACGCCACCGACGCGGACGGCGGTTCCTACCCCGTCGGGCTCACCCTGCTCAGCGGCGCGGTCGCCGCGGCGTCGGTGCTGCCGCTGTACTGGCTCGTCGAGACGGCGTTTCGCTCCGGCGTCGCCGAACCGCTCGCGCTGCTCGTCGAACCAGCCTCCGTACAGATCCTGATCAACAGCGTCATCCTCGTCGCCTGCGTCACCGGCGCGTCGATACTCATCTCGGTGCCGCTGGCGTACCTGACCGTCCGGACGGACCTGCCGGGGCGGCGGTTCTGGACCGTCGCGGTGATGCTGCCGCTCGTCATCCCGAGCTACATCGGCGCGTTCGCGTTCGTCTCGGTGTTTTCCCCCCAGGGGGAGGTGCAGTCGCTGCTCGCGCCGCTGGGCGTCGACTCGCTGCCCGGCATCTACGGGCTGTGGGGGACGGTGCTGGTGCTGACGCTGTACACCTACCCCTACGTGTACATCACGACCCGGGCGTCGCTGAAGACGCTCGATACGAGCCTCGTCGACGCCGCCCGGACGCTTCGGCACACCCGCTGGGAGGCGTTCAAGCGGGTCGTGGTCCCGCAGATCCGGCCGGCCGTCGCCGCCGGGTCGCTGCTCACCGCGCTGTACACCCTCTCGGACTTCGGTACGCCCCAGATCATGCGCTACTCCGTGTTCACCCGGATCATCTACACGCGGTGGGCCGACAGCGCCGAGTTCGCCGCGACGCTGTCGCTCCAGTTGCTCGCGGTCACCGTGCTCATCCTCGCCGTCGAGTCCCGGCTCCGGGGCGACGACACGCTCCACGGCTCGGGCGGCGGCGGCCACACGGCGACCCGCGTCCGCCTGGGCCGCTGGCGCTGGCCCGCCGTCCTCGCGCCGGCGCTGGTCGTCGGGTTCGCGCTGGTCGTGCCGATCGGTACGCTCTGTCTCTGGCTTGTGCGGGGCGGCGCGACCGGGAGCGGCGTCCCGTTCGAACTGGAGTACGTGGCCCACTCCGTCGACGTGTCGCTGGCGGCGGCGCTCGTGGCGACGGTGCTCGGCCTGCCGGTCGCGTACCTGTCGGCCCGGCACGACACGGGCCTCGGCGACCTGTTCGAGCGCGTCACGTACGTCGGCTACGCCGTGCCCGGCGTCGTGATGGGGCTGGCACTCGTGTTCGTCGGGATCAACGTGGTGCCCGACCTCTACCTGACGCTCCCGCTGCTCATCTTCGCGTACGTCGTCCGCTTTCTCCCGCAGTCCGTCGGGTCCACGCGGGCCTCCTTCCTCCAGATCAACCCGGCGCTTCCGGAGGCCGCCCGGACGCTGGGCCGCAGTTCCGTCGGCGCGTTCCGCGCGGTGACGCTGCCGCTTGCCGCGCCCGGCCTGCTCGGGGGCGCGGCGCTCGTGTTCCTGACGACGATGAAGGAACTGCCGGCGACGCTGATGCTGCGACCGCAAGGTTACAAAACCCTGGTCACCTACATCTGGCAGATGCAGGAGGACGGCTACTACGGCGACGCCGCCGTGCCGGCGCTGGTGCTCGTCGCTATCTCGGCGGCTTCGATCCTCGTCATCATCTCCCAGGAGGGGTACGATGTCAAATAGCACGCTCACCGACGCGGCGACGGAGACGGACCCGACGGCCGACGACGCGCCGGCGGGCGAGACGGTGCTCGAACTCGACGGCGTCAGCAAGACGTACGGAAACGAGCGCGTGATCGACGACCTCTCGCTGTCCGTCGCGGACGGGGAGATACTGACGCTGCTCGGCCCGTCGGGCTGTGGCAAGACGACGACGCTCCGCCTCATCGCCGGGCTGGAGCGGCCGGACGGCGGCGTCGTGTCGCTGGACGGCTCGCCCGTCGCCGGCGACGGCGAGTTCGTCGCGCCCGAGCGCCGCGGCGTCGGCGTCGTGTTCCAGGAGTTCGCGCTGTTTCCCCACATGACCGCCGAGGAGAACATCGCGTTCGGCCTGAAGGAGCGCCCGGAGGCCGAGCGCGAGGCCCGCGTCGACGAAATGCTGGACCTCGTGGGGCTGGACGCCCACCGCGAGAGCCGCCCCGACGAACTGTCGGGCGGCCAGCAACAGCGGGTCGCGCTCGCTCGCTCGCTCGCGCCTGAGCCGGAGATGCTGCTGCTCGACGAGCCCTTCTCCAACCTCGACGTGGACCTGCGCGTCGAGATGCGCGAGGAGGTCCGGTCGATCCTGAAGGAGGCCGGCGTCACGGCCATCTCCGTCACCCACGACCAGGAGGAGGCGCTGTCGATCAGCGACCGCGTGGCCGTGATGAACGACGGCCGGATCGAGCAGGTCGACCGCCCGGAGCAGGTGTTCCAGCACCCCGAGTCGCGGTTCGTCGCGGGCTTTCTCGGCCACGCGAGCTTCCTCTCGGGCTTTCTCTCCGGCGACACTGTCGAGACGGGGCTAGGCCCGCTCGACCGCGACCGCATCCACGGGCTGACCGCCGAGTACGACGGCACGAAACTGGACGTGCTGGTCCGGCCCGACGACCTGTCGGCGGCGCCCGTCGACGGGGGCGGCGACGGCGAGGTGGTCCACCGCCGCTACCTCGGGCCGACCGTCCTCTACCGCGTCGTACTCGACAACGGCGACGTGCTGGAGTGCATGCACAACCACACCGACCAGGTGACAAACGGGACGCGCGTGTCGGTGTCGCTCGACGCCGACCACGACCTGGCCTGGTTCCCCGCCACGCAGCGCTGATGGCCGACGGTCCCCGCGTCGGCGGTGCCCTCGACGGGGTCCGCGACCTGGAACTCCGCGAGCGCCTGCGGCCAGCCCACGCCGCCGCGCTCGTGGCCGCCGCCGCGGGCGTCGTCGTCTTCGTCCTCGCGACGGACCTGTTCCCCTACCACTCCAGCAACCACGACGAGGCGGTGTACCTCCAGCAGGCCGAGATGCTGCTCGCCGGGCAGTTGCACCTCCGCCCGGCGGTGCCCGACGCCGTCCGTCCGTGGTTCTTCGTCGACGACGGCGGCAGCCTCTACCCCAAGTACACGCCGGTGACCGCGGCCATCTACGCCGCCGCAAAGACGCTCACCGGCGAGTTCCGCGTCGCGCTGGCCGCCGTGGCCGCGGGCAACGCCGCGCTCTGTTACGCCGTGACCGCCGCGGCGTTCGACCGACGGACCGGCGTCGTCGCGGCCGTCGCGCTCGTCGGCGCGCCGCTCTTTCTGCTGTCGTCGTCGGTGTTTCTCTCCTACGCCCCGACGGCCCTGCTCACCTGGGCGTTCGCGCTGGCGTACGTCCGGGCGGTCCGCCGCGGCAGCCGTCGCTACGCGGCCGCCGCGGGCGTCGCCGTCGGCCTCGCGTTCTTCTCGCGGCCCTACACCGCCGTGCTGTTCGCCTCGCCGTTTATCGCCCACTCGCTCCTGACGCTGGCGCGGGCGTACCGACGCCGGCGCGTCGGGGGGACCGACCGCTCCTTCCGGGAGTGGACCGCGCTGTACGCCGTCGTCTGCGCCGGCGGGCTGGCGTTCGTCGCCGCGACGCTCGCGTACAACGCCGCCGTGACGGGGTCGCCGCTCACCTTCCCCTACGAGGCGTTCGCGCCCCGCGACGGCCTCGGATTCGGCTATCGCCGAATCTTGACTCACGACCTGCAGTACACGCCCGCCGTCGCACTGCGCGCCAACGCCTGGGTGCTGTGGTACTTCGCGACGCGCTGGTTCGTCGCCGGCCCCGTCGGGACGCTGCTCGCGGCCGCCGGCGTCGCCCGCCTGCTGGTCGGGCTGTACCGGGGCGACCGCGCCGGCGCTGGCCCGGCGACCGACGACGGCCCGCTCCCCGACCGCGAACTCCGCGCCGTCCTCGCGGGGCTGTTCGTCACCGTCTGCGTCGGCAACGTGTTCTTCTGGGGGAACTACAACGTCCTGTCGACGTTCGCCGACCCGACCGACGGCCTGATCTCGCAGTTCGGCCCGTTCTACCACTTCGACCTGCTGCTCCCGCTGTCGGCGTTCGCCGCGAGCGCCGTCGTGGCGGGGTACGACCGGCTGCACGCGATCGCGTCCGACCGCCTCTCGGCGCGCGGTGTTCGCGTCGCCTTGCTGGTCGCGCTGGTCGTCACGCTTCCGGTCGTCGGCGTCGCCGAGCGGAGCGTCGTCGAGCCGCCGGTCGAGCGCAACGCGGCCTACACCGAGAAGTACGAGCGGGCGTACGCTCCGTTCGAGGACCGCGAGTTCGAGCGCGCGGTCGTGTTCGTGCCCGACCCCTACGGCGACTGGCTCAACCACCCGTTCCAGCCGCTCCGGAACGACCCCGGCTTCGACGGGCCGGCCGTGTACGCGCTGGACCGCGACGCCGCCGGCGACTTCGCCGTCCTCGACGCGTACCCCGAGCGCACGCCGTACCGGTACACCTACCAGGGCGAGTGGACGGCGGACCCGACCGAGCGGGTCGCGCCGAAGCTCGTCCGCCTCGACGTCCGCGAGGCGGCCGCCTTCGACGCCGAGACGCGCGTGGGCGTCATCCGGAACGCCGAGTCGGCGACGGTGCGGGTCGCCGCCGAGGAGCGAGCTATCGAGTACGCCGTCGAGCGCGACGACCCGGGCGACGAACTCGCCGTCTCGTGGGAGCTGACCCCGCGGGGCGTCCGCGCCGTCGGGGAGAACCTGACGCGGGTGTCCGGCGACCGCGCGTACGTGCCGGTGAACGGGACCGCCGACGTGGCGGTGTCGGTGACGATGGTCCAGCGCGGCGGCGCGTCGGTCACCTACCGCGAGGACGCGAGCGTCAGGACGAGCGAGGGGCGCGTCGCGGTGGTGTGGCCACCCGAGCGCTCGGTCTGCAACCTGGTCCTCGACTGCGCGCGTGAGGGGACGTACCTCCCGGACCGCCCCGAAACCAGGGTCTCCGGGACGTGGATCAACAGTACGCTGACCGCGCGGGAGTGAGAAGTACGGCCGGGACTGGCCCGCGCCCGCCGCTACCGGAACCGCTCCTCCAGACAGACCTTGACGATGGACTTGGCGATGGCCGCGCCGCCGGAGAACGGGTCGAGTTTCGTCTGCCCTTTGCGCTCGCGGTAGGCGATCGGCTCCTCGATCACGTCGTAGCCCCGCAGCAGCGGCCGGATCAGCAGTTCGGCCGAGAGGCCGGTGTTCTCGGTCCACTCGATCGACTCGACCACCTCGCGGCGGTACGCCCGCATCCCGGTCGTCGTGTCGTGGACGCGCCGGCCCATCAGGAGGCTGGCGAGCAGCGCGAACGCCTGGTTGCCCCGCCGGTTGAGGTCCGGCATCGCGTCGGCCCCGTGGTAGAGCCGGTCGCCGCTGACCACGTCGTACCCCTCGTTGATCCGCTCCAAGAACTCCGGAAGCTGTTCCATCGGGTAGGTGTCGTCGCAGTCCGTCGTCACGACCACGGGGCGGTCCGGCGTCAGGATCGCCTCGCGCACGGCGACGCCGTACCCCTGCGGGGCCTGACGGACGACCCGTGCCCCGTGCTCCTCGGCTATCTCGGGCGTCTCGTCGGTGGAACTGTCCACGCAGACGACCTCCGCCCGGCCGTCGGTCACGTCGTCGATGTCCGACAGCACGGTGCCGATCGCCTCGGCCTCGTTGTACGTCCCCATCACGACGCTCACGTCGTCGAACGTGTACTCGCCGTCGGCGTCGCTCGCGTCGGTCGACCCGTCCCCTCCGCCGGGCGATTCGATCCCTCCGTCCGCCGCGTCGTCGGTGGCGTCCGCGCTCATTACCCGGCGTTCCCGTCGGGACCACTTGAGTTTTTAGGTTCGCCAAAACCGTGTGGTAGGGAGTCCCCATCCACGTCGACCCCGCCGCGGCGGGCCCGAGCCGGGGGCAACGGCTATGGCGGCCGCGTCGCTTGGCCACGGTATGACGGACTTCCGACGGCTCGCGGCGGCGACTGGACTCGTCGCCCCGGTTCTCGCGGTCGGGTCGTTCACCCTGGCGACGACGCTCTCGCCGACGTTCACCTGGAGCGGGGCCGCCCTCTCGGACATGGGCCGGCCGAGCGAGCCGACGTACTGGCTGTTCAACGGCGGGCTGGTCGCCGCCGGCGTCGTGGGGCTGCCGTTCACGTACGCGCTCTCGAGTGCGGCCCGGAACGCGGTCCACCGCGCGGGGGTCGCGGCGTTCGCCGTCGCCGTCGCCTGCATGGGACTTGTCGGCGTCTTCCACCTGCCGCGGGCGGGCCACGCCGCGGTCGCTATCGGGCACTATCTGTTCGCCACGGTCACGCTGGTCGTCTGGGGCGCGGGCGACGTGCTCGCCGGCGACCGACGGCTGGGGGTCGGGACGGTCGGCCTCGGCGTCGGCCACGTGGCGATGTGGGTCGGCTGGGGCGTGACGCTCGCGCCGGCGTTCTTCGCGGCCGCCGAGGCGGCCGGGGCGGCGATCTTCGCGGGGTGGATCCTCGGGACGGCGCGCCGCGTGCTCGCTACTCGACCGACGCCAGCGCGGTGAAGCGGTTCACGTCCGCGTCCGTGCCGACGACGACCACCTCGTCGTCGGCGTGGAACCGGTAGGACGGGTCGAGGTCCGTCGTCACCTCGCCGTCGCGCTCGACGGCGACGACGGTACAGCCCGTCCGCTCGCGGACGTTCGCGCCGCCCAGCGACTGCCCCGCGAGCGCCGGGACCCGCGTCCGGACGCACTCTATCTGGGTGTCCAGGGAGACCACGTCCTCGTCGAGCACCGTCGAGGCGAGCATCCGGCCGCTGACGGTCGTCAACGCCAGCACGTAGTCGGCGCCCGCGCGCTGGAGCTTCGGCACGCTCTCGGCGTCGTTGGCCCGGCAGACGATCTCCACCTCCGGGGCGAGTTCCGCGACGACGAGGGTCGCGAACGTCGTCTCCGTGTCGGTCCCGAGCGCGAGGACGACGGTGTCGGCCTCCGGGACGCCGGCCTCGCGGAGCGTCGGCTCCGTGGTCGCGTCGCCGACCACGTCGACCGACGGCCCCTCGCGGATGTCGACGACGGTCGCCCCCACGTCGGCGGCCGCCAGCGCGTCGACGACCGCCGTCCCGACCTCCCCCGCCCCGAGGACGACCACGTCGGACCGCGAGGGGTGGCGCTTCCGGGAGAGCGTGAGCCCGCGGAGCCCGCGTAAGTCCGACTCCCGCCCCGCGGCCACCAGCACGGTCCCCTCCGCCAGCGTGAACGAGGGCGGCGGCGGGCTCCGGAACTCGCCGCCGTCCCAGACCCCGACGACGTTCGCGCCGGTCCGCTCGCGGATGCCGCTGTCGACGAGGCGCTCGCCGGCGACGTCGCTGTCGGCCCGGACGGTGAGCTCCGCTATCTCGAAGTCGTCCGAGACGGCGTCGCCGACGTCGGAGCCGGCCGCGGCGGTGATCTTGTCCGCGAGGCTCTCGCCGAGGATGCGCTCCGGCGAGAGGACCGACCCGGCGCCGGCGTAGCGGTGGTAGTCGGCGTTGGCGACGTCCTCGACGAGGCTGACGACCTGCACGTCCGGGTCGACCTCAAGCGCCGAAAGCACGATGGTCGCGTTCCGCTCGTCGTCGGCGTCGGCCACGACCGCAGTCGCCTCGCCGACGCAGGCCCGCTCCAGCGTCGCCGTCGACTCGGGGTCGCCGGCGATCACCGACAGCCCGTCCTCGTGGAGGTCCGCGGCGACGTCGGGGTCGGACTCGACGACGACGTACGGCTCCCCGCGGGTCTCCAGTTCGTCGACGAGCGCCGCGCCGTGGGCCGTGTACTCACAGAGGACGACGTGGTCCGAGAGGCCCTCGACCGACCGGGGCGCGCGCGTCTCCAGGGCCTCCTCGAACAGCGGGAACACGAACACCGGCAGCGCCATGAAGATGAGGAAGACGCCGGTCAGGTCCATCAGGATGACGAAGACGTTCATCAGCGGCGACGACCACGGCGCGTCGGAGCCGTAGCCGGTCGTCGTGAACGTCTCGACGACGACCTGCAGCGAGCGGAGGAAGGGCCGCGGCTCCCCCTCGACGTACACCATGCCCGTGTGGTAGGCGACGGCGTAGACGACGATGACGCCGGCCAGCGAGAGGAGGTACAGTCCGGTCCGCCGTCGCCACTTGCTCATTCGCCCGCGGGTTCCGAGGACTGGCACAAAAGCGTTCCGTCACCCCGCGTCGGTCCCCGGTTCCCGGACCGGTCGGGCCGGTCACGCGCACTCACGGCGGGGTGCAGGCGGTCAAAAGGTTGAAATTCGGACCCGCCATATGGACTGGCATGCACAAAGACGAGCTACTCGAACTGCACGAGCAGATGGTGACGATCATGGAGAACGTCGCCGAGCGGGAGGAGGTCGACCCCGACCTCTTCGACCCGTACTACCAGCTCGACGTCGACCCCTCCCACGTCCACAAGTCCAAGAGCGAGCACAAACACGCCGTGTTCGTGCTGGGCAACGCGCTCGCGACGGCGATGAGCGAGGACGAGTTCTCCAGCGCCGGCCGGATCGGCAAGCGCATGGAGGAGCTCGCGGACGACGCCGAACAGCGAATCTGAGGGGGCCGACCGCCGGATAACGTCAGCGTGCGGTCACGACCGGCGGCGGAAAGTATTTGGGGCGCTTGTGGCTTTGCGTACGTATGAATGCGCGCACGGAGGAACGGATCGGCGACTGGCGCACCCGGACGGTCGCCGCCGGGTACGAGGGGTTACGCGACCTCGCCGACGACGGGTTTTCCGGTGCGGTCCGCGCGCGGGGCACGACGCTGTTCATGCTCAACGGGCGGATCGTGGGGGTGTTCGAGGGGGCCATCGAGGACTTCGAGACCGCCGACGCGACCGCACACGTCGCCCCGGACCCGTCGCTCCCGCTCCTCTTTACCATGCTCGAGAAGGGCGGAGACCAGCGAGCCAAGTACTACACCGAGGACACGCCGATAGACGAGGCCGACGGGACGCTGTCGTCCGGCTCGTTCACCGGCTACATCGAACTCAGCGAGAACGTCCTCAGCGGCGACTACTACGTCGCGTACTACGGCGGCAAGTCGATGAGCTGTGCGTTCGTCGGCAACCGCGAGGAACTGATCACCGGCGACGAGGCGTTCAAGCGCGCGAGCGACGAGGTGGGCATCTACGAGGTCCGGGACGTCGACATCGAGGTCACGGACGTCCCCGAACCCGACGAGCCGGATGAGCCGGCCGGCGCGGGCGCGGCGGCCGGAGCCGAAGCGGGGACGGGGCTGGCGAACGGCGGAACCGAAGCCGACACCGGCTCCGCAGGCGCGGGCGACCCGACGACGGCCGCCGGAACGGGGGACGCGACCGCCGAGCCGACGGACCCAACCCCGCCGAGCGATCCGTCGCCGGCACGGAGCGACGCGGCCGACGCGACGGACGAGCCGACGGCCACCGAAGCCGCCCGGACGCCCGCTGACCCGACGCCGGCCGATTCGGCACCCGCCGACACCACGGACCCGCGGGCCAGCGAGCCGACGACGACCGACGCCACCGACCCGCAGGCGGCCGACACCGCCGACGCCACGGAGCCACAGCCAACCGACGCCGCCGATCCGACGGCCGGTGTGGAGGCTACCGGGACGACGCCGGAGCGGTCCACGGACCCCTCGCCCGGGGAGCGGAGCGCGCGTTCGGAACCGCGCGACCCGGCGACCGACCGGGAGTCAACGCCGGCCGACGACCCGGCCGGCGAGCCGGAGCCCAAAGAACGGTCGCCGACGGGCGGACCGGCGGAACCGGCCCGCGACGCCGGGCCGGCGGGAGTGGGAACCGACCCCGAGCCCGACCCGAGCGGCGTTGACCCCGCGCATCCGACCGAGTCGGGGGCGGTGAACGTCGACGACGCGGTCACGGGCGGCGACAAGCCGGAGCGGTCCGAGGCGTCCACCGCGGAGGCCGCCGACGCGCCGGCGGCCGCGGACGGTGCGGCCGCGACCCGTACGGATACGGTCGAGCCGTCGGACGGAGCCGCCGAGCCCGACCCCGGTCTCGCCGTCGAGGAACGGACGGCCGCGGACGCGGCGGCCGATGCGGCGGACGCCGCGGCGCGCACGACCGAGACAGCGACGGAGTCGTCGGAGGACTCGACCGGGCCGGCGGACGGCGGAAGCTGGGACGCCGACCTCGGAACCGGCGGTGCGGACGCCGACGCCGGGGCAAGTGGGACCGACGCACCCGAACCCACCGTCACCGAGGAGCGCGAGTGGCAGGAGGCCCGCACCATCCCGGCGCTCGACCCGGACCGGACGAGCACGGGCGACGACGGGGCGGCCGAGCAGTCGCGGGCGGACGACAGGGGACGAAGCGCCGACTCGGCGCGCGCGAGCGGAACGTCCCGGACGCCCGACGCCGGAGGGACGCGGCGCGAGGCCAGTGAATCGCCCGCGGACACCGGGAGCCACGCCGGGCGCGACGAGGCGCTGAAACAGGAGGTGCTCGAACGCGAGGACAAGATAGACCAGCTCCAGCAGGCCGTGACGAACCTGCGGAGCGAGCGCGAGGAACTGCGCGAGGAGCGCGACGAGCTACGGGCGGAAAACGAGTCGCTCACCGAGCGCGTGACCGAACTGGAGGCCGAGATACAGCGCCTCGAAGGCGAGGTCGACCGGCTGGAGGGCGAACTGACCGAGGCCAAGCGGGCGGCGGGCGGCGCGCCGGACGCCGACCGCCGGATCGGCGCGGCGGAGGCCCTGCAGGGGACGAACCTGTTCGTCCGCTACGCGTCGAAAGGCGACGCGACGCTGGAGGACGCCCACGCGGGCAACGCCGACGCCGAGGAGGTCAACGCGAACCTCCGGCTCGAACACCACACCCAGTTCGACAGCGGGAACGTCGCCGTCGACGGCCAGGCGTTCGACGAGTTCCTCACGGGGACCCTGGAGTTCGACTTCGTCGACTGGGTCGTCGGGGAACTCATCTACGAGATCCGCGACACGGGCCACGCCGGCTCGCTGGAGGACCTGTACGACGCCATCGCAGAGATCGACCGGGCGGAGCTGAAGGGGTCGGTGAGCCTCGTCTACCAGGAGAACGGCGACGAGGTGCGCGAACAGAAGCAGTTCGACGTCGTCCTGCGCGACCGGATGGGCAACCCCCTGATCGTCGCGGACCTCAACGACTCGCGCGAGCCGGTCACCCAGAGCGGGATGGCGTCGCTGGAGAACAGCGCCTCCCGCGTCAAGGAGACCAACGGCCGCCTCAGCGCGGCGTTCGTCGTCACGTCCTCGTTCTTCGAGCCCGGCGCGCTGGAGACCGCCGCGGAGGCGACCAGCGGGAGCTTCCTCAGCCGGGACTCGAAGAAGAGTTTCGTGAAATTATCCAGAAAGGACGGCTACCACCTGTGTCTCGTGGAGGCCCGCGGCACGGACTTCCACATCAACGTCCCGGAGCTCTAGCTCTCGATCTCGGCGCTCTCCTCGATCTTCATCTCGTCCAGCTTGCCGACGATGTCGTCCAGCTTCTCGTCTAGGTCCTCGACGAACTCGTCGGTGCGCTCGGTCTTGATGGCGCCCTGGCTGGAGGGCTCGATGAGGTTCTCCTCCTCGAGGACCCGGAGGGAGTACCGGACCTTGTGGTGCGGGTAGCCCGTCTCGTTGGACATCTTGACGATCCCGATGGGCTCGTTCTCGATGACCATCTTCAGAACCTGGAGGTGTCGTTCGAGCATATCGACTTCCTTCTCAAGTCGGTCTATCATGGCACTTGTTAACTTGTCTTTGGGGGGTTTTAAAAGTTATCACGCCGGCACGGTACAACGGGGCTCAAAATTGCTCGTGCGACGGGTTAACACTTTGGGTCGGCGCGAGAGGGTTGCCCCCGGGCGTAGCCTTACGGGGTCGGGCCGCCTTCGTCCGATATGGACCGACGCAGGCTCGGATCGACCGGCTGGGACGTGACGGAGGTCGGACTGGGAACGTGGGAGGTCGGCAGCGACTGGGGCGACGTCTCGGACGAGGCCGGCCGCGAGGCGATACGCACGGCCCTGGACGCCGGGATCAACTTCCTCGACACCGCCGACGTGTACGGCGACGGCCGGAGCGAGCGGATCATCCGCGAGGTGCTGGAGGAGTACGACCCCGACGAGCGCGTGTACGTCGCGACGAAGGCCGGGCGACGGCTGGACCCGCACGACGCCGAGCGCTACGACGAGGCGAACATCCGGCGGTT
This sequence comes from Halostella litorea, assembly GCF_004785955.1. NCBI lineage: Archaea > Methanobacteriati > Methanobacteriota > Halobacteria > Halobacteriales > Natronoarchaeaceae > Halostella > Halostella litorea. The sequence goes on along the minus strand of NZ_SJER01000005.1, from coordinate 139,493 downwards.
CGTCGACCGGAGCCGCGACAACCTCGGCGTCGACTCGCTGGACCTCGTCCAGTTGCACTGCCCGCCGACCGACGCGTACTACCAGCCCGAGACGTTCGACGCGCTGGCGACGCTCTCCGACGAGGGGCGGATCGACCACTACGGCGTTTCCGTCGAGCGCGTCGAGGAGGGGCTGAAGGCGATCGAGTACCCGGGCGTCGAGACGGTGCAGATCATCTTCAACCCGTTCCGCCAGCGCCCCGCGGAACTGTTCCTCGACCGCGCGGCGGCACTCGACGTGGGCGTCATCGTCCGCGTCCCGCTGGCCTCGGGCCTGCTGACCGGGAAGCTCTCCCGGGACGCGGAGTTCCCGGAGAACGACCACCGCAACTTCAACCGCGACGGCGAGGCGTTCGACGTGGGCGAGACGTTCGCCGGCGTCCCCTTCGAGACGGGGCTGGACGCCGTCGACGAACTCCGGCCCGCCGTGCCCGAGTCGGCGACGATGGCGCAGTTCGCGCTCCGCTGGATCCTCGACCACGACGCCGTCTCGACCGTCATCCCGGGGTCGACGAGCCCCGAGCACATCCGCGACAACGTGGCCGCGGCCGACCTGGATCCGCTGTCGGCGGACCGCCACGAGACGGTCGAACGCGTCTACGACGAGCACGTTCGCGAACACGTCCACCACCGATGGTGACCCGCCTCGCGGTCGAGGCCCGCGGTACTCGGCTCGCCCCGCCTGCAGGCCACAGGGCCACCCGCCCGGCGACGTAGGCACGGCGATGCAACCACGGCGGCGGATTTTCGGCTGGAAAAAACACGAACGTGCATTCTTTCCGGCGTCACGGGTGCCGTTATCGTAATCGGTTTATCGGGGAAGGGAGAATCGCACGGTGTTATGACCGTTACCATCGTCGGCGCCCAACTGGGCGACGAGGGGAAAGGCGGCGTCGTCGACCTCTACGGCGACGCCGCCGACGTCGTCGCGCGGTATCAGGGCGGCGACAACGCCGGCCACACCGTCGTCGAGGACGGCACCGAGTACAAGCTTTCGCTGGTGCCAAGCGGCGCGGTGCGTGGCAAGGTGGGGGTGCTCGGCAACGGCTGTGTCGTCAACCCCCGGACGCTGTTCGAGGAGATCGAGGCGCTCCGCGAGCGCGGCCTCGACCCCGACGTGCGGGTCGCCCGCCGCGCCCACGTCATCATGCCGTACCACCGCGTCCTCGACGGCATCGAGGAGGAGGTAAAGAGCGAGAGCGACCAGGAGGTCGGCACGACCGGCCGCGGCATCGGCCCGACGTACGAGGACAAGGCCGGCCGCCGCGGGGTCCGGATCGGCGACCTGCTCGACCCCGACACCCTCCGCGAGCGCCTGGAGTACGTCGTCCCGCAGAAGCGCGCGGTCGTCGAGGACGTGTACGGCCTCGACGTGGCCGACCTGGAGGACCCGGAGGCGTTCGACGTCGACGCGGTGTTCGAGGAGTACCGCGAGTACGGACAACGGCTGGCCGAGCAGGGGATGCCGGTCGAGTCGGGCGCGTTCCTCGCGGACGCCCGGGACGACGGACAGACGGTGATGCTGGAGGGCGCACAGGGGACGCTCATCGACATCGACCACGGCAACTACCCGTACGTCACCTCCTCGAACCCGACGGCCGGCGGGGCCGCGACGGGGACCGGGCTCAGCCCCGGCGTGATCGGCGACGGCGAAGTGATCGGCATCGTGAAAGGCTACCTCTCGCGGGTCGGGAGCGGCCCGATGCCGACCGAACTCGGCGGCGTCGAGGGCGACACGCCGGGCTACGACGAGCAGGGCGCGGGCGAGAACGAGGAGACCGCGACCTACATCCGCGAGGAGGGCGGGGAGTACGGCACCGTCACCGGCCGCCCGCGCCGCGTCGGATGGCTCGACATGCCGATGCTCCGGCACGCGACCCGGGCCAGCGGCTTCACCGGCCTCGCGGTCAACCACGTCGACGTGCTGGCCGGACTGGACGAGGTGAGGGTCGCACACACGTACGACCTCGACGGCGAGACCCGCGAGAGCGTCCCCGCGACGACCGAGGAGTGGGGCCGCTGCGAGCCGAACTACCGGACGTTCGACGGCTGGGCGGACGCCGACTGGAGCGCCGTCGCCGACGAGGGGTACGAGGCGCTCCCGGCGAACGCGCGTGCGTACCTGGAGTACGTCAGCGACGAACTCGACACGCCGATCTACGCGGTGGGCGTCGGGCCGGGCCGCGATGACACCGTCGTCGTCGAACGGCCGCTGTAGCTGCGTTACTCGTCCAGGATAGCCGCCTTCAGGTCAGCAACCTCGCCGAGCACGACCTCCCGCTGTTCCTCGGGCACGTCGAACGCCGCCAGGCTCGCGTCCAGGTGTTCGGCGGTCCGGGCGAAGTCCTCCTCGGTCAGGTCGAGGCCGGCGTGGGCCGTGCGCATGTCCTCGCCGGTGTAGTCGACCGGGCCGCCCGTGACGGCCGAGAGGAACTTCGTCTGGTGGTCCCGGAGTTCGTCCATGTCGGTGTCGTCGAAGTAGCCGACGAGTTGCTCGTCGTCGAGCACGCGGTCGTAGAACTCGTCGACGACGGCGCTTATCGCGTCCCGTCCGCCCAGATCCTCGTACAGCGTGGAGTCGTCGCCCATATGAATTCGGTCCCATTGGAGACGGGAATAAGTTGCGGCGGGGCCGCCGCGACCCGGCACGCTTTTCCTCGGGGGGGCCGTTGTATCGCGCATCAGGTGAGTTCGTCGTGAAGGAAACCCTCATGGACATACTCTGTTGCCCGATGGACAAACACGACCTCGAACTGGAAGACGAGACGCGGGAGGACGGCGAGATCGTCTCGGGAGTGCTCGTCTGCACGGAATGCGGCGAGACGTACCCGATCGAGGACGGCATCCCGAACCTCCTGCCGCCGGACATGCGGGACGAAGCGCCGGCCTGAGTCGGGCCGACGCACGTCAGAGCCGGATATCCCCGGCGCGGGGTCGGCGCGTACCCGGTGACGACGGATCGTATGAAAGCTTTTCCTGCCGCGCTGTGTGCTTCGAGCCGTGCCCCCGACGCTAGCGGTTCACGTGAGCGACGACGGCCTGCACTCGGTGCGAGCGGAGCCGCCGTCGTTCGAGGCCGCGGGGGCGTTCGACGTCGAACTCGTCAACCACGGCCGCGCGGTCCACGTCCACCTCAACCTGGTCGAGGGGCTGGAGCGCGGGGCCGAACTGGAGGCGACGAACCACTTCGTCGACACGGACGCCATCCGGCAGGTGGGGGTCGACGTCGTCGACGACGCGCTCCCCGCGAGCGGCAAGCTGAAGGTCGTCACCGGGTACGGCGCGGAGACCACGTACGTCGACGTCACCGTGACGGAGCCGCCCGACGCCCCCCGGACCGGCACCGGCGAACTCGGCTCGGAGGGGTCGGTCGCGGTCGACGAGACGCTGGCCGAGCCGTCCCCCGTGGAGCAGCCGGACGACCCGGGGGCGTCGTCGGTGCCGACGGCGCTGTCGGCCCGGGAGAACGCGCCGGTCGCCGCGCTGGCCGGCGTCGCCGTCCTCGTCGCGGCGGCCGCGGCCACGCTCGTCGACGGCGTCGTGGCGGCGCTGGGCGTCGCCATCGTACTGGCGGGCGTCGCGGCGGCCGGCGTGTTGCTGGCCCGCGAGTGACGTCGGCCGCGGCGGTCACTCCTCGGTCGGGACGCCGCAGAGCCGCCCCTCCTCGTCGAACAGCTTCTCCCGCAGGTAGCGCGCCCGATAGCGGTTCGCGCCCTCGTACACGTCGGCCTCGCGGACCTCGTCGACGCGCCCGTCGGCGACGGCGTCGACGATGTCCTCCAGTTGCTCCTTCTCGCTCGGCGTGAGGTCGAACTCGTAGGTGCGGGACTCCTCGCGTTCGAGTTTCGTCCACTTGCGCGCGGCCGCGACCACGAGCGAGCAGGGCTCGCGGCAGGGGAACTCGCCCTCGCCGCGCTCGGCGTCGAGTTCGTGGTCCTCGTCGTAGTCCCACTCGCGGCGCTTGAGACACTGCGAGTCGACACAGCAGGTCGCGGCGATGCGGTCGACGGCCTCCGGCTCCAGTTCGTCGACGATGTCGTAGATCCCCGTCTGTCGCTCGGCGGTGTCGCGCCAGTGGGACACGTCGAGTTCCCCCTCCCGCTCGCGGTGCCAGTTCTCGACCGTCGCGGGGTAGACGAAGCCGAGCGCCTCGACGAGGGCCGCGGCGTCGAGGTCCGGGAACGCCCAGCCGGTGCGCAGCGACGGCGCGGTCTTCAGCGGGCGATACCGCTCCCGCTCGTCGAACTTCACGATCTCCCGGGCGTCGAGCGGGTCGTGAAACGCGTCGAGCCCGTCGACCGCCTCGCCCGCGTCGGCCTCGTGGCGGAGGTCATAGCGGCGGTGGCCGTCGTCGCCCAGCGAGACCGTGATTCGGAGTTGGCCCCACGCGCGTGCGACGCCGTCCGCGAGCGCCTCGTACCGCGCCGGAACGTCGCGTTCGTCGGCCCCCTCCAGCCAGCGCAGGAACGCCCGCCGCGCGGCGTGTGTCGGTGCCGCGTGCGCCCAGAAGTCCCAGTTCGTGACGTGTGCCGGCACCTCCCGGGCGGCGTCGTCGAACGCCGCGGCCGTGAGCCCCGTCCACTCCCGGCCGGGGACGGCGAGCCGGTAGCCGTCGCCGTCGCGCTGGGCTTCCAGCCCGTCGAACTCGACCCCCTCCTCGGCCGCCTCGCGGAGCGCCTCGACCTGGTCGGGTTGCATACGTACATCGTGGGTCACCGCCGGCATAAGCCCGGCCATTCCCCGCCAGGCCGCCGGATCCGCACGATCCGAACGAACGGTGTATTTAAATTTTTCTTCGGGTTTCCGACGCGGAAACGGCGCTGTCCGGTTTATGGGGGTGCCGCGACACCGTGGAAACGCAATGGTCCCTGACTCCCTTCGGTCCTCCCTCCCCACCCTGTTGCTCGTCGGGATGATCGCGCTCAGCGGCTGTCTGGGCGCGGTCGCCCCCGGCGACTCACCCACGGAGACCGACACCGACGACCCGACGACTGAACTGCCGAACGACCGAGCCGCCACGGATACGACGACCGACCGGGGCGACGCCGCGGAACCGCCCACGGACGAGGAACTGACGGAGCAGTTCCGGAACCGGCTGTCCAGCCTCGAAAGCATCGCGATGACCACCGAACGGACCGTCGTCCTCGACGGCAACGAGACGACGGCCGAATCCCGGACGTGGGCGCGCCTCGACACCGGCGAGACCCGCGTCGAAACGATCTCGTCCGAGGTGGCCGCCGGCGACGTCACGCTCGTCAACGAGAGCGGCCTGCTCCGCTACGACAGCAGCGAAGGGACGGTCACGGTGTACAACCGTAGCGAGCCGACCCAGGGGACGTTCGGCACCCTGTTCGGCAACCTCGAAAACACGACGGTCGAGTACGAGGCGACCGAGCAGGTCGACGGCGAGAAGGCCTACCGCGTCTCGATCACGCCGGCGAACTCCGCCGGGACGGATATCGACGTGACCGGGTGGCTCGACGCCGAGACGTACTTCCCGACCCGGATCGAGAGCGCCGCGGAGGTCGGCGAGAACGACGTCACGACCACGGTGAACTACGAGAACGTGACGCTGAACCCGGACCTCCCGGACTCGACGTTCACGTTCGAGAACCTCCCGGACGACGTCGAGTTCAGGCAGTACGAGACGCCCGACACCGCGACCTATGACTCCCGCGAAGCGCTGACGGCCGCGTCGAACCTCACGGTGCCCGACCCGGACGTCCCGGAGGGGTACGAGTTCGACTCCGGCCGGACCTTCGCCGGCGACAACGAGCGGGTGTTCGTCACCTACACGAACGGAACCGACGAGTTCGGCGTCACCAAGGTCGACACCACCTACGAGTCGCCCGGCGCGGGCGGCGAGAACGTCTCCGTGGGCGACCATCGGGGCGTCTACGACGAGGCCGGCAACACCGGGTCGGTGAGCTGGACGTGCGACGGCCAGACCTACTCGGTGTACGGCCCGTTCGACGAGGACCGCCTCGTCGAGATAGCGTCGTCGATGGAGTGTGACTGAGCGCGGCAACGCGTCCCGAACCACCCTGTCATCCCCTGCCGTCCTCCCCCGCTGACGCCTCAGGCGCTCCCGACACCCGCCGTCCTGCGGTCCCGCTGACGCCTCCCTTCCTCCCGCCCGACTCACTCGCCGCCCGCCCGGTCCGCCGGAACCCCATTCGTCGCCGTTCATCTCGCTCCTTTCACCGCCGGCCGACCATGGTTGAGCGCCGTGATGCAAGGATTTTTGCCCGGCTCCCGCTTCTTGTCGAACGATGCCGCTCATCGAGTCCCCCCTCCAGCGTGCAGCCGTCGGCGTCCTCGCGGTGTTTCTCGTCTCCGCCGGGATGTTCGCCGCGTTCGGCGGCGACACCGGCGCGTCGGAACCGGAACCGATCGGCGAGAACGCCTCTGCCGCGTACGCCGGGATAGACGGCGTCTCGGCGACGGTGGTCAGCGAGGTGGAGGGGCCGAACACGTCCTCCCGGACCGAGATGGTCGTCAAGGAGCGGCCGGGGACCCAGTACGTCTACCAGCGGACGCTGGAGGGGAGCGCGAACGGCACCGAGATATACTCCAACGGCTCGGTGATGTGGATCTACGACCGCGGGGCCGGGACGGCGACGCGACAGACGCTGCCCGACAACGCTGGGAACACCACGACCACGGGCGAACGGCTGGACGATATCTTCGCCCGCATCAACGAGCAACGCGGCGTGGCGGACGGCGACGGCGGCGAGCGCGGCGTCTCCCCGCTACCGGTCGTCGCCTCGCCCGCGACGTCGACGGGACCGGTCGAGCGACCGCCGTCCAACGCCACCGACTACGACGTCACCTACCTCGGCACCGACGCGGTCGACGGCCGCGAGACTCACGTCGTCCGGATCAACGGCACGCTTTCGGGGGGTAACGTCAGCACGAGTTCGATGACGAACGTGAGCCAGACGGTGTGGATCGACGCGAAGCGGTTCTACCCGCTGAAGTACCACCAGTCGTTCACGCTGAACGGCGACCCCTACGAGGTGCGGATGACCTACGAGAACGTCACGTTCGACCCCGGCTTCGACGACTCGGCGTTCGAGTTCGACCCGCCGGAGAACGTCACCGTCGAGCGGCAGACGCTGCCCGAGACGACGACGTACGACTCCCGCGGGGCGCTCGCGGCGGCCGCGGAGATGCGGGTTCCGGACCCGGACCCGCCGGCGGGGTTCTCCGCCGACGGGTACCGCAGGACGGTCGGCGAGTACCGGTCCGTGTCCCTCGAGTACACCAACGGGACCGGGGAGATATCGGTGACGAAGACGAACCGGACGCCGGGGAGCCACGCCGACGACGCCGAGCGCGTCGAGGTCGACGGCCGGACGGTGTGGTACTCCGAGTTCGGGGCGACGCGGACCGTCTCTTGGGAGTGTGGCGGCCACCGGTACAGCGTGTTCGGGCAGGACGTCGACCGCTCCGACGTGCTGGACGTGGCCGCGACCGTCGACTGTGGGGGCGACGGTCAGCCCCGGAGCGACAGCGAGTAGGCGATGAAGGCCACGCCGAGCAGTTGGAGCAGGCGCACGAGCAGGGTGAACCCCGGCCGGTAGTCGCCGGGGACGACCCCGCCCCGCAGCAGCAGGGAGCCGACGAACGCCGAGACGAACGTCACGCCGAGCAGGATGATCAGGCCGAGCGAGAGGTACTGCATCGGCCTGCTCCGGTGGCGGCGGTAGCCGCGGTACGCCTGATAGGCGACGTACAGTCCGACGGCCGTCGAGGCGGCCGAGACGGCCAGGATGGCCCACTCGATGGGTGTGGTTGCGATGGTCATGGTCAGAGGTTCTCCCACATGTAGGTGAGGCGGTCCGCGGCGTCGTCCGCGTCGAGCGACGCCGTGCGGTCGGTCCGCTCCACGCTGGTTTCGTACTCCCCGTCGTCCAGTTCGATCGAGACCGAGGCCAGCGTCGCCGTGTACACCTTGTGGTGGCCGCCGTCCGGCTTCACGCGGGTCCGCTCCTCGACGAGGTCGTGTTCCTTGAGCCGTTCGATGCGCCGGTATACGGTCGGAAGCGACGCGTCACACCGGTCGCTCAGCGTTTTCGCGGACATTGGTTCGGTGCTGGCCTCCGCGAGGATCGACCTGGCGTACTCGTCGCTGAGCACGTCGAGGACGCCGTCGAGCTCCCGATCCTCGCTCACGTCCCCCCGATCGGAGGGGGCCGGTTTAAAAGCCCTGCGTGACTTCCGAGCGAGAAAAACGTCGCCGCTCCGGTCGGTCCGAGCGCCCGCGTCGCCTCAGTCGTCGGCGGGCGTCCCGACGCCGCCGGTCAGTTCCCGGACCCGCTCGACCGCGTCGCCCACGTCCGCGCCGGCCTCCTCGGCGCGCTCCAGCACGACGTCGGCCATCAGGTCCTCGGTGCCGACCGCCCCGGAGTACCAGATCCGGTGGCCGTCGACCTCGGTGGGCGTCTCCCACCCTTCGCGGTAGTCGTCGGTCATCCCCATGTCCTCCGGGATGTCCTCCTGGGTGTGGTAGCCGTCCGCGATGAACAGCGGGACGACCACGACGTCGTCGCTCTCGAAGTAGTCGGTGACGTCGTCGACCTCCGGCTCCTCGTCCATGAACAGCGCCTGCACCTCGTCGAAGCGGCCGCGCTCGCCGATGCGGTCGGCGTGGTACTCGATGGCCTTCGCGCTGTTCTCGTTGCGCTCGGTGCCGTGGCCGACGACCGCGAGGCCGAAGCCGTCGCCCACGTCCGGGTCGCCGGTGACGCTCTCGGCGCGCTGGACGATGACGTCGCTCATCGCGTCGTGCGTGCCGACGGGGCCGCAGTAGTGGACCTCCTTGTCCACGTCGTCGGGCGTCGCGTCGCGGGGCTCCCAGCCGGGGTCGGGGTCGTCGAGGCCGACCTCGTCGTCGACCCGGAGCTCCCGCGGGATCACGTCCTCGGTGAAGTATCCCTCGCTGACGAACAGCGGGACGACGTACACCTCGTCGCTCTCGACGGTGCGCAGCACCTCGCGGAAGTGGGGTTCCTCCTTCCAGAAGCCGGTCCGTACCTCGTCGAACGCGCCCGTCTCGCGGACGGTGTCGGCGTGCCGGTACGTCGGGGAACTGGAGTCCGGGTTCAGGTGGGAGCCGTGTGCCACGATGACCAGCGCTTGCATGGGAACATGGAGGGGTTTCGCGGACTTAGGGACTTCGCTCCCGGCGGCGCGGGCGGGTGTCGGCGAGGCCGGGCGAAGGGCCCGCGCGCACGGCGGGTTTTTTGCTCCCGGCGCACGCTCGTCGGGACATGTCACTCGCCGAACGAACGCGGGGGGCGGTCGCCGAGCGCCCGTTCCTCGTCGACGCGCTCCGGGCGGGCGTCTGCAACTACACCGCCACCGCCCGCTTCCTCGACGTGGACGGCGACGAGGACGCCGTCGCGACCGCGCTCCGCCGGTACGCCGCCGACCTGCCCGCCTACGAGACGGCCGGCCGGGACGCCCGCGTGACGATGGAGAGCGGGCTCGGGCGGGTCGACGACCCTGCCGACGCGCTGCTCGTCGCGGGCGGGACCGCGCTCGCGCCGGGAGAGGGGTTGCTCACCGGCGTGCTGGCGGTGGGCGACGTCGACGCGGCGACGCTGGCCGCCGTCCTGCGTCGGCTGGAAAGCGCGGACGTGTCGGTTGAGGCCGCGGCGACGGCCGGCGACGCGCTCGTCGTGGCCGTCCCGCGCCGGGCGGGGGCGGACGCCGTCCGGACGATGGAGGACGCGCTGACCGCGGTCCCGGTCCCGTCGGCGGAAGGCGGCAGCGGCCGGCGGTAAGGTCGCGTTACTCCCGACGGGTCACCCTCCGCCCGATGGGAACTCCTTGACCTCCGCCGGGAGGTCGTCCCAGGCCACCGTCCCGGCGTCGATCACGTTCTCCGGCGCGAGCGCGTCGGCGCGGAGCACCGACGCGGCGAGCCCGGTCGGCGGCGTCAGGTCGGCCTGACTGCCGCCCGTCGCGCCGTCGGCGGTGGCGTTGCCCGTCGTCGCGTTGCCAGCCGTCGCGTTCCCCGCCGCGTCGCCGGCTGTCACGTTCCCGGTCGTTCCCGGGGCCGCGGTGTCGTTTCCGGCCGTGGCGTTGCCGTCGGCCGCGTTCCCAGCGCCGGGCTCGGGGCCCTCGACGCCGGCCGTGAACGCCGGCTCCGGCACCGGCTCGGCGCCCGGGCCGCTCGCCTCCCCGGCGACGACGCGCATCGCCATGCCGAGGAACTCGTGGGGGCCGCAGTAGAGGTCGTACACGCCCGGCTCGTCGAACGTGTACAGCCAGTACGCCCCCTCGGCGAACAGCGGCGACGAGATGGGCGGTACGCCCTCCGGCACCCGCCGGGTCCGGCCGAACCCGGGGTGGTACGCCATCGCGTTGTGGGACGGCGAGACCATCGAGAACCGGACGGTGTCGCCCGGCTCCACGAACAGCCCCGTCGGGGTGAAGAAGAACTCGGGGTTCGGGCGGTCCTCGCGGGGCTCGGTGCGCGCCTCGACGACGTGGTCCGGTTCGACGGGCGGTTCGACGTCGTCGGAGAGCGCCGGGAAGCCGAACGCCGGATGAACGTCGCCGTCCTGACCGCCGGCGGTTCCGTTCCCGTCGCCCGATTCCGTCCCGTCCTGTCCGTCCCCCGTCTCCGTGCCGTCCTGTGCCGTCGCGACGCCGCCGATCCCGGCGACCGCGCCGGTCGCGGCCGCGTACCGCAGGAGGTCGCGTCGCGACGCGCCGCTCGTCGACGTCGGGTCGTTCCGTGTCATCGCCCGCAACTCGGGGGGAGCCGAGGATAAACCCGGACGACGGTTGCCGCCAGTTCGGCACGGAAGTAAGCGGGTACGCCGTCACAACGTTGGGTTACCGCCGACCGGCGGCGCGCGTTCCGACGATTTCAAAGGGTGCGGGCGGGTAGTGGTCGACAATGACCCTTCGCGTGACGAACACGCTCACGGGCGAGAAGGAGCCGTTCGAGCCGCAGGACCCCGACTCCGTGCTGCTCTACCTCTGTGGCCTGACGACCTCCGACCCCGCCCACCTCGGCCACGCGCGGGCGTGGGTGCACACCGACGTCATCCACCGCTGGCTCGAACACGAGGGGTACGGCGTCCGTCACGTCGAGAACTTCACCGACGTGAACGAGAAGATAGTCGCCCGCGTCGGCGAGGACGGCGACGGCGAGGCCGACGTGGCCGAGAGCTACGTCGCCGACACCCTGCGCGACATGCGCTCGCTGAACCTGAAGCGCGCAACGGTGTACCCCCGCGTCTCCGAGCACGTGCCGGAGATAATCGAGATGGTCGAGACGCTGGTCGAGAAGGGGTACGCCTACGAGGCCGACGGCTCGGTGTACTTCGACGTGACCGAGTTCCCCGACTACGGGAAGCTCTCGAACCAGGAGCTAGAGGAGATGGAGGCCCAGGGCGCGGACGGCACCCGCGGCGAGAAGCGTAACCCCGCCGACTTCGCGCTGTGGAAGGCCGGCGGAGTCGACGCCGACGAGATAGCCGAACACCAACACGGCGGGGCCGACCCGGCCGAGGAGGCGGCCGCGACCGCCGAGACGTGGGACTCGCCGTGGGGCGAGGGCCGCCCCGGCTGGCACATCGAGTGCTCGGCGATGTCGACGACCCACCTCGACGACACGATCGACGTCCACGTCGCCGGGCAGGACCTCGTCTTCCCCCACAACGAGAACGAGGTCGCCCAGAGCGAGGCCGCCACCGGCCAGCAGTTCGCCCGGTACTGGGTCCACGTCCGCCTGCTGGAGACGGCCGGCGAGAAGATGTCGTCGTCGCTGCGGAACTTCGCGACCGTCGAGAACCTCGTCGCGGAGGAGGGCGCGAACGTCGTCCGGGCGTTCCTGCTGTCGACGGCGTACCACAACCGCGCGACGTTCTCCGAGGACACGCTGAGCGAGGCCCGCGACCGCTGGGAGCGGCTGGACCGCGCCTACGACCGCGCCGTCGAGGCCGTCGACGGCGTCGACGCCCGCACGAAAGTCGAGGACGCGGACCTCCGCGATGCGGTCGACGCCGCCCGCGCGGACGCGACGGCGGCGATGAACGACGACTTCAACACCCGCGGGGCGCTGGCCGCCCTGACCGACCTGGCGGGCGCGGTCAACCGCCACGTCGACGAGCGCGACGCCTACGACTACCGCGCGCTCCGGCGGGCCGTCGAGGCGTTCGACGAGTTCGGCGGCGACGTGCTCGGGCTGACGTTCGGCGACGCGACCGCCGACGGCGACGCGCGCCTCGCCGAGGAGGCGATCGAACTCGTGCTCGACCTCCGCGAGCGGGAGCGCGAGGCCGGCAACTACGAGCGCGCCGACGAACTCCGCGACGAACTGGAAGCGCTCGGGATTACCGTCGAGGACTCCGACGACGGCCCGACGTTCCGGCGCTGACGCGCCCGACGCGCGGCGGCCGGCGGGGACCGCGAGCCACGAAGCTTTTATTCCGAGGGGCGAAACCGGCGGGCATGACGCTGTCACGACGCGCGTTCGGCGGGCTGGTGAGTGGGGGGATCGTCGCGGGGTCGGGCTGTCTCGGCTTCATCCTGGGCAACGAGGCCCAGGAGTTCTCGGCGTCCCCGGCGACGGCCGGCGACGCCAGCCTCGACGAGACGGGATACGAGCAGGCGAACGACGAGGAGACGAGCAAACAGGAAGTGTCGCGGACGTTCTCCGCGGCCGGCCAGGAGCGCGAGGTCGTCGCGACGAACTACATGAGCGAGTACGAGCGCAGCGTCTCGTTCCTCGGCATGGAGCAGCAGGCGGCGGTGTTCGTCGCGTTCTCGACCCCGAAGGTCGACCTCTTCGGGAAGACGTTCAACCCCATCGACGACATGTCGAACCGGGAGCTGATCCAGCAGGTCCAGGGCAGGTACGAGGGGATGGAGGTCGGGCAGGAGGAGGGGACGACCCAGATCGACACGCTCGGCGAGACGGTCGAACTGTCGAAGTTCCCGGGCCAGGCGGACCTCGACGGCACCTCCGTCGACGTGTACATCCACATCGGGCAGGTCAGCCACGACGGCGACTTCGTGGTCCCGATCGCCGTCTACCCCCAGGAGATCGACGACCGGGAGGAGCAAAACGTCGTTTCGCTCGTCGAAGGTCTGGAGCACTGAGTCCCGGCGTCCCCGAACCGGTCTACGAGACCTCCCCCTCCGCGTCGTACGTTTCGTACTCGCCGGAGGCGACCACGTCACGGCAGTGCGCCGCGGCGTCGTACACGTCGCGGAACGAGGTGTACAGCGGCGACGGGCACGTCCGGACGACGTTCGGCGGCCGGTAGTCGACCACGACGCCGCGGTCGCGCAGGGCCGCGCTGATCCGTTCGGCCTCGTCGTGTTCCAGCGCGACGTGGCCGCCGCGGCGGTCCGGGTCCCGGGGCGTGCCGACGGCGTAGCCGTAGTCGGCGAGTTCGTCGTCGACCAGTTCGATCAGGTACTCGGTGAGTTCGACCGATTTCTCCCGCACCGCGTCGATCCCCGCGTCGTGGAGCACCTCCAGCGACCCCTCCAGCGGCGCGGCCGAGAGCATCGGCACCGTCCCCGTCTGCCACGCGCCCGCGGAGTCGGCCGGGGTGTAGGTCATGTTCATCTCGAACTGCGTCTCCTTCTCGTGGCCCCACCACCCGGCCAGCGCCGGCGTCTCGCCGAAGTGGCGCTCGTTCACGTAGAGGCCGGCGATGGCGCCCGGCCCGGCGTTGAGGTACTTGTAGCTACACCACGTCGCGAAGTCGACGCCGTGAGCGGAGAGGTCGTGCGGGACGACGCCGACGGAGTGTGCGAGGTCGAACCCCGCCAGCAGGCCGCGCTCGTGGGCCGCGGCGGTGATCCGCTCCACGTCGAGCAACTGGCCGCTCCGGTACAGCACGCTCGGGAGGAACACGACGCCGGCGTCGTCGCGCTCGTCCATCGCGGCGACCACGTCCTCGGCCGCTATCGTCCGGCCGTCGCGGCTCTCAACCACGACGAGTTTCTCCTCCGGGTCGAGGCCGCGCTGGCGCAACTGGGCGCGGACCGCGTAGTGGTCCGTCGGGAAGTCGAGTTCGTCGACGACCACCGCGTCGCCGTCGGCCCGGTCGAGGAACGTCCCCACGAGGTTGTGGACGTTGACCGTCGTCGAGTTGGCGATCACCACCTCGTCCCCGTCCGCGCCCAGCAGCGGCGCGAGGCGGTCGCCGAGGCGCTCGGCGTAGCGGAACCACGGCGGCTCGCCCTCGGTCCACCCCTCGATGCCCATCTCGCGCCACTCCTCGACCACGCGGTCCAGCGTCCGCTCGGCGTCAGTCGACAGCGGCCCGAGCGAGTTGCCGTCCATGTACAGCCCGTCGTCGGGGACGTGAAACCGGTCCGCGAACTCGGCGAGCGGGTCGGCCTCGTCGCGGCGCTCGGCGACCGCGGCGTCGGCGTCGAGTTCATCCATGCCCGTCACAGCGGGCGCGCGGGGCAAGTACCTTTGTCCCGCGGCGGGAAGGGCCGGCAGGAATGCGCACGGAACTCGATGACGAGGTCGCGGTGGTCGTCGAGCGCATCGAGCGGGAGGGGATCCCGGAGTGGCACGCGCTGTCGGTCGAGTCGGCGCGCCGGATCGAGGACGAGGTGTTCGGCGGCGCGGACCCGCCGCCGGTCGACCTCGTCCGCGACATGGCCATCGACGGGCCGGGCGGCGACCTGCCGCTCCGGGTCTACCGCCCCGACGTCGAGACGCCCGTGCCGGTCGTCGTCTTCTACCACGGCGGCGGGTGGACGCTCGGGACGCTGGACTCGTCGGACGACATCTGCCGGCGGTTTGCCCGCCGAACTGGCGCGGTCGTCGTCGCCGTCGACTACCGCCTCGCGCCGGAGCACCCGTTCCCGGCGGCGATAGACGACGCGTACGCGACGCTCCAGTGGGTCGCCGAGCACGCGGGCGCGGTCGGCGGCGACCCCGAGCGCCTCGCGGTCGCCGGCACGAGCGCGGGCGGCAATCTCGCCGCGGCGACGGCGCTTCGGGCACGGGCCGTGGGTGGCCCCGACCTCGCGGCGCAGGCGCTGTGCTACCCGATGGTCGACGACGCCGCGGCCGACGGCGGCGACGTCGGCGGGTCCTACGCGGAGAACGCCGACGGCCCGCTTCTGACGCGGCGCGACGTGGCGTGGTTCTGGAACCAGTACCTGCGGAGCGACGTCGACCGGGCGAACCCGTACGCGGTGCCGGCCCGCGCGACCGACCTCGCCGGCCTCCCGCCCGCGACGGTCGTCACCTGCGGCCACGACCCGCTGCACGACGAGGGGGCCGACTACGCCGCGGCGCTGGCCGAGGAAGGCGTCGAGGTGGACCACCTGCACTACCCGTCGGTCCCCCACGGCGTCCTGAGCCTCGCGGACGACGCGGCCGTCGCCGACGAGGCGTTCGACGACGTCGCGGCGTCGCTCCGGGCGCGGCTCTGACGCCGGGGTTTTTGGTCCCCTCCGACGACGGGTGAGGCATGGCGACGCCCGACGTTCTCGCGGACGAGCCCCGCGCCATCGACACGCACGCCCACCAGCCGACCGAGGAGTTCCTCCACGACGCCGGCGGGCAGATGATGCGCGACGCCGCCGACCGCTTCGGCACGGACTTGGAGACCCACGGCTATGACGAGATGATCGCGGAGTACCGCGACGCCGGCGTCGGCCGCGCGGTCCTGCTGGGCTGGGACGCCGAGACCAACACCGGCAACCCGCCGGTTCCCAACGACTACGTCGCGGAGGTGCGCGACGAGTACGACGACTTCTTCGTCGGCTTCGCCTCCGTCGACCCGCTCAAGGACGACTGCGTGGCCGAGGCCCGGCGCGCGGTCGAGGATCTGGACCTCTCGGGGTTCAAGTTCCAGCAGATCGCACAGGGGTTCGACCCGAGCGACCCCGAACACGAGGAACTGTTCGCCACCATCGAGGAACTCGGCGTACCGGTCGTGTTCCACGGCGGCAACTCCACGCTCGGCGCGTGCAGCCCCGGCGGGCGCGGCCTCAAGATCAAGTACGGGAACCCGATGCTGATAGACGACGTGGCCGCGGAGCATCCCGACCTGCAGATCCTGATCGCCCACCCCGCGTTCCCGTGGGAGAAAGAGCAACTGGCCATCTGCCAGCAGAAGGGCAACGTGTACATGGATCTCTCGGGCTGGATGCCCAACTACATCGACGAGCAGGTGCTCCACTACGCGAAGACGCTGCTGTCGGACAAGGTGATGTTCGGCACGGACTACCCGATGCTCGACCCGGAGCCGTGGCTGTCGCAGTTCGCCGACCTCGAGTTCCCCGAGGACATCCAGCGGAAGCTCCTCTGGGAGAACGCGGAACGCTTCCTCGACCTCTAGAACGCGTAGCCGTCGTCGTCGTCGCCGATGGAACGCTCGTCGGTCGCCATCATCTCCTCCTCGAAGCCGACCTCGCCGCGCTCCTCGGTCTCCGCGACGGTCTGGTGTTCCTTGATGCCGAGCGACAGCAGCTCCTCTATCGCCTCCTCGCGGTTGACGAACTCCCCCTGGTCGACCATCTGATCGAGCTGGACCTCGACGTCGTCCGGTAGCGTCACTTCGATGCGGGGCATCGACCGGGGCTATTTCCCCAACGGGTATGAACCCTTTGGCGGCCGTTCCGACCGGACGGGGATCATACACGTTTAATTTCCCGGTTCGCATACGCGGCGGTATGGACGTGGAGTCATTCTTCGAGGAGATGCCCTTCGCCGACCTGCTCGGGGTCGAAGTGACCGCCGTCGACGACGGTCACGCGGAGGGACGGATCGAGATGCGCGAGGACCTGTCGTGGAACGCCGACCGACAGATGGCCCACGGCGGCGTGACGTTCACGCTCGCCGACACCGTCGGCGGGGCCGCCCTCGTCTCGCTGGTCGACCAGCCCGTGCCGACGATCGACATGCGGATCGACTACCTGGAGGCCGGCACCGGCGACCTGCGCGCGGAGGCGGACGTGGTGCGTTGCGGGAGCGACGTTGGCGTCGTCGACGTGGACGTGTTCGCGGCCGACGGCACCGCCGTCGCCGACGCTCGCGGCGTGTACAAGACGGGGTAGTCGGGCGGGAACCGCGTCGGCGGGCGTCGCTATCGATCGACGGGCACCGCGACCGTCGAGTGGAGCCACGCGTCCCCGTTGTCGGCGTCGTACACGACGAACCGGTCGTCGTCGGTCTCGTAGGCACGGTATCTGTCGTCGGTTCCGTCGGCGGGGGGTTGGTGGTCGGCTGCCATTCGCTACCTGTCCCTGGGCGCGCTTCGGTACATAAGGCTGTTTCCGCGACAGGCCGACCTGTTCACGTGCCGAACCGCGAAAAACTCCGGGCGCGGGTCGTGCCCTCCGGACGAGAGGACACACCGAAGCCAGGGCAGGGATTTGAACCCTGGGAGTCTCGATTACAAGTCGAGTGCTTGAACCGCCCAAGCTCCCCTGGCGCTACGGCGTAGTTATCGGTCGCCCTTTGAGTGAGTATCGCTTTTGTCCGGCAGCGCCTTCTCCATGACGACGCGGCGGTCGCCGTAGCCCGCCCGGCGGTAGAACCGTCGGGCCGCCTCGTTTTCGGCGAGCACTTCGAGCGTGACCGCGTCCGCTCCGTCCTCGGCAAGCGCCCGCTCGGCGGCCGCGAGCAACTCGCTGCCGACGCCGGCGTTCCGGTCGTCCCGGCGGACGAACAGGTTGGTGACTGACCCCCGCGTCAGGTCCAGTTCGTACGTCCCGGCGTCCATCTCGTACGTGACGAAGCCCACGATGTCGCCGTCCCGGCGGGCGATCCGGGCGTTCCCCGTGACGACGCTTCTGGCGATGGTTTCGCGGACCGGCGTCCGGTTGCCCTCGGCGAGGAGGCGGGAGCCGTGTCGGCGCTGCTCGTCGGCCAACCGGACCCACAGGTCGACCAGGGCAGCGAGGTCGTCGGTCGTCGGGGTATCGATCTGCATCGTTGCTAGCTGCTGTGCTCCGGAATCCCGGCCGCTCGGGCATAGGTGTTTTCCTCAACTAGATGCCGATGAAATCCGGCAATCGTTTACCAAAATCCGCCCTCCGGCGTGACGAACGGTCAAGGAAAAGTTATTATGAGTTGAGTGCGGGAAGGTGTTGTGTGGAGTGTTGCCAATGGGTGTATCTGAAACGTATTCACGTGGGCGGCGGGTTGTCGTAGAGCAACCGTTCGCCATCGTTGTCGGTCTCGTTGCCGTCTGGATGGCGTGGTTTCTCATCGAGGGGCTGATCGCCGGTCGAGTGGCGTTCAGCGACGTCGGCGGTTACGTCTGGGACGGGCTGATGCGCGGCCTGGTCGTCGGACTCGCCGGCGTCGGACTCTCGATGACGTACAGCATTCTCAACTTCGCGAACTTCTCGCACGGGGACTACCTCACGAGCGGGGCGTTCGCCGGCTGGGCGACGACGTATCTCGTCGCCGGCTACGGGAACGCCAACATCGGTTCCCTTCTGCTGGTCGGCGCGGGCGGGTCGGTGTTCGGTGGCGCGATCGGTGCCGGCATCGTCACGTCGCCGCTTGCGGTGATTCTCGGGATGATCGTTGCCGGACTGTCGACTATCGCTCTCTCGCTGCTCGTCGACCGGTACGTGTACAAGCCGATCCGTGACGAGGACGGGATCGCCTTGCTCATCACGAGCGTCGGTGTCGCCTTCGCGCTCCGGTACCTGATCCAGTTCGTCTTCGGTCCGGGCGTTCGGGGCACGACCGACGCCGGGGGTCAGCCGGAGTGGAGCCTGGTGTTCATCGACGGGACGGTGTTCGTCCACGCACACGACCTCACGCTGCTGGTCGTGGCCGGGTCGCTGATGCTCGGGGTTCACCTCCTGCTCCAGCGGACCAAACTCGGCAAGGCGATGCGCGCGATGTCTGACAACGAGGATCTCGCTCGCGTCACCGGGATCCCGACCGAGCGGGTCATCCGCTCGACGTGGATCATCGGCGGCGGACTCACCGGTATCGCGGGCTACATGTTCGTCCTCTGGAAGGGGACGCTCGGCTTCAACGACGGCTGGCTGCTTCTCCTGCTCGTGTTCGCCGCCGTCATCCTCGGCGGCATCGGGTCGATATACGGCGCGATCGCCGGCGGGATCATCATCGGGCTGACGGCGTCGATGTCCGTGATCTGGATCCCCTCGGCGTTCGGCCGGGCGGCGGCGTTCCTCGTGATGATAACCATCCTGCTGTTCAAACCGCAGGGGATCTTCAGCGGGAGGTCGACAGCATGAGCGACGACGCCTCCTCCGCCGGCGTCGGCGACCGCCTCTTTGGCTTCCTCAACCGGGACCCCGGACTCGTGCTGGGCGTCCTCGGGGCCATCTACCTGGTGTACATCCTCTCGGGCGTGGTCTTCGGGTTCTCGCTGCGCGGGCAGTTGAACACCGTCGCCAACCTCACGTTCTACATCGGCGTGTTCGGCATGCTCGCGCTCGCGTTGAACCTGCACTGGGGATACACCGGGCTGTTCAACATCGGCATCGTCGGGTTCATGGCGATCGGCGTCTACGTGACCGCTATCGTCTCCAAGCCGCCGGCGGCACAGGGCGGCGCTGCCCAGGTCGGCGGCTTCGGGCTGCCGCTGGGCGTCGGCGTCGTCGCCGGCGTGGTCGTCGCGGCGCTGTTCGGCCTCCTGGTCGGACTGCCAGCGCTTCGCTTGCGGGCGGACTACCTCGCTATCGTCACGATCGCGTTCTCCGAGATCATCCGGTTCACGCTGATGTCCCGGACGTTCCAGACGTACACGGTCCCGGATACGATCGACCTGTGGCTGTTCACGCTCGACCCGGCGGCGGACACGATCGGGCTGGGCGGCGGCGGCGGGCTCATACTCAACTACACGCCACCGTTGGAGGCGATACTGAGCGCGCTGTTCCTCTGGGACCCGTATCTCGGCTTCGTCGATTTCGTCCAGCAGAACTTCATCGCCAACAACCCCAAGCCGGTCGTCGACAGCCTCACGTACGGGCTGATCCTGCTGCTGGTGTGTGCCCTGTTCTACTGGCTGCTCACCCGGACCGGCTCGTCGCCGTTCGGCCGCGTCCTCAAGGCGATCCGCGAGGACGAGGACGTCGCCAACTCGCTGGGGAAGAACACGAACCGCTTCAAGCTGAAGTCGTTCGTGTTCGGCTGTGCGCTGATGGCCTTCGGCGGCATCCTCTGGTACGCCGGCCGCGGGAGCATCACGCCCCCGTCGTTCCGGCCGAACATCACGTTCTACATCTGGATCGCGCTGATAATCGGCGGTCCCGGCTCCAACACCGGGAGCTTCCTCGGCGGTGCCGTCTTCGCGGCGGCGCTGTACGAGGGGCCGCGTCTCATCAAGAACCTCATCGAGGCGGCGGTCGGCAGCCTCGAAGGACCGGGGAGCTTCGGCCAGGCGATGGCCGCCATGGGGTCGTTCGACCCGTGGCCGCTGCTCGCGTACACGCTCAACAGTATCAGCCAGCTCCGGCTCGTCATCATGGGGCTGGTCCTGATCTGGCTGATGCACAACCGGCCGGACGGGATGCTCGGGCACCGCAAGGAGACCGCGTCGAGCATCGACCTCTCGCGGCCCGAGGGCGTCGGCGGCGACGCGGACGCCGCGGCGACCGACGGAGGTGAACAACAATGAGCGGCACCACCGACACGACCGGCGAAACGGACATCACGGGGGGCGGCGTCGAGACGGAGTCCGACGTCCCCCTCAAGGTCGAGGGACTGCGCAAGACGTTCGGCGGCATCACCGCCGTCGACGACGTCAGCTTCGGGGTCGAGAAGGGGACCCTCACCGGCCTCATCGGCCCCAACGGCGCGGGGAAGTCGACGACGTTCAACCTCATCACGGGGATGCACGACCCCGACAGCGGCGCGGTCCGGTTCAACGGCGAGGACATCACCGGACTCGCACCCCACGAGATCGCCAACCGCGGGCTCGCACGCACCTTCCAGATCGCCCGCGAACTGGAGGAGATGACGGTGCTGGAGAACATGATGCTCGCGCCCAAGGGGCAGATCGGCGAGGCGCTGTGGCGCTCGATCACCCCCGGGGTTCGCGACAACGTCCAGCGCCAGGAGACCGAACAGCTAGAGCGGGTGTGGGAGGTGCTCGACTTCTTCGAGATCGACCACCTCGCCGACGAGTACGCGGGCAACCTCTCGGGCGGCCAGCGGAAGCTGCTGGAGATGGCCCGCGCGCTGCTGACGGACCCGGACGTGCTCCTGCTCGACGAGCCGTTCGCGGGCGTCAACCCCTCCCTGGAGAACCGACTGCTCGACCACATCCACGAGCTCCGGGCGGAGGGCTACACGTTCCTCATCGTCGAACACGACATGGACCTGATCATGGAGAACTGCGAACGGGTGATCGTGATGCACCAGGGCCGGGTGCTCAAGGACGGCACGCCCGCCGAGGTCAAGGCGAGCGACGACGTCATCGAGGCGTATCTCGGTGGTGAAGTATGAGCCTGCTCGAAGTCCGCAACTTGGACGCCGGCTACGGCGACCTCCAGATCCTCACGGACGTCGACCTGGACGTCGCAGACGGCGAGTACGTCACCATCGTCGGCCCCAACGGCGCGGGGAAGTCGACGGTGATGAAGTCCGTGTTCGGGCTGACGACCCACATGGCCGGGACCGTCACCTTCGCGACCGAGGACATCACCGGCATCGAGCCGGAGGACGTCATCCACAAGGGGATGGGCTACGTCCCCCAGAGCGACAACGTGTTCGCGGAGTTGACCGTCGAGGAGAACCTGGAGATGGGCGCGTACATCTTGGACGAGGTGCCCGAGGACGCGCTCCGCGAGGTGTACGACCGGTTCCCCATCCTCGAGGAGCGCAAGGGCCAGAAGGCCGGCACGATGAGCGGCGGCCAGCAGCAGATGCTGGCGATGGGCCGGGCGCTGATGCTCGACCCCGACCTGCTCCTGCTCGACGAGCCGAGCGCCGGCCTCGCGCCGGACCTGGTCGACGAGATGTTCGACAAGATAGACGAGATCAACGACGACGGGACGGCGATCCTCATGGTCGAGCAAAACGCCAAGGAGGCGCTGCGCCGCTGTGACCGCGGCTACGTGCTCGCCAACGGGCAGAACCGGTTCGAGGACGAAGGGACGGTGCTGCTGAACGACGAGGAGGTCAGACAGCAGTTCCTCGGCGGCTGACGCCCGGCGGTCTTTCCTTTTCGCGGTTCGACGGCTCGTAGCACACCGCATTGAGCCGCCCGTATGGCACGTGGATCGTCACGGCGTGCCCGCCGACGCCGTCGCTGGCGACGTAGCGGTCAAAAAACGAGTGGGTTCGGCCGCGTCCCGACTATCCGCTCGACAGCGCCGAGTCGATGACGTTGGTGTACGAGGACTCGCCGATGTTGAAGCTGATCTGGTCGTACACCTCGCCGTCGAACGTGTCCTCGAACACGTTGCTGAAGCGGTTCGAGAGCTGCTGGCCGTAGTCGTTGTTGACGTACAGCGTCGCGGCGGACTCCGCCCCGAGCCGCTCGGAGGCGACCTGGGCCATCACGCGGCCCTGCAGCTGGTCGCTCGGCGCGGTCCGGAAGATGAAGTCGTCGTCGTCGAGGTTCGTCACCGACAGCGCGGTGCTGGACGGCGAGCAGCCGACGACCTCGTTCGGGATGAGCGACTCCTGGCACACCGGGACGTTCACGCCGGAGGACGCGGTGCCGTTGACGCCGGGCACGCCGCCGCTGATGAGCGACCCCGCGCCGCTGACACCCTGGTCCGGCGAGGTGTTGGTGTCCTCGAACTGGACGTTCACTTCGAGGTCCAGGTCGGAGTTGTTCACCTGCATCGCCGGGATCTCGGAGGCGTTGATCATCGGGCCGCCGGTCGACGCCAGGTCACCGGTCTCGGGGAGCAACACGCCCAGTTCGATGGTGCGGCCCGTGCCGCCGGGCGACTCGTCGGCCGAGGGACCGGCCCCATCGGGGTTCTCGCCCTCGAAGTTCTGGGTCTCCTGGACGTCGACCGAGTCGGCGTCCTGTCCCGCGAACTCCCAGATCTGGTAGGCCGCGGAGGCGGGGTCGCCGTTCTGGTCGAAGTTCACGGCGCTGGACGCGCCCTGGTAGTTGACGTTCTCGCCGTTGGCGGCCGCCTCGACCGCGGAGACGAACTCCTCGGGGCCGTAGGTGTCGCCCTCGGGGTTGGCCATCCGGCGCATCTGGTCGCGGACCGCCGGGCCGCTGTTCTCGCCGGCCGCGGCGTTGGCGAGGATGAGGATCGCACTGGAGTCGTAGGACTGCGACGTGAACACGCCGGGGGACTCGCCGTACTCGTCCTCGTAGAGCGAGGTGAACGCTTCCTGGTTCGGGCCGCCGGCCGCCGGGGCCGTGCCGGTGACGTTGCTCATCTCGTTGCCGACCTGCCCCGGCAGCGCCGGGTCCTGCAGGCCGTCCGGGATGAGGATGTCCTCGGAACCGTCGGACGCACTGTAGTAGTCACGGAACAACTGGATCCCGCTTTCGGGGTAACCGATGACGGTCAGCAGGTCGGGGCCGCTGCCGCCCCCGTCGCCGCCGTCATCGCTTCCGATACAGCCGGCGACGCCGACCGTTCCAGCAACTCCGACACCCTTTAACACGTCACGCCGTCTCATGCGGTATGACATGTGTACCCGTATAGGGTCATCTGTTATAAGTATATCCCTACGTCGTTCAACGATCCGGGAGATAAATGATCATAGTTGGCGTATTTCGCGTATCGATTAAAACTCCAAATCTCTGGATCCAGCCCGTGAGGACCGGTCTGACGCCCTTCGACGGGGGTCGTCGGCCGCGACGCGGCGCGCGCGAACCCGCCGTGGCCGCGGGGTATCGGCGACGCGGCGGGCGCGCACGGGGCGGCCGCGCCGGGTCGGGTTAGACTTCCCGACACTCGGCGCAGACGAGCTGGCCGTTGAACTCCCGGAGCGTGTCGGCGAGCGCGCCACAGGCCTCACAGACGCCCTGATCGGAGTAGCCGCCGTTCGGTTCCGCCCGGACCCGGTCGTCGCGCTGGGCCCCCTCGACCGTGGCGGCCGCGACCGGGTCCGCGTCGTGGGGCGCGGCCGGGGCAGACTCGGGCGCGGAGCCAGTAGCGGCGGCCGCGATGACGTCGCGCTCGCTCAGCACGCCCACGACTTCGCCGTCGTCGGTCACGACCAGCCGCCGGACCCGCTCGCTCGACATCTTCCCGGTCGCAGTCTGAAGGCTCTCGTCGGCGGCGACGGTGAGAACCGGCTCCGACATCACCGAGGCGACGGTCGTCTCCGCGGGGTCCGCCTCGTCGGCGACGACACCGAGCACGTCCCACTCGGTCAGCATCCCGACCGGGTCGCTGCCGCGGAGCACGACGACGCTGCCGGCCTCCTCCTCGCGCATCAGCCGCACCGCCCCGAGGACCGTGTCGGACTCGCTGACGCCGACGTACTCCCTGGTCATCACGTCTCTGATCGTCACGCTTTCCATGTGCGAAACGTTGCCACGGCGTGTCTAAAATCTACCCCCGCTATCTTTAAGCGAACACGCGTCGAAGTACCGAGATCGGACAACCCTCCGGCGGTTAGTGCGCGACGGCGTCGGCGCTCGGCGGCGCGAGATCGGTCGAAAACGGGGCCGCGTTACGCGGGCTTGTGCTCGGGGTCCTCGCCCTGCGGGTGGTACTCCCAGAAGCCGCCCTCGCGCATCGCGCGGCCGACGCCCTTGTGGAACGAGACGATGTCCTCGAACTCGTCCTCGCGGACGTGTTCGAACACGTCGGCGACGCTGACGATGCGGCGGTGGTTGAGCCGGAGCGGCTCGTCGCCATGTTCCGCGACGAACTCGTCGACGTCGAGCGGGAAGCCCTCGTCCTCGTCCAGTTTCTTGGCGAGGATCGCCATCCCGTACTTCCGCATCCCTTCGCTGCCCTCGTCGCCGTCGGGGTCGTGGGGCCAGTCCATGCGGGGACCTGCGGACGGGCGGCGCAAAAGGATTTCCATACCGTCGATCCCACAGGGGTCTGGCCCCACACGGCGTTTGCTCTCGCTATGTACCGGGATCGCCCACCGGTACCGGCGCTCACCGGCACTCGGCGAGAGCGAACGCTCTCAGTCGTCCGAGGCGGCGGTCCGGCCGAGGACCTCCTCGCGGTGTTCGTCGAGCAGCGGCGCGCGGTCGCCGGGCTCCGGCGGCGTCCCGGTCATCTTGATCGGCGTGCCGGCGACGGTGACGCGCCGGTCGGCGCCGGGCTGGTCGACCTCGACCAGCATCTCCCGCTCGCGGAGGTGCGGGTCGTCGAAGATGTCCGCGGTGTTTTGCACCGGCGCGACGGGCAGTCCGTCGAGCGCGGCGACGGCCTCGTCGGTCGTCCGGTCGGCGGTCCACGCGGCGATGGTCTCCCGGAGCGACTCGCGGTTCCGCAGGCGGCTCCCCGGGTCGGGGTAGTCGGCCGCCAGGTCCGGGCGGTCCATCGCCTCGCACAGCGCCGTCCAGTGGTTGTTCCCGAACGCCGCGACGACGACGTGGCCGTCCCTGGTCTCGAAGGCGTCGTAGGGAAACAGCGTCGGGTGGGAGTTCCCCCGTCGCGTCGGCGGGTCGCCGGTGTAGGAGTGCTGGTACACCGTCCGCTCGCACAGCGAGACGATGGCGTCGTACATGCCGGTGTCGACGAACTGCCCCTCGCCGGTTCGCTCGCGGTGGTGGACCGCCGCGAGGATCCCCACGGCGTTCAGCGCGGCGGTGAACAGGTCGCCGATCCCGGGGCCGACCTTCGTCGGCGGGCCGTCGGCCTGCCCGGTGATCTCCATGACGCCGCCCAGCGCCTGCGCGACGAGATCGAACGAGGGCTGGCCCTGCCGGTCGGTCGCGCCGGTTCGCGGGTCGCCGAAGCCCCGGATCGCGCTGTACACCAGTTCGGGGTTGCGCTCCCGGAGCGTCTCGTAGCCCAGGTCGAACGACTCCATCGTGCCGGCGCGGTAGTTCTCGACGACGACGTCGGCGCGCTCGACGAGGTCGAGGAACGCCTCGCGGTCGCGCCCGTCCCCGAGGTCGAGTTCGAGGCTCCGCTTGCCGCGGTTGACGCTCTGGAAGTACCCGCCGTACGCCTCGGCCTCCGGGTCCTCGGCGAACGGCGGGTTCGACCGGATGAGGTCGCCGCCGGGCCGTTCGACCTTTACCACGTCCGCGCCCATGTCCGCGAGCAGCATCGTACAGTACGGGCCGGCGAGCACCTGCGTCAGGTCGAGCACGCGCAGGTCGTCGAGGGCTCCCATGCGACTCCCTGGGTCGACCCGGCGGAAAAACCTTGGCTATAGTTCGTGATGAATGTGGTTAGTGCCCACATACATGTGAAAAGACCATTAAGGAGTATTATCATGAAAGACCATTAGGTTTAATGCCCCGGTCCGGGTCCGTGGTGGTACCGATGGCCCAGACAGTCATCCTCGGCGTTATCGGGTCCGATGCCCACGTCGTGGGCATCACGATCCTCGAACAGACGTTCGAAGCGGCCGGCTTCGACGTCGTCAACCTCGGCGTCCAGACCTCCCAGGAGGAGTTCGCGAGCGCAGCCGCGTCCCACGACGCCGAGGCCGTACTGGTCTCCTCGCTGTACGGCCACGCCGAGCAGGACTGCCAGGGGTTCCACGAGACGCTCGCCGGGCACGAGACCGACGCGGTCACCTACATCGGCGGCAACCTCGCGGTCGGGCAAAACGACTTCGCCGAGACCCGCGAGCGGTTCCGC
Organism: Halostella litorea; assembly: GCF_004785955.1. Classification (NCBI taxonomy): domain Archaea; kingdom Methanobacteriati; phylum Methanobacteriota; class Halobacteria; order Halobacteriales; family Natronoarchaeaceae; genus Halostella; species Halostella litorea. The sequence continues at coordinate 112,751 of NZ_SJER01000005.1, read as the reverse complement.
CGGCTCGGCTTCGACCGCGTCTTCGACTCCGAGACCGACCCCGAGGAGGCAGTCGCCGCCCTCCGACAGGACCTCGGGATCCACAGCACGGAGCCGGACGAACGGGTTCGGGCGTAGCGACGCATGATACGCGACGAACGCCTTCCCCCCGAGGAGTTGCGACGCATCGACGAGTCCGTCCGGGGCGACTGGCCCACCGGCGAGGACGTCGACTTCGACGAGGCGGTGGCGTACCACGAGTCGCTTCCCGACGGCAAGCGGTTCGCCCGCGTGCTGGAGACGGCGGACCGACCGCTGCTTCAGCCCCGGGCCGGCGTCCCGCGGCTGGACGACCAGATCGACCTGCTCCGCCACCTGGAACGCGACGGCCTCGCGGACCTGCTGCCGACGACCATCGACTCGTACACGCGCGACAACGAGTACGCGAAGGCCCGCGAGGGCCTCGCGGAGTCCCGCGAGACCGGCGAGGACGCGCTCAACGGCTTCCCGGCCGTCAACCACGGCGTCGACGGCTGCCGGACGCTGATCGAGGCGCTCGACCGGCCGATAGAGGTCCGCCACGGGACGCCCGACGCGCGCCTGCTGGCGGCGGTCACGTTCGCCGGCGGGTTCCAGAGCTTCGAGGGCGGGCCGATATCCTACAACATCCCCTACACGAAGGAGGACGACCTCGAAACGACGATCGAACACTGGCAGTACGTCGACCGCCTCGCCGGCGCGTACACCGACCGCGGCGTCCGGATCAACCGCGAGCCGTTCGGGCCGCTGACCGGGACGCTCGTCCCGCCCTGCATCGCCATCGCGGTGATGGTCGTGGAGGGGCTGCTCGCGGCCACGCAGGGCGTCCGCTCGCTGACGCTCGGCTACGGGCAGGTCGGCAACGTCGTGCAGGACGTGGCCGCCCTGCGCGCGCTCCGGAGCCTCGGCGAGGAGTACCTCCCCGACGCGGTGACGGTGACGACCGTCTTCCACGAGTGGATGGGCGGGTTCCCGCCGGACGAGGCCCGCGCGAACGGCGTCATCGGCCTCGGCGGCGCGACCGCCGCCCTCGCGCGACCCGACAAGGTGATCACGAAGTCCCCCCAGGAGTTCCGGGGCGTCCCGACGAAGGAGGCAAACGCCGCGGGACTCCGCACCACGAGACAGCTCATCGACATGCTCATCGAGCAGGACATCGACATCGACGGCATCGCCGAGGAACGGGAGTTGATCGAACGCGCCACCCGCGACCTGCTGGACGCCGTGTATCGACGCGGCGACGGCGACGTGGCCCGCGGCGTCGTCCGCACGTTCGAATCGGGCGCCCTCGACGTCCCGTTCGCGCCCAGCGACAGCGCGGCGGGCGACGTGTTGCCCGCCCGCGACGACGACGGCCGCGTCCGGATCTTCACGTTCGCGGATCTCGCCGTCCGGGACGAGATCAAGGAGGTCCATGGCGCCCGCCTTGACGACCGGGCGCGCACCGAGGGCCGCGACCGCTCGTTCACGATGGTCGCCGACGACGTGGACGCGATAAGCGACGGCAAACTCATCGGCCGCCCCGGAGGTGGGACGGATGCGGATTGAGCGCGTCCGGGCGGTCCCCGCCGTCTCCGGCTTCTTCTTCGACGACCAGCGGGCGATCACCCGCGGCGCGACCCGGGACGGGTTCACCTACGAGGGCGACCCCGTCACGCCCGGGTTCGACCGGATCCGGGAGGCGGGCGAGGCGCTGACGGTGGACCTGGAACTGTCGGACGGCACGGTCGTCTCCGGCGACTGCGCCGCCGTCCAGTACTCCGGGGCCGGCGGCCGGGACCCGCTGTTCCGCGCCGAGCGGTACGCCGACGTCGTCGAGGGGCCGGTCGCCGACGCCCTGCGGGGCCGCGAGGCGGCCGAGTTCGCACGGAACGCCGCGGTCGTGGCGGACCTCCCGCCGGCCGAGAGCGACGGCGACCGCCTCCACACGGCGGTCCGCTACGGCGTCTCGCAGGCGCTGCTCGCCGCGGCCGCCCGGGCGCGCCGGACGACCCGAACCGACGTGCTGGCCGCTGCGCTCGACGCGACGCCCGCCGACCGGCCGGTCCCGGTGTTCGGCCAGTCGGGCGACGCGCGCCGGGAGAACGCCGAGAAGATGCTGGTCAAGGGCGTCCCGGTGCTCCCACACGGCCTGTTCAACAGCGCCGGGAAGGTCGGCGAGGACGGCGAGGGCCTCGTCGACTACCTCGACTGGCTCTCGACCCGGGCGGGCGAACTCGGCCCCGAGGGCTACTCGCCGCGGTTCCACGTCGACGTGTACGGGACGCTCGGGGACGTGTTCGGGCCGCCGTACGACCGCGCCGAGGTGGCCGACTACTTCGCCGACCTGCGCGCCGCGGCCGCGCCCTACCCCCTGCAGGTCGAGGGGCCGATGGACGCGGGCGGCCGGGCCGAGCAGATCCACGCGATGGCGGAACTGCGCGACGGCCTCGCGGCCGCCGGCGTCGGCGTGGACGTCGTCGCCGACGAGTGGTGCAACACGCTCGCCGACGTGCGGGCGTTCGTCGACGCGGGCGCGGCCGACGTGGTGCAGGTGAAGACGCCGGACCTGGGCGGCGTACAGCGGTCGGGCGAGGCCGTCCGGTACTGCGAGGGCACCGACGCGCGCGCCTACCTCGGCGGCACGTGCAACGAGACGGTCACCTCGGCCCGGGCCTGCGCGCACGTCGCGCTCGCCACCGACGCCGCGCAGGTCCTCGCGAAGCCCGGCATGGGGTTCGACGAGGGGTACATGGTCGTCACCAACGAGATGCGCCGGGCGCTGGCGCGGCGCGGCCGCGACCCCCCGGAGGTGGCCGCGGATGACTGACTGGACCGACCCGGCAACGTTCGCCGCGGCCCTCGACCGCGCGGAGACCCTGGAGAAGGGCAACCACTTCGAGGCGTTCGCGGAGGGCGACCGGATCGCCCACGACGCCGGGATCCGCCTCACCCGCCACGGCAACGACGAGTGGATGAGCCGGACGCTCAACCACGACCCCGCGTACTGGCGGACCGACGCCGCGCGGGAGCGCGGGTTCGACGAGCCGCCGGTCCACCCCGACTACCTCGTCGCCTGCACCATGGGGCCGAGCGTCGAGGACCTGAGCGAGAAGGGCGGCTACTTCCTCGGCCGCGACGACGTGACCGTCCACGACCCCGCGGTGTACCCGGGGACGGAACTCCGCGTGGAGTCGACCGTCCGGTCGACCCGCGAATCGAGTTCCCGCCCGGCGTACGGCATCGTCACGTGGGAAACGCGGGGGGTCGACGCCGAGTCCGGCGAGACGCTGCTCTCCTACGAGCGCACGAACATGGTGCCGCGCCACGAGCCGCTGGCGACCGACGGCGGCGGGGCCGACGGGGGCGGAACCGACGACGAGTCCGGGGACGGCGACGACCCGCCCGCGCTCCCCGACGACCTTATCGCGCCCGACGGGCCGGCGTTCGACGACTTCCGGCGGGCGCTCGACGCGGCGGCCGACCGCGACGCCGCCGTCGCCTACCGCCACGAGCGCGGGCGGACGATGGACGCGGAACTCGTCTCCGGGCTCCCGCTGGCGACGCTCAACACCGCGGGACAGCACCACGACGCCAACCGGATGGCCGACTCGCCGTCCGGGGGCATCGTCGCCTACGGCGACGTGACCCGTTCCGTCGCGCTCGCCCACGCGCGGTCCGACGAGCGGACCCACCGCGAACTCGGCTACGGCGACGAGCGGTTCCACACGTTCGTCGCGCCGGGCGACACGGTGTACGGGTTCACGCGCGTCCTCGACGCCGACCCGTCCGACGGGCCGCCCGGGGGCGGCCGGGTCCGCTTCCAGCACGTCGCCTTTAACCAGCGCGAGGAGCCGGTGTACTCCGGCACGCGAACCGCGCTCGTCCGCTAGCCACCCAGACCGACCCCAGACACCTACGATGACACGACTCTGCCGCACGTTCCAGACCGCACCGGCCGCCGTCCCGAAGGAGAACTCGGCGAAGTACCTCGACTCCGCGCTGTCCGCCGAGGGGTTCGAGGCCCCCGACTGGCTGGTCCCCGACCTGGAGGACGGAACCGCGCCGGACCGCAAGGAGGAGGCCCTGGAGAACGCCGTCGACCGGCTCTCCGGCGGCACCGACTTCGCCGGCGAGGTCTGGCCCCGCGTGCAGTGGGGCTACGACAGTCAGCGCGACCGGGAGCGGGGCCGCGAGGAGATCCGAACGCTCGTTCGCGAGGCCGGCGACGCCCTCGACGGCGTCGTCGTCCCGAAGGTCGGCCGCGTCGCCGACGTCGAGCGCGCGGCCGAGGCCGTCGCGGAGGCCGAGCGGGCGTCCGGCCGCCCGGACGGGTCGGTCGCACTGGCCGTCATCGTCGAGACGGCGCGGGCGAAGTCCGACCTCCGCGAGATCGCACGGTTCGGTGCGGACTCGCGGCTGACCGGCCTCGTGTTCGGGCCGGTCGACTACACCGCCGAACTGGGCGGCCGCGCTATCGACGGCGCGCGCCCGGCGTGGGACGGCCTGCTCGCGGACCTCTCGAACGAGGCCAGCGCGAACGACCTCGTCGCGGTCGGCGGCCCGTTCGACGACCTGTTCCGGGAGCGCGCGGGGGTCCGCTTCTACAACGGCGACGCCTACGCCGATCAGGTCGAGCGCGAGGCGAAACTCGGGCTCGACGGGAGCTGGTCGCTGTACCCGAAACAGACCGCGCAGGCCAACCGGATCCACATGCCGACCGCGGAGGAACTCCGGCGCGACGTGGGGAAGATAGAGCGGTTCGAGGCGGCGAAGTCCGAGGGAACCGGGGCGGTCACGCTGGATGGGCAGATGGTCGACGAGGCGACGTTCAGGAACTTCGCGAACACCGTCCGGACCGTCCGTAGGATAGACGCCGCGCGGCCGGAACAGACCGCGGCGGCCTACGACGCGGACCTGCTGGAGCGCGCGCTGGCGCTCGACCCGTCGTGGTAGCGCGGCCCCGTCAGGACTCCCCGACGAGGTCGTCCACGTCCTCCAGTTCCTCGTGGTCGTCGACGGCCGCCTGCAGGTCGTCGTACAGCGAGTCTGCGAGGACGGTGAGCATCTCGAAGCGGTCGCTGTCGGCGAGTCCCTCCTCGGATTTCTCCTCGCGGAGCACGTCGATCTTCGACCGCAGGCGCAGGTACTCGTTGACCTGCGCGTCGTAGCTCGCCCGGAGCAACTGGCGGTCGACGACGGCGTTTAGCTCCTCCTCGTCGGTCGGCTTCACGATGTAGTCGTCGAACGCCATGTCGACGGCGTCCATCGTCGGCTCCAGGGCGGTCACGAGCACCACCTGACAGCCGTACCCGGCCTCGCGGATCCCCTCCAGCACGTCGTCGCCGGACATCTCCGGCATCTGGCGGTCGAGCAACACGACGTCGACGCTCTCGTCAACCGCATCGAGCGCCTCCTCGCCGCCGTACGCGCGCCGCACCTCGAACGACGGTTCGAGGTACTTCGCGTAGAGGTCCGTCACCTTCGGCTCGTCGTCCGCGACCACGACCGTCGCGTCCTCGCCAGCAGCGTTCCGACCGGGGGCCATTTCGTCCGGACGTTCGCTATGGGCGGCAATGAGGGTTCTGGTCCGGGAGGCCGGGGCGTTCGTCGCTGGCGGCCCGCCGGCACGGACTGGGCTACGGGTGGTACCGTTCGCGGTGGACCACCTGCCCCTCGCCGTCGGCCGTCAGGGTCACCACGACTTCGTCGCCGTCGGGGTCGACGCCGACCGTGGCGTGTTCGAGCGCCGACGGGGAGTCGGTCGACGCCTCGCCGCCCGCGACGGTCGACTCGGCGGCGAGCCGGTCGCCCTCGGCGTTGCCGGTGAACTCGACCCTGGCGGTCGCGTCGTAGAGGTCCGTCTCCGGGTCGTCGTCGAACGTGACCCCGTCGACCACGCGCTCGGACGGGGGGTACCCCTCGCGGTGGACCGGCCGGGACTCGCCGTCGACCGTCGCGGAGACGAGCACGGCGTCGCCCGCCGGGTCGAGGTAGACGGAGAGGTAACTCACTGGGTCGGGCGTGTCGGTCGACGTCCCGGAGAACCTGTTTTCCGCCTCCACGGAGACGCTGTCGGCGACCGGCGAATCGACGAGGTACACCCGCGCGCTGTCCTCCTCGGTGTTGAACGTGACGCGGTCGACGACCCGCGCCTCCAGTTCCGACGAGCCAGTCCCGCCGTCGCTCCCCTCGCCGGCTTCGATCCCCTGGGCGAGCACGACCCACTCGCCGTCGGACGCGACGGTCACCGACCGGAACTCGGTCGTCTCGCCGTCACCGTAGGTGACCGTCGCGTCGACCACCGCGGCCCGCCCGCCGTCGAGGACGTCGGCGACCGTGTCGCGCTCCACCTCGGACATCCGCATCAGCGGGGCGGACATGACCGCGTCGACCGTCGCCTCCGCGTCCTCCGCGACCTCGGTCTCGACGCTCTCGATTTCGCGGTCGGTCAACAGCCACTCGTCGGCGTCCTCGTCGAGGTTGTCCGGGTGGAACGGGTGGACCCTGTGGAAGTACGTCGCAACGGTCTCGGAGTCGTCGGCCTCCGCGCTGGCCTCGACGTACCCGCGGACCGTATCCTCGGGACTGCCGCTCACGCTCTCTTGGCCGTCCTGTTCGTCGGTCGTCGTCGCTTCGGTGTCCGTGTCGTCGCTGCCGCCGGACTCGTTGTCGGCGTCCGTACTGTCGTCACCGTCGTCCGAAGAACCGGTACAGCCGGCGAGCGCGGCCACGCCGACCATGGAGAGACCACTCGCAAACCGTCGTCGCGTCAAGCGGGGAACCATTGCACTCCCACGTTCGCCACCCTCCCCCTTAACCCGGGCAGCGGTGTCACTCCCGGCGCAACGCTGGGAAAGGTATTTACGCTACCGCGGGTCCGCCGCGGACGCGTCGCTCATCATATGAACGCTCGGAACGGACGCGGTGGGGCTGGGATTTGAACCACGCCCGGACGGTCGCCTCGCTTCCTCGGCGCTGCGACCGGTCTACTTCGAACCCCAGGTTGCGTTCGCCCGCGGCGCGAGGGTGCGCCGCGGTCTCACGGTGGGGCTGGGATTTGAACCCAGGAGTCCTCTCGGACACCTGCTCTCAAGGCAGGCGCAATAGGCCGCTCTGCCACCCCACCTCGCCCCCGTCTACGGCGGGGCGGGTTTAAGAACTGTCGGAACGGCACCCGCCCGACGGCGTGACTACAGCGACTCCTGTACTCTCCACAAAGCACCTTATACCGGCTGTCGTACCGCCGTGTATGTCCCCGACCTCCCGACGCACGGCGCTCCGGCTCGGCGGCGCGTCCCTCGCGGCGGCGCTGGCCGGCTGTATCGGCAACGCGGCACCCGGATCGGACGGCTCCGATGACCCCAGCGACACCGACGAGCCGCCGGAACTAGTCAACAGCGAGGTACAGCAAGCGCCGTCCGTCGGCCGGATCGGCTGGGACGGCGGCGAGACGACCGCGGACCTCGTCGTCATCGACAGCCGGGAGCGGGCCGACGCGGCGCTCGGGAGTGGTCTCTCCGACCCAGCCCGACGCTTCGTCGGCAACACCGATTTCGGGTCGTCGACGCTGCTGCTCGTGACCGCGGCGGCACCGAACGGCTGTTACCGCGAACTGACGGTGAACGAGGTCGCGCTCGCCGACGGCGCGGTGACGGCCGACGCTCAGGCGGCCACCGAGGGCGACGAGAACACGATGTGCACGCAGGCGATCACCTACCCGAGCGCGCTGATCCGTGCGACGTTCGACGGCGACCCCGTCACCGAGGCCCGCGTCGCGGTGACCGACGGCTGGGGCGAGACGACCGAACTGTCGGCGACGGCCCAGGACCCGCTCGCGCCGGACCTCGAATCGCTGCCCGGACACGTCCGGCCGGACGGCGAACCCGAGACGGTCCCCGCGGCGCTGTCCTGCGAGAACGACGACTTCGCGCGGCACGGCACCGGGTTCGAGGAGGGCGAACTGTCGTGGGGCGAGGCGACCGACGACCGCGGCGAGCCGACGTTCGCGCTCCGCGTCGACGAACTCGCGGCCGACCCCGGCGACGAGGTGGTCGTCACGCTGACCAACGTCAGCGAGGCGGAGCGACACACCGGCAATCGCTACAAGTACAACCTGCAGGTCAGGACCGAGGCGGGCTGGCAGGACGTCCGGGGGTCGCCCGACGGGAGCCCGCTCGAGTACACCGACGAGGCGGTCAGCCACGCGCCCGGGGAGGGGTTCGAGTGGCGGCTGCCGATGAGCGCGGACGGCGTGGTCGAGGGCCACGTCAACGAGCGTAGCCTGGCGGTCTGTCCCGGCCTCCCCGCCGGGCGCTACCGGTTCGCCTTCTGGGAGCCGGCCGTCGCCGTCGCGTTCGACCTGCGCTAGTCGCGGACCACCGCGGGGCCGTCGCCGCCCTCGGCGACGCGCAGGCCCAGGTCCGCGAGGACCGTCGCGGTGTGTTCCGGGATGGCCCGCCCCGCGTGGGTCAGCGCGCGGACCGTCGAGACGACCGTCGCCAGGTCGCGTCCGGTCTCGATCACGGGCAGCATCGGCAGGTAGTCCACGTCGTGCCCGGCGTCGGCCCCGCGGGTCGTCAGCGTCTCCAGGACCGGCGGGGCGTACGCGCCCTCGAAGTCCACGGTGTCGGTGAAGCCGGCGTAGTACGCGCGGCCGGCCTCGCCGGGACCGAGGACGACCTCGTTCCGGCGGAGCTTCATCGCCGCCTCGTCGACCTTCGTCCGGTCGACCAGCGGCGCGGCGGGCGACAGCACCGCCGCGGACTGGACCCCTTCGGTCTCCAGCAGGTGCGTCACCGTGTTGCCGACGCGGGCCGCCCGCGAGGAGCCGACCTGTACCTCGAAGCGGACGTCCTCGGCGCTCCCGAGCGCGTCGACGACGGCGGCGCGGAGCTGGGCCTCGGCGCTCTCGCCGTCCCACGCCGGCAGGTCGTCGTCGGCGCGGTAGTTCACGAGCAGGTCCGCGCCGCTGCCGGCGACCGCCACGACGACGTCCTTGAACGAGGCCTCGTACAGGTCGGCCGCCTCGGCGGCCGAGAGCGGTGACGTGTCCGGGAGCCGGGGCAGCACGACGCCCTCGCGGGGCGGGTCGGCGGGGACTGCGACGACTGTCATGCCCGTGGCTCGGGCGTCCGCTCCCTTAGGTGCGCCGTTTTATGCCCCTGCGGCGAGTGGGCGGACGCATGCACCCGACCAAACCGATCGCCGGGCTCGCCGCGCTGTTGACCGCCGTCGCCGCGGTCGGCGGGCCGGTCACGTTCGTCGCCGCCGGGCCGGACACGGCGGCGCTGGCGACGGCCGCGCTGGTCGCGGTCCTCGTCGTCGCCTGGACCGCCGCCGGCCGGCGCGGGCGCGGCGGGACGCCGTACTGGTGAAAGAACTATTACGTTTCCTTGCCAACTAGTCGCATGGCGTTCCTCGAAGGTTCCAGCGTCGAGCTCGTCCCGCTCGACCCGTCCCGGGAACCACACGTTCGAGCCTACGCGCGGTCGCGGACGGACCCGGAGATGCGCACGACCGGCGCGTACGGCGGAACGGTGACCCGGGAGGCCGCGAGCGAGTGGATCGAGCGGAAACAGTCGACCGACGCCCCCAACGCCCTGTGTGCAATACGGGTCGCGGGCGACACGGTCGGCTGGGCGGGCTGCAGGGTGGACGACCTGCGGGCCCGGACCGCCACGCTCGGCTACTACGTCCTGCCGGAGGAGCAGGGCAACGGGTACGCCACCGAGGCCGCGTCGCTGCTCGTGGCATACGCCTTTCAGGAGCTGAACGCGCACAAGGTGGCCGCGGAGGTGCAGGCGGACAACCCCGCCAGCGAGCGCGTCCTGGAGAAGATCGGCTTCGAGTGTGAGGGCACCCGCCGGGACCACCACTACAAGGACGGCGACTACCGCGACATCTCGCTGTGGGGCGTGACCGAGGCCGAGTTCGACCCGGCGTAGGAAACGGGCGGAGTCGGCCGTGGCACCCCACGTCCGGCTCCGCCCCGGCGAGCTATCGGCTCCGGCGGCCCTTCGTCTGCCGGTAGTCGCTGGCCATCAGCGCCGAGAACGACTCGACGAACGACTGCGTCTGCTCGTCGGTCGCCTCGCCGGGCGGTATCATGGGGACGAGTTCGAAGCCGCGCCCGCGGATCGCCTCGCCGGCGTCGGAGACGAGGTCGAACTCGTCGGCGGGGGTCGTCGTGTACTCCGTCGACACCTCCGCCAGCGCGCGCTCCCCGACGGGCACGATGATCTCGGGGTTTATCATTCGGATCTCGGCGTTGAGATACGGTTCGCAGGTCGCTACCTCCTCGTCGGTCGGCGGGCGCTCGGGGTGGCGACAGCGCGTGAGGTACGTGAGGAAGGCGTTGTGTAGCTCCGGCTCCTCGCTGTCGGCCGGGGAGGCACACAGCCCGAGCCGCCGCAACACCGAGAGGAACGCCTCGCCGCCCGCGTCGCCGGTAAAGGGGACGCCCGTCCCGTCCGCGCCCGGGCCGGGGCGCTCGCCGACGAACGCGAAGTCCGCACCCACGTCGCCGTAGCCGTGGACGACCTGCGTGCGCGCCCCGCAGAGGCCGGGACAGTTCTCGCAGTCCTCGTCCATCCCGAACGGGTTCGCGGTGTCCTGCTGGTGTGCGTCCACGCCTCGTCCGAAGGGGTCCAGCGTAAAAACGGCCGCGGTGCGGCGCGGCGGGCCGGCGGCCGGCAGCGTCGGTCGGGGCGACTCAGCGCTCCAGCCCGCCCTGCTCCTTCACGTTCAGGATGTTGCGGACGTTGAGGTATATCTCCCGCGGGTCGGTGTCCTCGTCGGGGTCGTAGAGGTCGCTGACGCGGTAGAGGATGGCGGCGACTTGCTTGCTCTCTGAGCTGTCGCCCCGCACGTCCTCGGCGACGGCCCGCAGCGTCTCGACGCGCTCGGCGTCGGGGTCGAACTCGGACATGTCGGACGCTACGGCGGCCGTCGTTGTTAACGGCTACGCGACGGGATCGAGAAACCGGCGACGGGCGACCGGGCCGACGACGGCGGCCCGCGGTCGCTCCCACGCGAACCGCACTACTGCCGGCGGCGCTTGACGATGCCGACGTTGTTCGCCACGCGCTCGGTGATGTCGCGGAACGCCTGGCCCGTGTCGCTGTCCTCGTCCAGCACGACCGGCTCGCCCTCGTCGCCGCCGGTGCGAACTTCCGGGTCCAGCGGCACCGACCCGAGGAACGGCATGTCGTGCTCGGCGGCGAAGCGCTCGCCGCCGCCCTCGCCGAAGATGGGGTGTTCGCCGCCGCAGTCCGGGCACTTGAACGTCGCCATGTTCTCCGCGATGCCGAGCACGGGCGTGTCGTGCTTGCCGAACATCTCCAGGCCCTTCCGGGCGTCGTCCAGCGCGACCTCCTGGGGCGTCGTGACGATGACGGCCCCGGCGATGGGGACGCTCTGGAGCAGGCTGAGCTGGGTGTCGCCGGTGCCCGGCGGCAGGTCGACGATCATGTAGTCGAGGTGGCCCCACTCGACGTCCTCCCACAGCTGGGTGAGGATCTTGTGGACCATCGGGCCGCGCCAGATGACGGGGTCGTCCTCGCCGACGAGGAAGGCCATGCTCATTAGCTGCATCCCGTAGCGCTCGGGCGGGACGATGGTCTCGTCGGCGGTGGCCTGCGGGGCCTCGTCGGCGTCGACCATCCGCGGCACGTTCGGCCCGTACACGTCGGCGTCGAACAGGCCGACGCGCGCGCCCAACTGCGAGAGCCCGGCCGCGAGGTTGACGGCGACGGTGCTCTTGCCGACGCCGCCTTTCCCGCTCGCGACCGCGATGACGTTCTCGACGGTGGGGAGCACCTGCTCGTCGGTCGACAGGCCGTCGTCGACCTCGGCGGAGAGGTCGGCGTCCAGCCCCGCGTCACCGAGCACCTCCCGGACGCGGTCGGCGATGTGCGTCTCGTTGGGCGAGTACGGCGCACCGAGCGCCAGGGACACCCGCGCGGTGTCGCCCTGGACCGTCACGTCGTTGACGAGGTTCAGCGAGACGATGTCGTCGCCGAGGTCCGGGTCCTCGACCTCCCGGAGGAGGTCGAGCACGTCGTCTGCGTCCATACCCGTAGATAGGCGCGGACGCGCCGATAAGGGTTTTCGTCCCGGGACCGCCCGCCGTCGGGGGCCGGTTGCCCCGCTCCCGCCGTCGGCGACCGCCGGCTAAAATATATTTTAGCTAACATATTTCCCCGGGCGGCCCCGATCGGTTCGCATGGCACGACCCTCCGGGCCGGCGGCGGCCCACGACGGAACGGCACGGAACGCGGACGGCGACGGCGCGGGCCGGCGGACAGCCCCCGACGGGACCGTCGCAAAGACGGGGACGACCACCGTCGGCATCGCGGCGACCAACGGGGTCGCCCTCGCGGCGGACCGCCGGGCCAGCCTCGGCGGCCGGTTCGTCGCGAACAAAGGCGTCGACAAGGTCGAGCAGGTCCACCCCTCGGCGGCGATGACGCTGTCGGGGTCCGTCGGCGACGCGCAGGCGGTCGTCCGACAGCTCCGCTCCGAGGCGAGCCTCTACGAGGCGCGTCGCGGGCGGCCGCTGTCGATGGACGCGCTGGCGCGGGTCGCGGGCGACCTGCTCCGCGGCGCGCCGGTGACGCCCGTCCTCGGCGGCGTCGACGGCGACGGGACGCACGTGTACGACCTCGACGGCGGCGGCGGGGTGATGGCCGACGACTACGCCGCGACGGGCAGCGGGATGCAGGTCGCCTACGGCGTCCTCGAGCGGCAGTACGAGCCGGACGCCGACCTCGACGGAGCCGTCGCGGCCGCCGCCGACGCGGTCGCCGCGGCCAGCGAGCGCGACACGGCCAGCGGCAACGGCGTCCTGGTCGCGCGCGTCACGGCGGACGGCGTGGCGTTCGAGACCCACGACGACCCGACGGAGGTGGCGTAGATGCAGGGCCACGACCAGACGGCCTACGACCGCGGCGTCACGGTGTTCTCGCCCGACGGCCGGCTCTACCAGGTCGAGTACGCCCGCGAGGCGGTGACGCGGGGCCACCCCACGGTCGGCGTCCGGTACGCCGACGGCGTCGCCCTCGCGGCCGACGGGCGGCGGCGGTCGTCGCTCCAGGTGGCCGACAGCGTCGAGAAACTGCACGCGGTCGACGACCACCTCGGGGTCGCGACCGCGGGTCACGTGGCCGACGCCCGGCGGCTGGTGGACCTGGCCCGCGTGACCGCACAGCGCGAGCGCCTGCGCTACGGCGAGCCGATGCCCGTCGAGGCGCTGGCCAAGTCGCTTGCCGACGCAGTGCAGGAGACGACCCAGACCGGCGGGGCGCGCCCGTTCGGCGTGGCGCTGCTGGTCGCCGGCGTCGACCGCGACGGCCCGGCGCTGTACGAGGTCGACCCCTCGGGCACGCCGACCGCATGGCGGGCCGTCGCGGTCGGGGGCGACGGCGGACTCCTCGATCACCTGGAGGGGACGTACGAACCGGGCCTCGACGAGTCCGCGGCCGTCGACCGCGCGCTCGACGCGCTCCGGGCGGACGCGGACGACGAACTCGCCGACGGGGAGGCGGACGTGGCGGTGATCGACGGCGAGGGTTACCGGAACGCGAGTCGCGACGACGGGTGAAACAGTCGGGCGGCGTGGTCAGGCGGAGGCGCTCCCGGCGTCGTCCTCGACGGCCGACGCGTCGGACCCCTCGACGCCGGTCTCGTCGGTTCCCTCGGCGTCCGCCCCCTCGGCCCGGTCCCGCACGTCCGCGCGCCGGTGCTCCACGACGGTCGCGTCGCGGGCGACGAACAGGGCGAGTTCCTCGCCGTCGAGCCGCGTCGCCACCCGGACGCACCAGGGGTCCTCGGAGACGACGCGCTCGCGCCACTCGTCGCCGACGTTCCACAGCGGGCGGTCCCGCACGTCGCACGCGTGGTCGTGGTAGAAGGCGACGACCGCCGGGTGGGACAGCGTCGTCAGCGTCACCGGACAGCGGAGCCGCGCGCCGCAGGCCGCGCAGGTGAACGTCGCGACGGCCGGCCCCGGGTCGCCGGCCGCCTCGGTCTCGGCCTCGACCGCACCGCCACACTCGGGACAGACGCCAGCGGAGAACTCGGCGATGCGGTGGCGGTGGTGGACGTCGAACGCCCGCGGCAGGTCGTCCCCGTGCGTGTCGTGGCCGCTCGGTGGGAACGGAAGCTCCAGCACCGCCCGGCCGCAGGCGTCGCAGGCGACGGTCGTCACGTTGTCCGCGACGGTCGCGGCCAGCGCGGCGTCGCCGCAGAACGGGCAGTCGTCGTCGAGGGCGACCGGGTCGCTGTCGACGCTCTCGGTGTACGTGCCCGCCGCCACGGCGCGGGCGACGCGGCGGCCGGCGTCGGTGAGTTCGTAGGCCTCGTCGACTTTCCGGACGTAGCGGTCGGTCAGCTGCCGGAGGTGGTACGCGAAGCCGGCGGTGGTGTCGACCGCCGTCGCCTCGAACAGCTCCGAGAACGAGCGCCGGGTCGGCCGCCCGTCGTCGTCGACGAGCGCCCGCAGCACCCGCAGCCGCGGCTCGCTCCCGAGCGTCTCGAACGCGGCGTCGGCATCGGCGGGGTCGGCCATGTGGCCCGTTCGCATCCGGCCGGCAATAAGCGCTGTGCGTCGGCCCGTCCCCGGGACGCGCGAGGACGCTGAGGGGGTAACCGATTCTGGTTACAATCGGGTCGCGTTCGACGGCGGATTTAATAACTCGCGGCGGCAACCTCCGCGATATGCTCGCGGACGACTTCGGTCGGGAGGTCACGGGGGTCCGGGTGTCGCTCACCGACCGGTGTAACTTCGACTGCGTCTACTGTCACAACGAGGGGCTGGGCGACACCCGCGGCCCGATGGACCCCCAGGACGACGAGATGACCGCCGACGAGGTCGTCCGCTTTCTGGAGGTCGCCGCGGAGTTCGGCGTCGACTCGGTGAAGTTCACCGGCGGCGAGCCGATGCTCCGCGACGACCTGGAGGAAATCGTCCGCCGCACGCCCGACGCGATGGAGGTGTCGATGACGACCAACGGCACGTTCCTCCCCGGACGCGCCGAGGCGCTCGTCGACGCCGGGCTCGAACGCGTCAACGTCTCGCAGGACGCGCTGGACCCGGACGACTTCGCCAAGGTCACCCAGAGCGGCGCGTACGAGCAGGTCATCGAGGGCGTCGAGGCGGCGCTCGACGCCGGCCTCGACCCCGTGAAGCTCAACATGGTCGTGTTCGAGCAGACCGCGGGATACGTCCCGCAGATGGTCGACCACGTCGCCGAGAACGAGGGGCTGCAGCTCCAGCTCATCGAGTACATGCCGGAGCTGACCGGCCGGCCCGAGTGGGCGGTCGATATCGAGCGCGTCCACGGCTGGCTGGCCGAGCAGGCCGACCGGGTCGAGCGCCGCGAGATGCACGGCCGGCGCCGTTACTGGGTGACGCCGGACGACGGGGCCGCGGCCGGCGGCACCGGCGCGGGCGACGTCGCGGCCGACGGCGACGCGGGGATGGTCGAGATCGTCGACCCCGTCGAGAACAGATCGTTCTGCGCGAACTGCCACCGCGTGCGCGTCACGCACGAAGGATACCTCAAAGGCTGTCTCAACCGCAACGACGACCTGCGCTCGATGGGCGAGATGACCAGAGCGGAGATCAGGGAGACGTTCCGCGAGACCGTCGAGAACCGCGTGCCGTACTACGGCGAGTACATGGTCGAGAACGAGGACGGCGAGTGGGAGATGAACGAGGAGTACCTCGCCTGACCGGCCCGGAACGCGGATCGGCGTCCCGTCGTCCGGTTTCCCCGCGCCCCCGGCGAGCCGCGGCGCGCACCGTGTGCCGGTTCTTTCGTGACGCTTAAGTACCCTCCACGGAGTACTTCAATTTGCAATACGCTGCAGGGGCACCGCGTCCCGAGTCCGGAAGGGCGAAGATAGAACGGCGAGTCGTGGTAGCCTAGCCTGGCCCAAGGCGCAGGGTTGCTAACTCTGTGGCGTCAAGCCTCCGGGGTTCAAATCCCCGCCACGACGTCGTATCGAACCGGACTTCCGGTTCGTGAGGGGGCTCACCCCGTCGAAACCATCGAAGCGTTTTCCACGCTTCGACCCAGACAACACACAAGCCATGAGTGCAGAAGAACCACAGGACACACCCGAAGACGACGAGGACCTTCGGTACTTCGTCCGCATCGGGCAGACGGACCTCGATGGGACGAAGTCAGTCGAACGGTCCCTCATCGAGATGAACGGCATCGGGCGACGAACGGCCCGCATCATCGCCGAGGAGGCCGACGTCAACCGAAAGGCGACGTTCGGCCGCCTCGACGACGACGAGATCGACCGCGTGGTCGAGGAAGTCGAGAGCTACGCGGACACGGTCCCGGAGTGGCTCACCAACCGCCGGAACGACTTCTTCTCCGGCGAGACCACCCACGAGACCGGTAACGACCTCTCGATGACCCGCCGGCAGGACATCAACCGCATGAAGATGATCAGCTCTTACCGGGGCGTGCGCCACCAGCGCGGGCAGAAGGTCCGCGGGCAGCGCACCAAGTCCACCGGCCGGACCGAGGGGACCATCGGCGTCAACGTGGAGGAGATCCGCGAGGAAGCCGAGGAAGAAGCCGCCGAGGAGGGTGGTGAGGAATAATGCCGCTCGGTAGCAAGACGAAGGCCTACGAGACGCCGAACCACCCGTTCCAGGGCGAGCGCATCGCCTCGGAGCACGACCTGGTCGGCCGCTACGGCCTCAAGAACAAGGAGGAACTGTGGCGCGCACAGTCCGAACTGCGTTCCTACCGCCGCGAGGCGCGGGCGCTGCTCGGCCGCGCACAGGGCGACGCCGAGGCCGCCGCCGAGCGCGGCGACGAGTTCCTCGCCCGCCTGAAGCGCATCGGCGTCCTCGACGAGGAGGACGGCCTCGACGACATCCTGTCCCTGGAGATCAACGACGTGCTCGAGCGTCGCCTCCAGACGGTCGTCTACCGCAAGGGCCTGGCGAACACGCCCGAGCAGGCGCGACAGTTCATCGTCCACGGGCACGTCGTCGTCGGCGAGGCCCGCGTCACGCGGCCGTCGTACAAGGTCGACGTCGACGAGGAGGGCGTCATCGCCTTCGACGAGACCAGCCCGCTCGCGGACGAACTCCACCCCGAACGCGCGGAGGAACAATAACATGAGCGAATCACAGGACGAGAAGTGGGGCATCGCCCACGTGCACGCATCGTTCAACAACACCATCATCACCGTCACCGACCTGACGGGCGCGGAGACGGTCGCGAAGTCCTCCGGCGGCGCGGTCGTCAAGCAGAACCGCGACGAGGCGTCGCCGTACGCGGCCATGCAGATGGCCGAGACGGTCGCCGAAGAGGTGCTCGCGGCCGGCGTCGAGGGCGTGCACGTCCGCGTGCGCGGCCCCGGCGGCAACCTCCAGAAGAGCCCCGGTCCGGGCGCGCAGGCGACGATCCGCGCGCTCGCCCGTGCCGGCCTGGAGATCGGCCGCATCGAGGACGTCACGCCGATCCCGCACGACGGGTCGCGCGCTCCCAAGGGGAAGGGCGGATTCTAACCCATGGCTGAGGAGTACGACGTCCAGTTCATCGAACGCGAGGACCGATCCGCCCGGTTCCTCGTCCGGGACGTCACGCCGGCCTTCGCCAACGGCATCCGCCGGGCGATGATCGCCGACGTGCCGACGCTCTCGGTCGACACCGTGCGGGTGATCGAGAACTCGTCGGTGATGTTCGACGAGCAGATCGCCCACCGGCTCGGGATGGTGCCGCTGACCACGCCCGCCGGGGAGTTCGAGGCGGGCGACACGGTCACCCTGAGCATCGACGTCGAGGGGCCGGACACCGCCTACTCCGGCGACCTCGTCAGCGCCGACAGCATGGTCGAACCGGCCGACGACAACGTGCCGATCATCGACCTGAAGGACGACCAGCGCCTCGAACTGGAGGCCGAAGCGGTGGTGGACTCCGGGAAGAACCACGCCAAACACCAGGGCGGGGTCGCGGTCGGCTACCGCCACCTCCAGTACGTGGAGGTCGTCGGCGACGCCAGCGAGTTCGAAGAGCAGGAGGCGAACGTCCTGCGCGGCGTCATCGAGGAGCGCGCGGCCGAGCACGCCGACGCCGACGTCGAGAACGGCGACCTCGTGCTCACCGAGACGTTCGACCACGACCTCTCGCAGCGCTACCCGGGCAAGGAGGTCGAGGTCCACGACGTCGACAACGCGTTCGTGTTCCACGTCGAGACCGACGGCTCGTTCTCGGTCGAGGAACTCGTGACCCGGGCGGTCGACACGCTGGAGGACCGGGCGACGGAACTCCGCGACGCGGTTCAACTATAGCACAGATGCCCCTTCACACCGGTTCCCTGACGGCGGTTCGCCCCTTCGACGGCGACAGCCGCGGGACCCGACATCGGTCGGCAATCGAAACTGGTTTGAAGGGCCGGCAAGAACGATGGAATGCCTACGAGGGCTCGACGTGCAGGGATAGCCAAGTCAGGCCAACGGCGCAGCGTTCAGGGCGCTGTCTCGTAGGAGTCCGCAGGTTCAAATCCTGCTCCCTGCATCACTTCTTCAATCAGGAGGTACGTTATGAGTAAGACAAATCCGAGGCTGAGCAGTCTTGTCGCCGAGCTGAAATCGGTGGCGCGAGATGCGGACGCGAACGTCTGGAAGGACGTCGCGGCCCGCCTCGAGAAACCACGCCGAACGCACGCTGAAGTCAATCTCGGCCGCATCGAGCGGTACGCCGAGGAGGACGAGACGGTCATCGTGCCCGGCAAGGTTCTCGGGAGCGGCGCGCTGCAGAAAAGCGTCACCGTCGCCGCCGTCGACTTCTCGTCGACGGCAGAGACGAAGATAGAGCAGGTCGGCGAAACGATCAAGCTTGAACAGGCGATCGAACAGAACCCCGAAGGCAGCAACGTGCGGGTGATCCGATGAGTCTCGCCGAGTTCGAAGCCGACGTCGTCGTGGATGCGCGCGACTGCATCCTCGGCCGCGTCGCAAGTCAGGTCGCGGAGGCCGCGCTCGACGGCGATCGCGTGGCCGTGATCAACGCGGAGGACGCGGTGATCACGGGCGGCGAGGAAGACATCATGTCCACGTTCCGGAAGCGCCGGGATCTCGGCTCCGACAGCGGGCCGTACTACCCGAAGCGTCCGGACGAGATCCTCAAGCGCTCGATCCGCGGGATGCTCCCCTACAAGAAGCAGCGCGGCCGAGAGGCGTTCGAGAACGTCCGCGTCTACGTGGGCAACCCCCACGACCGCGACGGGGAGATCCTCGAGGGCACGTCGCTGGACCGACTGTCGAACATCCGCTTCGTCCACCTGGGCGAGGTCAGCGAGCAACTGGGTGCTAACGTCACATGGTAACCAACACGAGCGGCAAGAAAAAGACCGCAATCGCCCGCGCCACCGTGAGCGACGGCGACGGTAAGGTCCGCATCAACTCCCAGCCAGTCGAGCTGGTCGAACCGGAGCTCTCGCGCCTGAAGATGCTGGAGCCGTTCCGCATCGCCGGCGACGAGCGCGAACAGGTCGACGTGGACGTCCGCGTCGAGGGCGGCGGCATCAGCGGTCAGGCCGACGCCGTCCGCACCGCCATCGCCCGCGGCATCGTCCAGCACCTCGGCGACGCCGAACTCCGCGACGCGTTCATGGAGTTCGACCGCTCGCTGCTGGTCAACGACGTCCGCCAGTCCGAGCCCAAGAAGTGGGGCGGTCCCGGTGCGCGGGCCCGCTACCAGAAGTCCTACCGCTGAACCATGATGGTACCAGTCCGGTGTTTCACCTGCGGCAACGTCGTGGGTGAACACTGGGAGGAGTTCAAGGCCCGGGCGCGCGAGGGCGACGAGGACCCGGAGAAGGTCCTCGACGAGCTGGGCGTCGAGCGCCAGTGCTGCCGGCGGATGCTCGTGTCGCACAAGGACCTGGTCGACATCGTCGCACCCTACCAGTAATGTCACACGAACGCTTCACCCGGTACGAGAAAGCACGCATCCTCGGCGCACGAGCGCTGCAGGTGTCCTACGGCGCGCCGGTCCTCATCGAGACGGACCAGACGGAGCCGATCCTGATCGCCGCCGAGGAGTACGACGCCGGCGTCCTCCCCTTCACCGTCAACAGGGAGCAAACATGACGCTCATCACCACCGTCCGACTGCGGCGCGTGCTCGACTCCCGCGGGAACGCCACCGTCGAGGCCGACGTGCTCACCGAGAGCGGCGGCTTCGGCCGCGCGGCGGCCCCCAGCGGCGCGAGCACCGGCGAGTACGAGGCGATCGAACTGCCGGCCCAGGAGGCCATCGCGAAGGCCCGCGAACTCGCCGTGCCCCGACTTGAGGGGCAGGTGTACGCGGGCAACCAGCGCGACGTCGACGCCGCCCTGCGCGGCGCGGACGGCACCGACGACTTCTCCGAGATCGGCGCGAACAGCGCCGTCGCCATCAGCATGGCCGCCGCGAAGGCCGGTGCCGACGTGCTGGGCGCGCCGACGTACCAGCACCTCGGCGGCACGTTCCGGGGCGAGAACTTCCCGGTCCCGCTCGGCAACGTCATCGGCGGCGGCGAACACGCCGCCGACGCGACCCACATCCAGGAGTTCCTCGCCGCGCCGGTCGGCGCGCCGAGCGTCTCCGACGCGGTGTTTGCCAACGCCGCCGTCCACCAGGAGGTCGCCGACGTCCTCGACGAGCGCGGCGTCCCCGCCGGCAAGGGCGACGAGGGCGCGTGGGCACCGTCGATCGACGACGCGGAGGCGTTCGAGATCATGGACGAGGCCGTCGCGACCGTCGCCGACGAGTTCGGCTTCGAGATCGGCTTCGGCCTCGACATGGCCGGTGCCGAGCTGTACGACGCCGACGAGGACGGCTACGTGTACGGCGACGAGGTCCGCGACACCGACGAGCAGATAGCGTACGTCGCGGAGCTGGTCGACGAGTACGACCTGGTCTACGTCGAGGACCCCCTCGACGAGGACGACTACGAGGCCTTCGCCGAGCTGACCGACGAGGTCGGCGACCGGACGCTGGTCTGTGGCGACGACCTGTTCGTGACGAACACGGCGCGCCTGCAGGACGGCATCGACGTCGGTGCCGGCAACAGCATCCTCATCAAGCCCAACCAGATCGGCACGCTCACCGACGCGTTCGACGCCATCGAGCTCGCCGAGGAGCACGGCTACGACGCCGTCGTCTCCCACCGCAGCGGCGAGACGGAGGACGCGACGATCGCACACCTCGCCGTGGCGACCGACGCGCCGTTCATCAAGACCGGCACCGTCGGCGGCGAGCGAACCGCAAAGCTGAACGAACTCATCCGCATCGCGGACGACGCACTATGACAGAGAACGACGCAGAACAGGAAGGGCTCGACGCGGCCGAGGAGGAGGTCGACCCGGAGCCGGCGGCGGACGCCGGCCCGGCGGCCGAGGCCGAGGACGCGGAGCCCGCTGAGGAAGCGACCGCCGAGGACGCCGACGAGGCGACCGAGGACGAACCGCAGCTGGACGAGGACGTCATGTCCGACGAGGAGGCCGACCTCCTCATCCCCGTCGAGGACTACCTCGGCGCGGGCGTCCACATCGGGACCCAGCAGAAGACCCAGGACATGGAGCGGTACATCCACCGCGTCCGGACCGACGGGCTGTACGTGCTGGACGTCTCGAAGACCGACAGCCGGATCCGCACCGCCGCGGACTTCCTGTCGAACTACGACCCCGAGCAGATCCTGGTCACGTCCTCGCGCCAGTACGGCCGCTTCCCGGCCGAGAAGTTCGCCGAGGCCGTGGGTGCTCGCGCCCGCACCGGCCGGTTCATCCCGGGCACGCTGACCAACCCCAAGTACGACGGCTACATCGAGCCGGACGTGCTGGTCGTCACCGACCCCATCGGCGACGCCCAGGCCGTCAAGGAGGCCATCACGGTCGGCATCCCGGTCATCGCGATGTGTGACTCCAACAACAGCCTCGGCAACGTCGACCTCGTCGTCCCGACGAACAACAAGGGGCGCAAGGCGCTGTCGGTCGTCTACTGGCTGCTGGCCAACGAGACGCTCGACCGCCGCGGCGCCGAACCCGCCTACTCGCTCGACGACTTCGAGAGCGGGATTTAACGGTCCGTTTCGCTTCGTTTTCCGTTCTCCACGCCGAACAGCGGCCGCTCCGCCCGGCCACACGGTTAAGCGGTTGCGGTCCCTAGCCGTGCCGATGGCTGACACACCGCCCGGCCCGAAAGGGGAACCGCTGTTCGGCGACAGTCGACGCTACGCCCGGGACCCGTTCAGCTTCATCGCCGCGCTGGAGGGGACGTACGGCGACGTGTCGCGGTTCAACATGGGGCCGCTCGACACCTACGTGCTGTGTGCCCCGGAGGCGATCGAACGGGTGCTCGTCTCGGAGGCCGACGAGTTCCGCAAGCCCGACTTCCAGGGCGACGCGCTGGGCGACCTGCTCGGCGACGGCCTCCTGCTCTCGGAGGGCGACACCTGGGAGCGCCAGCGCGACCTCGCGCAGCCGGCGTTCTCGATGCGTCGCCTCGCCGGGATGGCCGGCCGGGTCACCGACCACGCCGAGGCGCGGATCGAGCCGTGGCAACCCGGCGAGACGGTCGACGTCGAAACCGAGATGACCCGGGTGACGCTGGACGTGATCCTCGACCTGATGATGGGCGTGCAGTTGCCCGACGACCGCGTGCGGACGATCCAAGAGCAACTGGAGCCGCTGGGCGCGCGGTTCGAGCCGGACCCGATCCGGTTTGCCGCGCCGGAGTGGGCGCCGATGCCGGGCGACGCCGAGTTCGAGCGGGCCGTCGCGACGCTGGACGACGTGCTGGACGAGATCATCGCGGCGCGGGCCGGCACGACGGGCGACGAGGACGGGCCGATGGACTTCCTCTCGGTCCTGCTGCGCGCCCGGGACCGCGGGGAGCAGTCGCCCGACCAACTCCGCGACGAGATGATGACGATGCTGCTCGCCGGCCACGACACCACCGCCCTCACGCTCACCTACACCTGGTACCTGCTGTCGGAACACCCGGAGATCGAGCGGCGCGTCCACGAGGAGGTTGACACGGTGCTCGACGGCGAGCGCCCGGGCGGCGAACACGTCCAGGCGCTCGACTACGTCGAACGGGTGATACAGGAGGCGATGCGGCTCTACCCGCCGGTGTACACCATCTTCCGCGAGCCGACGGTCGACGTCGAACTGGCCGGCTACGGGATCGACGCCGGCACGACGCTGATGCTCCCGCAGTGGGGTGTCCACCGATCCGAGCGGTTCTGGGACGACCCTGAGACGTTCGACCCCGACCGGTGGCTGCCGGAGCGGGCGAGCGAGCGGCCGCGGTTCGCCTACTTCCCGTTCGGCGGCGGGCCGCGCCACTGCATCGGGAAACACCTCGCGATGCTGGAGGCACAGCTCATCGTCGCGACCGTCGCGAGCGAGTACCGCCTGGAGTACGTCGGCGAGACGCCGCTGGAACTGCACCCGTCCCTGACCGTGCATCCCCGGCAGACGATGGAGATGCGGGTCACGGAGCGGTCCGAAAACTCCTAACCCCCGCGGCCCGCACGGGCCGGTATGACTGTTTCGAGCGCTCCCGGGAAGGTGTACCTGTTCGGGGAGCACGCGGTCGTCTACGGCGAACCCGCGGTCCCGTGTGCGATCGAGCGCCGCGCACGCGTGACCGTCGATGAGCGGACCGACGGGAAGCTCCGGGTCCACGCCGCGGACCTCTCGCTCGACGGCTTCACCGTCGAGTACAGCGGCGGCGCGGAGACCCACCCCGACGTCGACGTCTCCGAGTCGCTGCTGGAGGCGGCGATGGGGTACGTCGACGCCGCCGTCGGGCAGGCCCGCGACGCGGCCGACGCGCCGGACGCGGGCTTCGACGTCACCATCGAGAGCGCCATCCCGCTCGGGGCCGGCCTCGGTTCGTCGGCCGCCGTCACCGTGGCCGGGATCGACGCCGCCACGCGGGAACTCGGCGTCGACCTCCCGCCGGAGGAACTCGCGGACCGCGCGTTCCGCGCGGAGTACGAGGTCCAGGACGGCCAGGCCTCGCGGGCGGACACGTTCTGTTCCGCGATGGGCGGGGCGGTCCGGGTCGAGGGCGACGACTGCAAGCGGATCGGCGCGCCGGACCTGCCCTTCGTCATCGGTTTCGACGGCGGCGCGGGCGACACCGGGAAGCTCGTCGCGGGGGTCCGGGAGCTCCGCGAGGAGTACGGCTTCGCGGCCGACACGGTCGGGACCATCGGCGACATCGTGGCCGAGGGCGAGCGCGTCCTCGCCGACGCCGCCGAGGACCCGGACGGCGGCTGGCTGGCCGAACTCGGCGACCTGATGGACTTCAACCACGGCCTCCTGGAGTCGCTCGGCGTCTCCTCGCGGTCGCTGGACGCGATGGTGTGGGCCGCCCGCGATGCCGGCGCGCACGGCGCGAAGCTCACCGGCGCGGGCGGCGGCGGCTGCATCGTCGCGCTGGACGAAACCGAGGAGACGGAGACGGCGCTCAAGTTCACGCCGGGCTGCGAGGAGGCGTTCCGCGCCGAACTGGCGACCGAAGGGGTGCGTGCCGAGTGATCGTCCTCAAACTCGGCGGGAGCGTGATCACCGAGAAGGACCGCCCCGAGACGCTCGACGGGCGGGCGCTGGACCGCGCCGCCGACGCCGTCGCCGACGCCGAGGGGGACCTAGTCGTCGTCCACGGCGGCGGGAGCTTCGGCCACCACCACGCCGAGGAGCACGGCGTGTCGACGACCGACGGGACGCGGGACGCAGACGGCGCGCTGGCGATCCACGGCGCGATGACGACGCTGAACCGCTTCGTCATCTCCCGGCTCCGGGAGCGGGACGTGCCGGCGCTCCCGGTGCATCCGCTCTCGGCCGCCGCGCGGGACGACGTGGCGCGGCTGTCGCTCCCGACGGCGCAGGTGGCGACGATGCTCGGCGAGGGGTTCGTCCCCGTGTTGCACGGCGACGTGATCGCCCACGAGTGCGAGGGCGTGACGGTCCTCTCCGGCGACGAGATCGTCACTCACGTCGCCTCGGAACTGGGCGCCGACCGCGTCGGCGTCTGCTCGACGGTGCCGGGCGTGCTGGACGCCGAGGACGAAGTGATCGACCGCATCGAGGCGTTCGCGGACGTGGCCGACGCGCTCGGCGGGAGCGACGCCACGGACGTGAGCGGCGGGATGGCCGGGAAGGTGCGGGAACTGCTGGCGCTACAGCGGCCGGCGTCGGTGTTCGACCTGGACGGGCTGGACGCCTTTCTCGCGGGGCACGAGCCCGGAACGACGATCGACGGCGGGTAACGCCGCCGGCGGGTGGGCGAGCAGGCGACGCGAACCGCCCACGGAGCGCTGCGTCGCGCGATCGCTCGGCGCTCCGCGGCACGTAGTCAGGGGATAGCCCGGACTGGTTTCGGTCCGGTAGGTAAACCTGTTGCCGCCCGTAGGCTGGGGACCCGCCGGCCAACCCACGCAGTTTTTAACACCTGGGTGTGTAAGGGGCAATAACGGAAACCCGCGGGAAAGTGTGAAACGCGGCCTTCGCGGTGCTGTGGCCCTTCGGGCCCCGCGTTTCGCATAGCGGGTGCGTGGCCGACGTGCTGTAAGACGCCGGGGTCGACGTATCCGTCCCCCGTGGGAGTTTCAGTGAGCGACATCGCCACGACGCCGTGGCTTTCAATGCTCGGATCAAACCATGGAAATCGAAATCGCAACCATCGGCGGCTACGAAGAAGTCGGCCGGCAGATGACTGCCGTCCGCGCGGGCGACGACGTCGTCGTCTTCGACATGGGTCTGAACCTCTCGCAGGTTCTGATCCACGACAACGTCGAGACCGAAAAGATGCACAGCCTCGACCTGATCGACATGGGCGCCATCCCCGACGACCGGGTGATGAGCGACCTCGAAGGTGACGTGAAGGCCATCGTGCCGACGCACGGCCACCTCGACCACATCGGTGCCATCAGCAAGCTCGCGCACCGCTACAACGCGCCCATCGTCGCCTCGCCGTTTACGATCGAGCTGGTCAAACAGCAGATCGAGAGCGAGCAGAAGTTCGGGGTCGAGAACAACCTCGTGAAGATGGAGGCCGGCGAGACGATGAGCATCGGCGAGCGCAACGAACTGGAGTTCGTCAACGTCACCCACTCCATCATCGACGCGATCAACCCGGTCCTGCACACGCCCGAGGGCGCCATCGTCTACGGCCTCGACAAGCGGATGGACCACACGCCGGTCATCGGCGACCCCATCGACATGAAGCGGTTCCGGGAGATCGGCCGCGAGGACAACGGCGTCCTCTGTTACATCGAGGACTGTACCAACGCCAACAAGAAGGGCCGCACGCCCTCGGAGTCCGTCGCGCGACGGCACCTGAAGGACGTGCTGTACAGCATGGAGGACTACGACGGCGGCATCGTCGCGACGACGTTCTCCAGCCACATCGCGCGGGTCCGGAGCCTCGTCGAGTTCGCCAAGGACATCGGCCGCCAGCCGGTGCTTCTGGGGCGCTCGATGGAGAAGTACTCCGGCACCGCCGAGCGGCTCGACTTCGTCGACTTCCCGGAGGACCTGGGGATGTTCGGCCACCGCAAGTCCGTCGACCGGACGTTCAAGCGGATCATGAAGGAGGGCAAGGAGGATTACCTGCCCGTCGTCACGGGCCACCAGGGCGAGCCCCGCGCGATGCTCACCCGGATGGGCCGGGGCGAGACGCCGTACGAACTGGACGACGGAGACAAGGTCGTCTTCTCGGCGCGGGTCATCCCCGAGCCGACCAACGAGGGCCAGCGTTACCAGTCCGAGCGGCTGCTGAAGATGCAAGGCGCCCGGATCTACGACGACATCCACGTCTCCGGCCACCTGAACCAGGAGGGCCACTACGAGATGCTGGACGCGCTGCAGCCCCAGCACGTCATCCCGGCCCACCAGGACATGAGCGGGTACTCGTCGTACGTCAACCTCTGCGAGAGCGAGGGGTACGAGCTGGGCCGCGACCTGCACGTCACCCGAAACGGCAACCTGATCCAGCTGGTCGAATAACCCAATGACGAGCCCCGAGGCGCGCGAGGAGACGGTGCTGTCGGCGGTCGCGGAGCGGCGCGAGATCGTCAACGACGCCATCGAGGAGTCGCTCCCGATCGCCGAGCCCGAGCGGCTGTACGAGGCGTCGCGGTACCTGCTGGACGCCGGCGGGAAGCGGCTCCGCCCCACCGTCCTGCTGGCCGTCGCCGAGGCGCTCGCCGACCAGTCCCCGGAGTCGGTCGACTACCGGTCGTTCCCGGACCTGACGGGCGAGCCGGTCGACGTCATGGCCGCCGCGGTGAGCGTCGAAGTGATCCAGTCGTTCACCCTCATCCACGACGACATCATGGACGACGACGACCTCCGGCGCGGCGTGCCGGCGGTCCACCGCGAGTACGACCTGGAAACCGCCATACTGGCCGGCGACACGCTGTACTCGAAGGCGTTCGAGATCATGCTCGACACCGGCGCGCCGGCGGAGCGGTCCGTCGAGGCGCTGGACGTGCTGGCGAACACCTGCACGCAGATCTGCGAGGGGCAGTCGCTGGACGTCGAGTTCGAGAACCGCGAGGACGTGCTGCCGGAGGAGTACCTCAGGATGGTCGAACAGAAGACGGCGGTCCTGTACGCCGCGAGCGCCGCGCTCCCGGCGATCCTGCTCGGCGCGGACGACGACACCGTCGACGCGCTGTACGGCTACGGCCTCGACGTCGGCCGCGCGTTCCAGATACAGGACGACGTGCTCGACCTGACGGTGCCGAGCGACCGGCTCGGCAAGCAGCGCGGGAGCGACCTCGTCGAGGACAAGCGGACGCTGATCACGCTGCACGCCCGGAAGCAGGGCGTCGACGTCGACGACCTCGTCGAGACCGACGACGTGGACGCCGTCACCGAGGCGGAGATAGACGAGGCCGTCGCCGCGCTGGAGGAGGCCGGCAGCATCGACTACGCGAAGGAAACCGCCGAGGAACTCGTCGCCAACGGGAAGGCGCGGCTCGACGTGCTCCCCGACAACGACGCCCGGCGGCTGCTGGAACAGATCGCCGACTACCTGATAGAGCGCGGCTACTGAGCCGGCCGCCGGGCCGCCCGGCCGTTCTACGCTTCCTCGTCCCAGTAGTCGACGGCGTCGCCCTCCCGGAAGTAGCCGTGCACCGTCCGTTCGTCCTCGCCGCCCGGCGGCGAGCCGGCGAACACGCCGACCTTCCCGGTGTCGGGGTACACCGTCACGTCCGGCTCGGCCATCGTCGACATCGCGAGGTAGCGCAGCGTCCCCTCGGAGTCGTTGACGACCCGGTGGCCGCCCCGCTCGCCGGCGGGGAGGGCGACGTAGTCGTCCGGTTCGAGCGGGACGCGCTCGCCGTCCAGCCGGAGCGTCCCGCGGCCGTCGAGCACGAAGATCGCCTCCTCGTTCCCGGTGTGGTAGTGGTACGGCCAGGAGCGCCGGCCCGGGGGGATCTCGTAGAGGCTACAGCCGATCTCCTCGCCGCCCGCGGCGGCCGCGAGTTTCCGGCGGTCGAACGCCGTCTCGCCGCGCTCGGTGCGGGTCCGCTCCACGTCGTCGGCGTTGACTTTTCCCATGCGGGATCGTGGCGCGCCCGGGACAAGTAGCTTGGTCGCCGCGAAGGCGGTCGATTCCGGCGGCGTCACTCGGCCGTCGACTCGTCAGCGTCGCCGGACCCCCCGTCGGGAGCGTCTTCAGCGGCGCGGTCCGGGGACGCCGCCGCGTCGTCCGTCGCCCCGGTCGCGTCGCCCCCCTCGGCGTGCCCGTCGTCCTCCGCGTCCCCGTCGTCCGGGACGACGGTTTCGGGGTCCGGGGCGTCGAGGCCCGTCGGCTCCTCGGCGGCCGCGGCCGCCGTCAGCGGCTCCCCGCGGACGAGTTCCGGGAGGACGATCCGGGCGAACTCGACGGCGACGACGAGGACCAGCGGGCCGAGGAAGATGCCGTACCAGCCGAACAGCAGCGGGCCGAAGATGTACGCGAACAGCACGAGGCCGACGTGGAGGTCCCGCCCGGAGATGTACGGGCGGAGCAGCACCTCCGGCACCGTGTCGACGACGACGAACGTGACGACGGCGAAGGCGACGCCGAACCACAGGAGTTCGGGGTCGGTCGCCGCGGCGACCGCGAGCAGGTACAGCGCGGCGGGCACCCACACGATCTTCATGCCGACGACGGGGACGAGGCTGCCGACGCCGGTGAGCAGGCCGAGCAGCGTCGGGGCCGGAACTGCGATCGCGGCCGGCGAGACCAGGTCGAGCGCGTTGTAGGCGACCGTCGCGACGACGGCGTTGGCCGCGGCAAAGAGGATGTTGCCGAAGTAGATCGCCTCCAGGTTCCGGTCGACCGCGGTGAGGAAGGCGTCGGCGGTCGACCCGCGGCCGACGAACTCCCCGCGGACCCACCCCGCGAGGCGGCGGTCGTCCCGCAGGAGGTAGAACCCGACCGTCAGCGCGATGAAGAGGTGGACGACCACGTTGACGACGACGCCGAGCGAACTGGCGACCGTCGACGCCGCGTCGAGCGCGTTTTCGGGCGACCCCAGCGACCCGAGCCGTCCGGGGTCCGCAACGAGGTCGGCGAGCACCTGCTGGGGGTCCTGTAGCCACGCGGCGTCGACGTACGGTTCGAGCGCGCTCGTGTACCCGTTCGGGACCGCTTCGTCGGCCTCCCGTGCCGCGATGACGAGGGCGTACCCGAGCAACAGGAGGATCGGCGCGGCGATCGTCGCGAGCGACACGATGGCCGCGAGCGAGGGCGGTTGGACGCGCCGGCGGGTGCGCCGGTGGATCCGCCGGGTCGCGTAGTAGACGAACAGGCCGAGGACGAGCGTGCCGACGTAGGTGTACGCGACGAACGCCAGCGCGGCGAACAGGACGGCGGCGACGCCCCACCACGCCACGCGCTCGCGCCCCGGGGCCGCGCCGGTCGATGCCATATCCCCGCTACCCAGGGGAGCCACAAGTAGTTCGGGGCGGATCCACGGCAGTTTAGTCCGCCCGGCCAGTAGCCGGGGGTAATGAACGACGACCTCCGGGAGGCGATAGAGCGGGAGGCCGAGAAGCACGCCCTGCTCAACGCGGTGAAACACGAGAGCGACGCCGACGTGGGCGCGATCATGGGGCCGCTGATGGGCGACAACCCCGAGTTCCGCGAGCACGGCGATCAGGTCCCGGGCGTCGCCGGCGGCGTCATCAGCGAGGTCAACGGCCTGTCCCACGAGGAGCGCGTCGAGCGACTGGAGGAGATCGCGCCCGACGAACTGGCGGAGATCCTCGCGGAGGACGAGGGCGACGACCGGGCGCTCCCGGACCTCCCCAACGCCGACGAGTACGACGAGATCCGGATGCGGAGCGCCCCGAACCCCAACGGGCCGTGGCACGTCGGCCACGCCCGGATGCCGGCCGTCATCGGGACGTACAAGGAACTGTACGACGGCTGGTTCTGCGTCCGCTTCGACGACACGGACCCCGAGACGAAGCGGCCCGACCTCTCCGCGTACGACGCCATCCTGGAGGACGTCGAGTACCTCGGCTTCGAACCGGACGCCGTCTACCGCGCCAGCGACCGGATGGAGACGTACTACGACCACGCCCGCGACCTGATCGAGGAGGGCGGCGCGTACACCTGCTCGTGTCCGCAGGGGGAGTTCTCCGACATGAAAAACAGCGGGGAGGCCTGCCCGCACCGCGGGAAGGACGCCGAGACCACGCTGTCGGAGTTCGAGGCGATGGTCGACGGCGAGTACGACAGCGGCGAGATGGTGCTGCGCGTGCGCACCGACATCGAGCACAAGAACCCCGCGCTGCGGGACTGGGTCGCCTTCCGGATGATCGACACGCCCCACCCGCGCGAGGAAGCGAGCGACTACCGCTGCTGGCCGATGCTCGACTTCCAGAGCGGCGTCGACGACCACCTCATGGGGGTCACCCACATCATCCGCGGCATCGACCTGCAGGACTCCGCGAAGCGCCAGCAGTTCGTGTACGACTACTTCGGCTGGGAGTACCCCGAGGTGCTCCACTGGGGCCACGTCCAGATCGACGCCTTCGACGTGAAGATGTCCACCTCGCGGATCAAGGAACTGATCGAGGCCGGCGAACTCGACGGCTGGGACGACCCGCGCGCGCCCACCGTCGCGGCGTTCCGCCGCCGGGGCATCCGCGGCGAGGCGATCACCGAGGCGATGGTCGAACTCGGCACCTCGACGAGCGACGTGGACCTGGCGATGAGCGCCGTCTACGCGAACAACCGCGAACTGGTCGACGACGGCGCAAACCGCTACTTCCTCGTCCGCGACGGCGACGGCCACGACGCCGTGTCCCTCCCGCTCTCCGGCGACGCGCCCGACGAGGCGACGCCGCCGGTCCACCCCGAGCACGAGGACCGCGGCCGCCGCGAGATACCGGTCGGCGACGCCGTCCGACTGGAGGCCGCCGACCTCCCGGCCGAGGGTGGGATGCTCTGGCTGAAGGGGTACGGCCCCGTCGAGTACGACGGCGACGGGCTACGCTACACGGACGACGACATCTCGGTGGTCCGCGAGGGCGACGCCGACGTGGTCCACTGGGTACCCGCCGACGGCGCGGTGCCGACCCGGCTCCGGACGCCCGAGGGCGACGTGACCGGGTACGCCGAACCCGGCTTCGCCGACGTCGCGGTCGACGGGATGGTGCAGTTCGTCCGCGTCGGCTTCGCGCGGGTCGACGCCCACGACGCGCCCGCGGAGCGCGACGACGCGGACGCGGAGTCCGTCGCCTACTTCGCCCACGAGTAGCGGGCCGACCCGCGTTCGCGTCGGGCTACGCTACTCCCGCTGGTGGACGACGCCCGCCGCGAACCCGGTCCACGCGAGGACCAGTCCGAGGACGCCCGCACCGATGTTGTCAGTGGAGCCAGCGCCGATAAGCAGCGCGAGCGTCCCGAACGTCGCCGCGCCCGCGAACGCCCCGGCCGCCCAGTTCGGGCGCTCCCGGCGCTCGCGGAAGGGTGCGGGGTCGACGAGGACGAGCGCCGTCCCGACGAACGTCACCACGGCTATCCCGGCGAGGACGGGGATCGGCCCCTCGCTCCCCGGGGCGAGGGCGACGCCGGCGGTCAGGAGGGCCGCGACGAGCGCTGCGATCGAGTACCGCGGGGCGGGGTCCATACGCGACCCGTCGGGCGCGGGCGACTAAGGCGTTGTGCGGCCGACCGGTTAGACGACCACGACCAGCAGGAACGCGACGAGCATCGTCGCCGTGAGCAGGACCTGCGCCACCGCGGAGCCGAGCATCCCGACCGTGGCGAACAACGCCGCCCGCGCGCCGGCCGAGCGGGACTGCCCGCGGTACGCCTCGACCAGAAACACCGTCAGCGCGACGGCGACGAGCGCCCCGAGCGGGCCGGTGGCGACCAGCGCGACGACGCCGACGACGCCGGCGGCGACCGTCGCGAGCCACGACGCGCCCCCCGCCTTCGCCGAGATGGCCCCCGCGAAGTAGTCGACGGCGACCGCGAGGCCGCCGACGGCGACGAACGCAGCGAGGGTTACCCCGGACGGGACGCCGGCGACCCACCAGTGACCGGCTATCGCGGCCACCGACAGCAGCGCCCCAGGAACCAGCGGGACGACGCTGCCGACGACGCCCGCGACCAGCAACGCCACCGCGACGACGGTGATCGCCTCGACCATACCCCCGGTTCGACCGGGCGACGGAAAGGGCTAACCGACGGCGACCCGCCCTCGCCCGGACCCTCCCGAACGTTCGTGCAAAATCTTTTGAGGGCGTTCCGTGTAATGGGAGTGAGGAAAGTTATCAATGAGCATCGATTCCAACTTCGAGGAGAACCGCGAGGTAGTCGACGAGCACGAGGGCCACGACGTGTGGGGACCGGTGGAGGAACCTGAGACGCTGGGGATCCACGGTACCCACGTCGCGGTGGATTTCGACATCTGTCTGGCCGACGGCGCGTGTCTGGAGGACTGCCCGGTCGACGTGTTCGAGTGGGTCGACACCCCCGGACACCCCGAGAGCGAGATCAAGGCCGACCCCGCCAACGAGGCCCAGTGCATCGACTGCATGCTCTGTGTCGACGTCTGTCCCGTCGACGCCATCGACGTCGACGCCGGCCGTGCGGGCCGGATCTGATCCCGCCGTGACGCGGCGCCGCGGGGAGAATCCCCACAAAAGACTATTACCGACTGTCCGGTAGTACCTTCCACGAGGTATCTGACAACTATGCACACAGTAGCGCTGACGAAAGGCGTCCCCGACTTCCGCGAGGGGCAGGTGTCCTTCGACGAGGACGGCCACCTCGAACGGGGGAAGACGCCGACGGTGATGAATCCGAACGACAAACACGCCCTCCGGGCGGCGTTCCAGACGAAGGTCCGAAACGGCGGCCACGTCTCGCTGATGAGCATGGGGCCGCCGGGGTACAAGGAGATCCTCCAGGAGGGGATGCGCGACGTGTACGCCGACGACCTCTATCTCCTCTCGGACCGCGAGATGGGCGCGGCGGACACCTGGGCGACCGCGATGACCGTCGCCACGGGCCTCCAGAAACTGGACGACGAGCCGGACCTGGTGTTCGCGGGCTTCAAGACCGCGGACGGCGAGACCGGCCACACCGGCCCCCAGACCTGCTGGTGTCTCGACTGGCCGATGATCACCCACGTCGTCTCGCTGGACGTCGACGAGGACGCCGGGACGGTCCGCGCGAAGCGCCTCGTCGAGGGCGACGTCTCCGAGATAGAGACCGTCGAGGCCCCGATGCCGGCCTTCATCGTCGCGGACCCCGAGTTCGAGCCGAGCTACCGGCAGGCGAGCCACCGGCTCGCCCACAAGGACCTGCGCGAGGAGGCCCGAAAGCGGGCCGAGGCGTTCGAGGACCACCTCACGGTGTGGGACCACGAGGCGCTGAACCTCGACCCGGACTACATCGGTCTGGACGGCTCGCCGACCATCGTCGCCGGCGTCGACCCCATCCCGAAAGCGCCCTCCGAGCGGGAGGCGACGGCGATAGACCCCGACGACGACGGGGAGATGGACGAACTGGTCGACGAACTCGCGCCGTTCGCGGCGGGTGACTGACAATGCCGGAGATAGACCCCACCGACCACGACATCGCGGAGCTCGGCCCGAAGATCAAGGAGGTCGACGACGCCGACGAGCTACGGGAGATGCTCGAACTGGAGGAGGGCGGCGAGGACCGAACGCCCGTCAAGACGCTCATCGAGGACCGCATCGAAAAGGTCGAGGGCGACGACGGCGAGGTCGACCCCGAGACGGTCGACCTCTCGGAACTGACCGTCGCCGACGTGGCGAACCTCGTGCGGGAGATCGACGACGGCGACGTCCTGCGCGACCTGCTCGAACGCGAGAAGGACGGCGAGGACCGCAAGACCGCCAAATCCCAGATCGAGAGCCGCATCGACTCCGTCGAGGGCAGCGACGACGGCGACGGCGAGGGCCCCGAGATAGACGACCGGCCGCCCGAGGAGAAGTACCCCGACCTCGACCACCCGACCAACGACAAGCAGTGGGTCGAGGGCACCGTCGGCGGCGACTACCGCGACATGTGGGTGTACTGCGAGACGCAGGCCGGCGACCTGCTCGACGTCTCCCGGGAGATGCTCGGGAAGGCCCGCGAACTGATGGACGATTACAACGAGCAGTACGACGAGGACGAGCGGGTCGTCGCCGTGCTGGTCGGGGACGACGCGTCGTCGTACGTCGACGAGGTGGTGGCGCTCGGCGCCGACCTGGTCGTCTACCACGAGGACGACCGGCTGGAGCGGTTCCGCCACAAGCCCTACACCGAGATCGTCTGCGACATGATGCGGGCGGGCGGCGACCTGGCCGCCGAGGGCCGGGAGGGCGTCGACTGGAAGGAGTACCACGAGCCCCGGTACACCCTGTTCCCGGCGACGAACAACGGCCGTGACCTCTCGGCGCTGGTCCAGGGCGAACTCGACTCCGGCCTCGCCAGCGACTGCTCGGGGCTGTACATCGAGAACGCGATGATCTCAAACCCCGCCAAGACCGGCGGGACCGGCGACAAGACGGAGTTCGAGCGCGTCCTGCACATGAAGCGCCCGGACTTCTCGGGGTTCGAGTACTCCACGATCCTCTGTATCGACAAGCCGAACCGGGACTTCCACCCGCAGGGCGGGTCGGTGATCCCGGGGAGCTTCGAGGTGCCCGACCCCGACCCGGAGCGCGAGGCCGAGGTGGTCGAGTACGACATGGACCTGTCCGACGACTGGTTCCGCGTCGCAGTGACGGAGCACGACCGCCTCTCGGGCGGTGTGGACCTCACCGGCAACGACGTGGTCGTCGCGGTCGGCCGCGGCATCGGCGACGACCCGACCGAGGGGATCGAACTCGCGCTCGACCTGGTCGACGCGTTCGACGAGGCCGACCTGGGGCTCTCGCGGGGCGTCATCACGTCCTCGTACAGCTTCGAGGGCCACGTCGAGGACTACGTGGCCGAGGAGCGCCAGATCGGCGAGTCCGGGCAGGTCGTCGAACCCGACGTGTACGTCGCGGCGGGTATCTCCGGCGCGGTCCAGCACAAGGTCGGGATGGACGAGTCCGACACGATCATCGCGATCAACACGGACGCGGACGCGGACATCCGGAACTTCTCGGACTACTACGTGCAGGGCGACCTGTTCGAAGTGCTCCCCCGCCTCACGGAGGCCGTCGAGGCGGGCGAACTGGCCGAGGCGGTTCAGGAGGCAAGCGATGACTGAGCACGAACACTACGAGGCGGTCGTCGTCGGCTGCGGCCCGGGCGGGGCCGCGGCGGCGGCGACGCTGGCACGGAACGGGGTAGAGACGCTGGTGCTGGAACGCGGCGTGGACGCCGGCGCGAAGAACGTCTCGGGCGGGCTCATCTACGCCGAGGAGTCCGCGCCGTACACGATGGACGACCTGTTCCCGGAGTTCCGGGAGGCGGCGACCGAGCGGCCGGTCACCGACAACTACATCCACAACGTCGCCGGGGAACGGGTCAAGACGTTCGACATCGGCGGCCTGCACCACCACGACACGGAGTGGGCCGACGCGGTCCTCCGGCGGAAGATGGACTCGTGGCTCGCCGAGCGCGTCCACGAGTTGACCCGGGAGACAGGCGGGGGCCTGCTGACGGAGGTCCACGTCACCGGACTGCTCCGGGACGGCGCGGAGATCGTCGGCGTGCGGACCGAGGAACTGGAGCCCATCGAGGCCGACCTGGTCGTCGCGGCCGACGGCGTCAACTCCGAACTGGCCCGCGACGCGGGGCTGATGGACTGGGACGACCCCGGCGAGTGGTTCCAGGGCGTGAAGGCCGTCGTCGACATGGAGCCCGAGGTCATCAACGAGCGGTTCGACATCGACGACGACGAGGGGGAGGCCCACCTGTTCTCGGGCGACCTGTTCGACGGCGTCCGCGGCGGCGGGTTCCTCTACACGAACGAGGCCTCGCTGTCGATCGGCACGGTGTTCCACCTCGACTCGCTGACCGCCGAGGCGGCCGAACCCCACGAACTGCTCGACGGGCTGCTCACACACCCCCTGCTCGCCCAGTGGCTCGGCGACGACTACGACGAGCGGGAGTACAGCGCGAAGCTGGTGCCGGACTCGAAGAAGGTGGCCCACGAGTCGCCCCACCGGGACCGGCTGGTGCTGGTCGGCGACGCCGCCGGCCAGATGCAGGCCCAGGGGCCGATCATCAAGGGGATGAACCACGCCGTCACGGCCGGCGCGCTGGCCGCCGAGGCGTTCGTCGATGCGCGGTCCCGAGGTGACCCGACCGCGGCCGGACGGATCTACGAGTCGAAGCTCCACGACGAGGGCGTGATGGACAAGCTCAAACCCACCCGCTACGAGCTGTTCGGGAAGCTCGGCGAGGCCGGGCCGGTCGACGACGTCGCGGACGCGCTGGTCGACTCGCCGCTCGGCCGCCTCGGCGTCAGGGCGGCCGGCGGCCTGCTGGAGCGGGCGTACTCCTCGCCGACGCTGGTCTCGATGATCCCCGACACGAAGCTACCCTACGTCACCGTCCCGACGGTGATCGCCGAGGAACTGGGCGAGCCGGTGACCGACGTGAACGACGTCGAGCCGCCGGAACTCGACGACCGGATCGGCGACCTCACCTACGACGTCGGCGAGCCCCACATCGACCTGCTCGACAACTCCTTCGAGGCGTCCGGGGCTGCGGTCGCGGCCTGCCCCGTCAGCGCGACGGACTTCGGCGGCGGCTGCTACCGCGAGGAGACGGTCAAGACGAACGGCCACGAGGAGCGGCTGGTCAGCCTCGACACCCAGCCCTGCGTCGAGTGTGGCACCTGCGCCGTGGTCGCGGAGACGGACTGGGACCACCCCGCGGGCGGCAAGGGCGTCGAGTACCGCGAGGGATGAGCCTCGGATGACCGAGGCGGTCGGCGACCGGATCGACGACCTCGCCCGGGCGGCCGAGCAGCGCCGGGCGGCGTTCGACCCGCCGGCCGACCCCCCGGACGAGGAGCGCGCGATGGCCGTCCTCCGGGAGGGGTTCGGGCCGACCGTCTCGCTGTACGTCGAGTGTCGCACCGGCGGCCGCGCCGTGCGGTTCGGCGAGGCGGAGTTCGACCGCCTCCGGCGCGCGATGAACGAGTGGCTGGAACTGTACGCCGCCTGCTACGGAGTCGACCTCGACGCGGACTTCGCCGTCCGCACCGCCGCCGAAGCGCTGCTGGACACCGAGAACGTCCACGACGTTGCCCGCGTGTTGACCGGCGTCCCGGACTGATGGGACCGATCGGGGAGCGTCTCGAACCCGGGCGACCGTCACGATTCCGCTGTGTCACGGGAGGATCACCGAGTTGCAACAGCAGCGACGGTCCCGAACTTTCGTGACAAAAGCTAAGTTCTGGAGACTGGTACCGATGCACATGGAACTGACCGGCGAGTTCGAGTTCGGCCACCAGGACCGGGGAGAGATATACGACTACGTGGAGCGACACGGCTCGATAAAGCCAAAACGCCTGCGCCGCGCGCTCGACATCGAGCCGCGGGCGTTCGGCCACCACGTCGCCATCCTGAAGCGCGACGGCGTCCTGGCGGAGGTCGACGGCGAACTCCGCGTCGCCTTCGAGGACGTCGACGAGGAGGAGTTCAGCGCCGACGGCGTCGACTGCACGATCCGCGGGGCGCGTCAGGAGGACCTCACCGGCCTCGTCGGCGCGATCCGCGAGGTCGCGGAGGAGGGGGCGTACATCGAGGCCGAAACGGTCGCCGACGTGGTCGACCACGAGGAGGTGCTGATCCGCCACAACCAACTGGAGTCCCGCGTGTTCTTCGTCGCGACCGTCGAGGACGACGTGGTCGGCTGGGTCCACCTCAACGTCCCGGAAGTCGGCAAGCTCCGCCACACCGCGCGGCTCACGCTCGGCGTCCTGCCCGAGTACCGCGGCCGCGGCATCGGCGGCCGGCTGATGGACCGGGGCGTCGACTGGGCGGCCGACGAGGGCTACGAGAAGATCTACAACAGCATCCCCTCGACGAACCAGGCGGCGATCCAGTTCCTCGCGGGCCACGGCTGGGAGACCGAGGCCATCCGCGAGGACCACTACAAGCTCGGCGACGACTACGTCGACGAAGTGATGATGGCGCGCTGGCTCTGAGCCGGGTCGCTACAGGTCGGCGCCCTCCAGCGGGTCGGCGACGACCCCGTCCCGCTGTCCGAGGGTCCGCGCGTGGGCCGCACAGACGACCCGGTTCTCCGTCCACGGGATCCGCAACAGCACCGCCGCCTCGCGGTCGCAGCCGTCCTCGGTACACTCCCGCATGGGCGGGCGTTCGCCGCCGGACGCCTTCGGTGTACCGGTGCCCGTCACTCCCCGTACCGCTCGCGCTCCGCCAGCGCCGTCCCGTCGCCGTACGCCGCGACGAGCGGCGCGTACGCGTCGCCGAGCGCGCGCATGCACTGCCGGGCCGACGGGTAGTCGAGTTCGTCCGCGACCGCCGACCAGTCCCGCGCCTGCAGCGCCCGCAGCACGAGCAGGCGCTCCTCGCGGGGCGTCAGGTCCGCCTCGCGGTCGGCGAGGTGGGCGACGGCGAGCCGCCGGAACGGCGACGGCGACACGTCGAACAGCCCGGGGCCGAACGCGGCGTCCGCGACCACGCGCCACTCGTACGGCGTCAGGTCGACCGCGGGGCTCGTCGCGACCGAGCGGAGGACCGCGCTGACCACGTCCGGGTCCGCGTCGTCGAGCGCGTCCGAGAGGACGCCGCCGATCCGGCCGAGGAAGCGCCGCGCGTTGCGGTCCCGCAGGTCCCGGCCGGCCGGGGAGAGCGGCGCGAGCATCACCGCGGAGTACTCCCCGCTCGCGTCGTTGCGGGTGGTCGAGAGGTGGACCGACGAGAAGCCGTTTTCGTGCCAGAAATCGACGAGGCCGGGCTGTGCGCCGTAGCCGACGCTGAGGTAGTCCAGCCCGTCGAACTCGTCGCGGACGGCGTCGAGCAGCCGTGAGCCGAGGCCGCGCGACCGGACGGCGTGGTGGGTGGCGATCCGGACGACGCGGAGGCCGGCGGGCGCCCCGGCGTCCTCGTCGCGCAACTGGCTCGTCAGCACGTCCGGCACCATGTTCCCCTTCACCCGCGCGCCGTCGTACATCTCGCGGCGCAGGTCGGCCGGCAGGTCGCCCTCGCGGGCGAGCAGCGCGACGCTGACGACGTGGCCGCCCCGGCAGAGCGCGCGGGCTTCGAGGTTCGGCGCGTCCAGCAGGCGCGCGAGGTCGTTCGGCTCCGTCCGGTAGTGGGCCAGCACGAGCAGGCCGAACGCCTCCCGGAGCAGGCGCTCGTCGGCGGCAAGCTCCGCGGGGTCGAGCCGCCGATAGATCGCGTCGTCCGGCGACGCGCCGGCGACGACCGGCTCGACGGCCGGCCGCGCGTCCAGCAGGAGCGCGCGGAACGCCCACACCTCGACGGGGTCGCCGCCGGCGTACCGGATCGGGTCGACGAGGCGCACGTCGGTCGCCTCGTGGCCGCGCTCCGCCAGCCGGTCCCGGAACCGGACCGAGAAGCCGCGGCCCGCGCCCTCGTAGCCGTGGACGGTCGTGACGAACGCGACGCGGTCGGCCGCGAGGAACGACTCCAAAAGCGAGACGGGCAGCGCCGCGGCCTCGTCGACGAACAGGACGTCCGGATCGTCCGGCAGGCTCGCGGCCTCGGCCGCTTTGGCGAACCGGACGCGACCGCCGCCGTCGGCGTCCAGTCGCTGCGGGTTCGCCGGGTCGCCATCGCTGCCCGCGAGCGCGTCTTCCGATTCGAGCAGTTCGCGGGCGCGCAGGAACCCCTCGCGGGCGCTCCGGTACTGTTGTGCCGCGACCAGCACGTCGTCGCCCGCGAGCGCGAGCGACGCCGCGGCCAGCCCCGCGGCGCTCGACTTCCCGCGGCCGCGGTCGGCCTCCGCGACGACCGCCTGCCCGGGATCGCGCAGGCGCTCGAACGCGCGGACGGCGTCGGCCTGGTCGCCCGTCAGGCAAGCCTCGTAGGCGGCCCGCGGGAAGACGGCGTCGTCCGGGACCGCGACCGGGTCCGCCGGCAATCGGGGGGCGGGGTCGGTCAGGCCGTCCCGTTCGACGGCGTCCGCGTCGGCGTCGTACACCGCGACGCCGCGGTGCTCGCGGAGCGTCCGGACGAACCGCCGCCGGAAGTGCCCGGTGACGTCGTCGACGCCGAACGGCGGCACCGCGAGCCCCTCGTCGAACCCGTCGCGGCGCTCGGGCCACTCGTCCAGCGGCGGCGTCAGCAGGACGAACAGCCCGCCGCCGTCGACCGCCCCGACGACCCTGCCGACGGCGTTGGGGCGGAGTTCGTCGTGGCAGTCGACGGCGACGGCCTCGCGCGTCTCGCCGAGCAGGTCGCCGGCCCGGTGGAGCGGCAACTGCTCGCACCGGAGGCGGTCGTCGGGGCCGACCAGCGTCGTCCGGGCGAGCGGCAGGTCGACGCCGTCGACCACCCGTTCGAGCGCGTCGTAACACGCCGCCCGCTCGCCGGCTAGGACGAGCAGCCGGCGCTGGTCGCTCCGGCGGGCCTCGGCGCGGAGCGACCGGGCGAGGGGGACGACTGACATACCCGCCGGTTCGCCCCGGGCCCTAAGGGGTCTTGCGCTTGTGCCCGCCCGCGGCGGTTTATCGGTCGGGGTCCGCCCCGCTCGCGAGCCGGCGTGTGAGTCGGCGACACGGCGTCGCACGTTTGAAAGCGCTTTTATGGGGTGGTGCGCTATTCGCAGTTACAGCCTGCGCGGGGTTGATGATGCTCCTAGCCACACAGGACTCAAGCCGCCGGCGGGCGGTCGAGGGCCCACCCAGCTGTCCTCGGCCCGCACCGCTGCGGCGACGGCAGGGGAGCGCGAGCCCACGCGCGGGAGGTGACTAACAATGCCAGTATACGCAGATTTCGACGTCCCGGCCGACCTCCAGGACGACGCCATCGAGGCGCTCGAGGTCGCCCGAGACACAGGAACGGTGAAGAAAGGCACGAACGAAACGACGAAGGCGGTCGAGCGCGGCAACGCGGCGCTCATCTACGTCGCCGAGGACGTCCAGCCCGAGGAGATCGTCATGCATCTCCCCGAGCTGGCCGACGAGAAGGGCATCCCCTACGTCTTCATCGACAACCAGGACGACGTCGGCCACGCGGCCGGCCTGGAAGTCGGCAGCGCCGCCGCGGCGGTCGTCGACGCCGGCGAGGCGGACGACGACGTCGAGGACATCGCCGAGAAAGTCGAGGACCTCCGCTGAGGCGATAACTCATGAGCGCTGAAGAGTCCGAAGACGGATCCACGCCCGCAGAGGTCATCGAGATCGTGGGCAAGACCGGGATGCACGGCGAGGCCATGCAGGTCAAGTGCCGCATCCGGGAAGGCGAGAACCAGGGCCGTATCATCACGCGGAACTGCCTCGGCCCCGTCCGCGAGGGTGACGTGCTGCAGCTCCGCGAGACGGCCCGCGAGGCAGACTCCATCGGGGGGCAGTAACGATGCCACAGACCCGGGAGTGTGACTACTGCGGCGCGGACATCGAGCCCGGCACCGGGACGATGTTCGTCCGCACCGACGGCACCACGATCCACTACTGCTCCAGCAAGTGCGAGAAGAACGCCGACCTGGGTCGCGAACCGCGCGACACCGAGTGGACCGAGGAGGCCCACGCCCAGAAGGAGCGGCGCGCCGCACAGTCGGAGCGAGAGTCTGCCGCCGAGGCGGACCGGGAGGAACAGGACGAGACGGCCGAGGCCGAGGAAGCGGCCGCCGACGAGGAGGAGGCGACCGAGGACGCCGCTGACGAGAGCAGCGACGAGGACGCCGAGGCGGCCGACGACGTCGAGGAGACCGAAGCATGAGCGAGCGCGAGCGGACGTTCGTCATGGCAAAGCCCGACGCGGTCCAGCGCGGACTCGTGGGCGAAATCGTCTCCCGTCTCGAGGAGCGCGGCCTGAAGCTGGTCGGCGCGAAGTTCATCCAGATGAGCCAGGCGCAGGCCGAGGAGCACTACGCCGAGCACACCGACAAGCCCTTCTTCGACGACCTGACGGACTTCATCACGTCCGGTCCGGTCGTCCCCATGGTGTGGGAGGGGCAGGACGCCACCCGGCAGGTGCGCCAGATCATCGGCGACACCGACCCGGCCGAGGCCGCGCCCGGCACCATCCGGGGCGACTACGCCCTCGACCTGGGCAGGAACGTCGTCCACGCCGCGGACCACGAGGACCCCGGCGCGAACGAGCGCGAGATCGACCTCTACTTCGACGAGGAGGAACTGGTCGACTACGAGCGCGTCGACGAGACCTGGCTGTACGAGTAACCGCTTTCGCACCCTTCATTTCGCCGCCGCCCGTACCGACGAGCGATGGCTCCGATGGCGATCCTCCACGCCGGCCACGGCGACCCCGTCCCGGGGCTCCTGC
Source organism: Halostella litorea (assembly GCF_004785955.1). Classification (NCBI taxonomy): domain Archaea; kingdom Methanobacteriati; phylum Methanobacteriota; class Halobacteria; order Halobacteriales; family Natronoarchaeaceae; genus Halostella; species Halostella litorea. Next base: position 69,812 of record NZ_SJER01000005.1, on the reverse strand, counting down.
TCGGCGTCACGTTCGGCGTCTCGCTGGCCGGCGGGTTCCTGGCCGCGCTCGCCGACCCGGCCGGGCGCGTCCACTACGCGGCGGCGGCCGTCCTCGCGTTCGCGACGGCGTACGTCGTCGCGGAGACGACACCTCACAGCAACGCCCTCGGCGACTCGCCCGGCGTGGTAGCGGCGGCGCTCGCGGTGCCCGCCGCCCACGTCGCGCTTGCGGTGACGCGGCGGGGAAGCCGCCCCGCGTTCCTCGCGGTGCTGTACGCCGCGCCGCTCGTACTGGTCGCGTACCTGCTGGTGCCGGCCTAAACCCGCCCGGGATTTAAGATTCCCCGCTCACACGGGGTGGTATGGACATCGACCGGACCCGCCGGGCGCTGCTCGCCGCCGTCGTCGGCGGCGGCGTGGGCGCGGCGTCGCTCTCGCCCGCCGGCGACCTGCTCGACCGATTCGCGGCACCCTCGGGGAGCGCCTGGGAGAGCGCCCGCCGGTCGGTCCCCGACACCGTCGAGGGCCCGCACGGCCCCGCGACGGTCACGTACGACGACTACCACGTGCCCCACGTCGAGGCCGACACCGAGGACGCGGCGTACTTCGCCGTCGGCTACGTGCAGGCGGCCGACCGGCTGTTCGAGATGGACCTCATCCGCCGACGGATGAACGGGACGCTCTCGGCGGCGTTCGGCGAGCGGACGCTGGAGTCGGACCGGTTCCACGCCAAGATGGACTTCCGGGGGGCCGCGGAGGCCTCGCAGTCGGCCATCGAGGGCACGCGGGCGGCCGAACTGGCGGCGGCCTTCCGGGACGGCGTCAACGCCTACCTCGACGCCGGGCCGCTCCCCCTGGAGTTCGGCCTCCTGGGGTACGAGCCCCGCGAGTGGGAGACGCTCGACACGCTGCTGGTCGGCCAGCAGGTGTCCTGGGGGCTGACGGGCAGTTTCGAGACGCTCCGGCGGGGCGTCCTGCGGGAGGAACTCGACGCCGAAACGTACCGGGAGCTGTTCCCCGCGCGGCTCCCCCACGACTCGCCCATCATCCGGGAGGGGCGGACGGGCGGCGAGGTCCACGGGGCGGCAGAGTCCGGGGACGACGCCCGCGTCGGCGACGCCGCCGGCCCCGAACTGCTGGACTGGCTGTCGGCGTTCGAGCCGCCGGACCTCCTCGGGTCGAACCACTGGGTGGTGAGCGGCGAGCACACCGAGAGCGGCAGCCCCGTCTTCGCGTACGACCCGCACCTCACGCTGATGGTGCCCCCGGTCTGGTACGAACAGCACATCGTCGCCGGCGGCGTCGACGTCCGCGGCGCGACGTTCCCGGGGATCCCCTTTGTCGTCACCGGGCAGAACGACCAGGGGGCCTGGGGCTTTACGAACACCGGCGCGGACGTGGTCGACCTCTACACCTACGAGACCGACGACGCCGGCGAGCGCTACCGCCACGACGGCGAGTGGCGCGAGTTCGAGACGGAGACCCGGACCGTCGAGGTGGCGGGCGGCGACGACCGCGAGGTGGCGGTCAGGAAGACCGTCCACGGCGCTTACCTCGACCGGGAGGTCGACGGCGAGACCCAGCACGTCGGCGTCGCCTGGACCGGGATGGGTGGCACCCGCGAGTCGGCGGCCATCTACCGGTTCAGCCGGGCCGGGAGCAAGGGGGAGTTCCTCGACGCGCTCCGCCGGTTCGACGTGCCCACGCAGAACGCGATGTACGCCGACCGCGACGGCGAGACGCTGTACCACACGACCGGGAAGATACCGATCCGCCGCGCCGACGGCGAGGTGGTCCGCGGCGACCGCGTGTTCGACGGCTCCGCCGGCGCGGTCGAGTGGGACGGGTTCGAGCCGTTCGGCGTATCCACGTGGGAGGCCGACGGCGAGGCCGAGGCGTTCGTCCCGTTCGGGGACAAGCCCGGCGTCGACAACCCGGACTACCTCGGGACCGCCAACCAGCGGCCGCTGGACGACCCCAAGTACCCCATCGGGCAGGAGTACGCGTCCGGGTTCCGGGGCCAGCGCATCTACGAGTGGCTGGACCGGGTCGTCGAGGACGGCGGCGGCGTCGACCGCGAGTGGATGGCGTCGCTACAGAACGACACACTGGACATACGGGCGCGTGAACTGGTGCCCGCCGTCCTCGACGCCCGGGACCGGATGCCCGCGGCGGCCGACCCCTGGCTCGACGCCATGGCCGACTGGGACTACCGGATGGACCGCGACTCGGCGGCCGCCCTCGCCTTCCGGATCTGGTACGAGGAGTTCCGCCGGGCGACCTGGGCCGACGACTTCGAGGCGCTCGGGCTGGACGAGAGCTACTGGCCCCAGGAGCGCGTGCTGGTGTCGCTGCCGGCCGACCACGCGGCCTTCGACGGCGACCGCGCGGAAGTCCTCGCGACGGCGATGGACGCTGCCGTCGACCGCATCGAGGACGCGGGCTGGGAGACCTACGGCGACTACAACGTCACCGCGATCGACCACCAGTTCGGCGGGCAGGTGTCGGCGCTGAACTACGACCGGCTGCCGACCGACGGGTCGGCGTACACCGTGTTCAACTACCGCAAGGAGGGCGGGGCCGGCAGTAGCTGGCGGATGATCACCCCGATGGGCGACGCCGAGTCCCGCAGCGTCATTCCCGGCGGCCAGGACGGGTCGTACTTCTCCGAGCACTACGACGACCAGCTCGAACTCTGGGCGGACGGCGAGTACAAGCCGATGCGGCGGGAGGTGCCCGACGGCGACCCCGACGTGACCGTCGAGGGGGGTGGAGAATGAGCGACGCGACGGCCGAATCCGGCGAGGCGGACGCGCCGGGCGACCGGGACGGACTGCTCGCCGCCCTCGACCGCCGGGTCGCTGCGTTCCGGGCCGACGACCGGCGGCGTCGGATCGCGCTGGTGGTCGCGCTCGTGGCTGGCGTCGGCGTGGCCTGGCTCCACTGGCTCGGCCTGGTGTTCGCGGGCGCGCTGGTCGGACTCACCCGCCGGAGCCTCCCCCGCGCACTCGCAGCGGGCGTCGCCGTCGGCGTGATCGTCCTGGCGACGTTCGTCCTCCTGTCGCCGGCGATGGGGGCCGGCGAACTGCTCGCGCTCGGACAGCCCGCATACGTCGCCGTCGGGTCGGCGCTGGCGCTGCCGCTGCTGGGCTCGCTGACTCGCGGCGTCGTCTAACACGGCTAAAAATTCGCCGCCGTCAGTCGTCGGCTACCACCGCGCGACTGCGGCTTCCCGCTGACTCCTCCGCCACTCAGTCGTCGGCGCTGACCGCGCTCCGCCCGACGTCTATCTCGCCCTCGTCCAGTTCGGCCTCGACCTCGCGGGTCGCCTCGACCATGTTGGCCATCTTCTCGTAGGCGACCTCGCGGGGCAGGAGCTTCAGCCCGCAGTCCGGGCTGACGACGAGTTGCTCGGGCGGGACGACCTCCAGGCCCTTCTTGACGTTTTCCTTTATCTCCTCGACGGACTCGACCTCGGCGACGTGGACGTCGGTGACGCCGAGCGCCAGGTCCTTCGTGAACTCGGGGTCCTTGAACACGTCGAGTTGCTCGTAGTCGCCGTTCGCGAGTTCGAGGTCGAACTCGTCGACGGGGAACTCGAGGATCTCCGGGTAGATGCGGAAGTAGTCGCCGTAGCAGACGTGCAGGCCGATGCGCACGTCCTCCGGGATGTCGTCGACGATGCGCTCCAGGCAGTCGCCGACGATGGCGTGGTCGTCCGGCGTCGTCGCCAGCGCCGGCTCGTCGATCTGGATGTAGCGCGCGCCGGCGTCGACGAGTTTCTCTATCTCCTCGTTGACGAGGTCGGCCAGGTCGTTGGCCAGCGCCGCGTCGTCCTCGTAGGCCTCGTTGAAACACCAGGAGGCGAGCGTGTACGGACCGGTGATCGGCACCTTCACCGGGCGGTCGGCGACGTCGGCGGTGAACTCGTACTCGTCGACGAGCCACGACTCGTCGTACTCGACGTCGTCGACGACGCTCGGCTTGTCGAAGGTGTTGTGGCCCCACACCTTGACGGGACCCTTGAACTCGTAGCCCTCGATGCGGTCGGCGAAGAACTCGACCATCTCGTTGCGGCGCATCTCGCCGTCGACGACCACGTCGAGGCCGGCCCGTTCGTGCTCCTCGGTGATGAGCCGCGAGCCGTCGTCCTTGGCTTCCTCCCAGGCGTCCTCGTCGAAGTCGGCGTCCTCGTCCTCGTAGAGGTCGCGGGCGCGGTCGAGCCACTTCGGCTTGGGGTAGCTCCCGACGACCGTCGTCAGGATGAAGCTGTCGTTCGGGTGGTCCGCCGGACGGAACTGCTCTTTGTTCTCGTTGGTCATGCTGTCACCTCCTGGGTCGACGCGGCCTCGGCCAGCGCCGCCAGTTTCCGCTCGAACTCGGCGTACGGCAGGTAGAACGACTCGGTGTTGACGGTGAGGTACGCGCGGTCGAACTCCGCGCCGGGGGTCTGTTCCTGCACCCACTCGACGCGCTCGCGGATGGCGTCGGGCTCCTCCTGGAGCGTGTTCTGCCCGTTCACGAGGCCGAGCGCCACGTCGTCGGTCGCGCCGTACTCGTTGATGTTGTACAGGTTGTCCTCCTGCTCGTTCACGAAGTCGAAGCCGACGGCGTCGACGTCCGCGTCGAGCAGGTGGGCGTACACCTTCTCGTCGAGCGCGCCCCAGTAGGTGTGGGCGACCACGTCGGCGTCGACGGCGCTCGCGACGGCGTCGATAGCCTCGCTGGCGCGCTCGTCTTCGCCGTCCTCGGGCGGGTTCTCGACGAGCGACGGCTCCAGCAGGAACAGCGTCTCGACGTCGGGGAACGCGTCCGCCTCGTCGGCGAGGAAGTCGGCGACCGCGTCGAGGAACTCGGCCTCGTCGCCGTAGTGCTCGTCGGTCGCGAGGTCGGCCAGCGAGTACGGACCGGGGAGCACCGCCTGCAGCGAGTCGGTGCGCTCGGCGGCGGCCTCCAGTTCCGCGGCCACGTCGCCGTCGAACGTCAGGTCGCCCGTGACGACGGGGTCGCGGTAGAAGTTGTTGTTGTCGTAGTAGCGCACGATGCCGCGGGTCTCCACGTTGTCGTGGACGGCCAGCGGGTGCGCGAGCATGTCGTCCCAGCGCAGTTGCCCCTCGCCGACCAGGTCGAGGCCGGCTTCGGTCTGGAGGTCGACGACTTCGGCGCGCGCCTCGTCGTACGTCGCGACGATGTCGTCGCCCTCGTTACCGCTTATCAGGTCGTGCTTCTGGTGTCCTTTCAGGTCCGAAAGGTCGTCTTTCGCCCAGTCCGGGAGCGGGAACAGCCCCGGGGAGGCCGCTACGAGTTCCGTCATTGGTAGCTACGGCTAGGACATGATGCCCTATAATATTTCTCCTTCCAGTAAATGCGCTGTAGTTATGACAATGGTTGGCAAGGGACACGTTCCGGTCGTCGCGAGCGACGCGCGCCGCCGGTCAGTCCCGCCGGAGCGCCTGCACGGTCAGCGTCTCGAACGGGAACGACTCCTCGGCGACCGTCTCGGCGGCGAACCCGCGGTCGGCCGCGCGGGCCAGCACCTCGTCGACCCCAGTGAGACTGCTCACCAGCAACAGGACGACGCCCGACGGCGCGAGGACGCGCCCGACCGCGTCGAGGAACGGGTCGACGACCGCCCGCCCCGTCTCGCCGCCCGACAGCGCCACCTCCATCCAGTCGTCGCGCTCTGCCTCCTCGTTCGCCGGGAGGTACGGCGGGTTGAACAGGACGGCGTCGAACGCGCCGTCCCGGAAGGGAGCGACGAGGTCCGCCCGCACCACGTCGAGGTCGACGCCCGCCTCGGCCGCGCGCTCCCGGGCCTGCCGACACGCGTGGGGGTTCAGGTCCGACGCGACGACGCGCGCGCCGGTCTCGGCGGCGACCGTCCCCGCGACGTACCCCGACCCGGTCCCGACGTCCAGCACCCTGTCGCCGGCCGCGACCGCCTCGACCGCCGCGGTCGCAAGGAGGTCCGAGTCCTCCGCCGGCTGATACACCTCCGTCTCCAGCCCGCGGCGGTCGGCCAGATCCGTCATTCGTCCCCGCCGTCGGTCGCCGTCGGGGCTGCCTCGCGGCGCTCGGCGGTGCGGAACCCCTCGGTCTCCTCGCGGCCCATGAGTTCGCGCTGCGGGAACGGGATCTTGATGCCGTCCTCCGCGAACGCCGACTTCACGTTCTGGATGACCCCCGTTCGGGCGCGCCATTTGCGGCGGGCGCTGGGCTTGTCGATCCAGAACCGTAGGCCGAGGACGACCGACGAGTCGTCGAACCGCTTGGTGACAACCTGTGGCGTCGGCACCGTGAGCACCTCGTCGACCTCGCCCATCGCGGCCTTCGACACCTTCGAGGCGCGCTCCACGTCGGCCTCGTAGTCGACGCCGACCTCGACTTCCAGCCGGAGCCGTCCCTTCCGCGTCCGGTTGATTATCGTGTTGCCCGACACCACGTCGTTGGGGATCATCACGTACTCCCCGTCGAACGTCTGGATGCGCGTGTTGACGATGGTGATGTCCGTGACGATCCCCTCCTCCTCGCCGATCTCGACCCAGTCGCCGATCTCGAACGGCCGGGCGAACATCAGTACGAACCCGGCGAGCATCGCGCCGAGCGTCTGTCTGGCCGCCATGCCGACGATGATGCCGAGGAAGCCGGCCCCGACGAGCAGCCCCGACAGGTCGAAGTCCCACACGCCGAGGACGACGATGATCGCCAGCGACCAGAGGATCACCTGGGTCAGCCGGAGCGTGATCTCCCGCTGGTGCTCCGAGACCGCGTGGCTGGACCCCTGAAGCTCCGCCAGCAGGCGCTTCGTGAAGCGGATCAGGACGTGCGTGCCCACGATGACGACCAACGTGAACGCGATGTCGGGGATCGCCTCGCTGCCCAGCCCTAACCGGCCGACTGCGTCGCTGGCCAGGTCCGCTTGCCCCCAGACGCCGACGCTGACAAGCGCCGCGCCGAGGAAGCCGACGACGAACCCGACGGTCGTGACGACGTCGGCCCAGATCGGCTTGACGTACGCGCTCAGTTTGGCCTGTGCGACCCGCGACAGCCGTGCGACCGTGAACACGGCGACGAGACAGAGTGCGGTGATCGCCACCCGCGCCTCGACGGACTGGAACACGTCCGATAGTTGGTTCACCGACTCCGCGAGGCTAGCCAGCATCCTCGACCACCCCGACGTCCGCCGCCAGCGTCGCCAGCGCCGCGAACTCCGCGGGCGTCACGGTCCCCGCCCGCCTGCTCATCAGCGACTCGTCGGCCGCCTCGACCACGGCGTCCGGGTCGTCGAGCCCCGAGATGTGGGCGGTGTTCCGGACCGCGTTGCGCATCGTCTTGCGCCGCTGGGTGAAAAGCGCCTTCACGAACCGCAGGAAGAACTCGTCGTCCTCGACCTCGTATTCGGGCTCCCGCGGCGTCGTCCGCACGACCGCGCTCTCGACGGCCGGCGGCGGCGAGAACGCCTCCTTCGGCACGGTCTCGACGACCTCCACCTCCGCGTAGTGGCCCGCCGACACCGAGAGCCGCCCGTACTCGTCGCTCCCGGGGGCGGCCGCCATCCGCTCGGCGAACTCCGTCTGGAACATCAACACGAGCGGTTTCCCGAGGGGCAACAGCCGGAAGGCGATCTCGCTGGACGCGCCGTAGGGCAGGTTCGACACTGACGCGGTGAACTCCGGCAGGTCGACGTCCAGCGCGTCGCCCTCGACCACGACGAGATCGCCGGCGTCGATCTCCGCGGCGAACTCCTCGCGCAGGAAGGCGGCCAGCTCCGGGTCCCGCTCTATCGCCGTCACCCTGTCGGCGACGCCGAGCAGCCTGTCGGTCAGCGCGCCGGTGCCCGCGCCGATCTCCAGAACGTGCGAGCAGTCGGCCCCGGCGTCGACCGCGTACGACGGGAGGCGGTCCAGCACGCGGTCGTCGACCAGGAAGTGCTGGTCGCGGTTCGGGTCCCCGCTGACTCCCGCCCGCGCCAGGAGTCCGTCTGGGTCTCTCATTCGGTTACCCGCCGGTATGCAACGGACGGTTTAAAACCCTCCGGGAGAGCGAGGTTACTCGCCGTCGCCGTCCCGCCCGACGAACGCCCGGTACTTCAGGTCCTCGTCCCGGATCTCCTCCAGGATCCGCTCTGCCAGCACGCCCTTCGGGTCGTGCAGGCCGGCGATCCGCTCCTCTAGGTCCTCGAAGCTCTCGAACCGACCCCGCTTTCGCTCGTCCAACACGTTGTTCCGGAGCTTCTTGCCGATCCCGGGCAGCAGGTTGAGCTGGTGGAGCCGCAGAGTGATCGGCTGGGCGTCGTTGTAGAAGTCGACGAACCGCTCCTCGTGTTCCGTCACTACCTCCTCGATGACGTACTCGAGTTCCGACTGTGCCCCACCGGACAGGTCCTCGTACTCGACCGTTCGAATCCGGTCGATCTCCTCGCGTTCCTCCCGCGGTTCCACGACGACCGTGTCACCGATAGCGGCGTCCGCGTCCTCCTCGAAGACGATCTCGAAAAGCTCGAAGTCCTCCTTCCCGACCGCGTACGCCAGCGGCGGCTTCTGGTACTGCGGCCTGTCGTCGTCCGCCCGCCCGTGTGGCATGTAATCCAGCAACACTGCCCGGCGGACCGCCGACTCGTCGCTGTCGGTGTTGGTCATCCTGACGTACGCGTACGGCGACCGGACACTTAAACCGTCGCCCGCGGAGAAATCGCGTGCCGATCAGACGTACTTGGCGACGACGTTCAGCACGTCGTCCAACTCCTCGCCCGACAGGGAGTACCGCTCCTGTGCGAACACGGCGCGGAGCTCGTCCCGGTCCCGCGGCAGCAGGTCGGCGATCTTGTACGCGGTCGCCTCGTCGACCTTCTCCAGTTCGAGCAGCTCCTCGACCAGTTCGCGTGACTCCTCCGGCGTGAGGAGGGCAAAGCGGTTCACGTGCTCGATCGCTCGGGCGAGCTCGTACCGCATCTCGCGGTCCTCGTCGGCGGCCCGCTCCGCCTCCACGTCGGCGAGCAGCTCCTTGGCCTCGGAGATGGTGAGGTAGTCCTCGTCTACCTTCTCTTTGAAGATGGTCATGCTACTGCTGTGCGCGCAGGTGCTGCGGGGCGACGATCAGGGTCTTGTCCTTGCCGCCGTCGTTGATGGCGACCTTGAAACAGCTCCCCTGCTCGCCCTCGACCTCACCCGTCCGTCCGTCGAAGCGGGGGTGGAAGCGGCCGTCCGGCACGCTCGGGTCGATCTTCAGGTGGACCTTCTGGCCCGCCTCGAAGTCCTGGATCGCTCGCTGGGGCGGCGACGTGCCGCGGTCGCGGGGGTCGTTCGAGAGTTTGTTCCGTGTTTTCTTGCGAGGGCCGTCGGAGTTCGGCATAGTCGTGCCCTGTCCTTGTCCGCTGACGGTTATAAAAGGTGCGTTCCCGCCTCGTCGGTCCGTTCGCGACCGCCACACCGTTCGGCACACGGGACGAGAGAGGTACTACTTTCCGCGGCCGCCCCGTTGTGGCGACCATGTCCGACGACGACTTCCGCATCGAGACGCGGTCGATCCACGCGGGCCAGGAGCCCGACGAGGAGACCGGCGCGCTGATGACGCCGATCCACGCCAACTCCACCTACGAGCAGGACGCCCCCGGCGACCACCGCGGTTACGAGTACTCCCGGACGGGCAACCCCACCCGCACCGACCTCGAAGCGAACCTCGCCAGCCTGGAGAACGCCGAGCACGGCCGCTGTTTCTCCTCGGGGATGGGCGCGATAAACACCGTTCTCAACCTGCTGGAGGCGGGCGACCACGTCGTCAGCGGCGAGGACATCTACGGCGGGACACGACGCATCTTCGACCAGGTGTACACGCAGTACGACGTGGAGTTTTCCTACGTCGACATGACCGACCTGGACGCCATCGAGGCGGCGTTCCGCGACGAGACGGCGCTGCTGTGGCTGGAGACGCCGACAAACCCGCTTATGTCTATCGTCGACATCGCGGGGGCGGCCGAGATAGCCCACGACCACGACGCGCTCTGTGCCATCGACAACACGTTCGCCACGCCGTACCTCCAGCGCCCGCTGGACCTCGGCGCTGACGTGGTCACGCACTCGCTGACGAAGTACCTCGGCGGCCACTCCGACGTCGTCGGGGGAGCCTTGCTGACGAACGACGACGAACTGGACGAGCGCTTCGGCTTCTACCAGAACAGCGTCGGCGCGACGCCCGGGCCTCACGAGTGTTTCCTCGTCCTCCGAGGCACGAAGACGCTCCCCGTCAGGATGGACCGCCACTGCGACAACGCCCGGGAACTGGCCGCGTGGCTCGACGACCACCCCGACGTCGACACCGTGTACTACCCCGGGCTGGAGTCCCACCCGGGCCACGACGTCGCCGCCGAGCAGATGGACGACTTCGGCGGGATGCTCAGCTTCGAACTCGACGCCAGCCTCGACGAGGCCGCCGAGTTCGTCTCCAGCACCGACGTGTTCACGCTCGCGGAGAGCCTCGGCGGCGTCGAGAGCCTCATCGAGCAGCCCGCGACCATGACCCACGCCTCGATCCCCCGCGAGGAGCGCGTCGCGGCCGGGCTCTCCGACGGCCTCATCCGGGCGAGCGTCGGGGTCGAACACGTCGAGGACCTGAAAGCCGACCTCCGACAGGCGATGGAGTCGGCCTTGGAATAGCGTGCAGGCGGCGCGCCGGTCCGCGAGGGGTGTCCCGCGCTCCCGCCCCGTCCCCCTCACGACGAGTCGTCAGGTCACGGCGGGTGTGGTCCCGGCTTCGCGGATAAACCCTCGGCTGTCCGTCGTGAGTTACCCGCGTGTCGCGGTCGGTGCGCGACGAACGGGTGAAAAGGAACGAACCGAGCGCTCGGTTCGCGTGCGCGTCGTTATATCCGGCCGACGTTCTCGACTTCGACGCTCTCGACGCCGTCGACGTTGCCGAACTCCTCCTCGACGGCCTCCGTCCCGCCCGCGTCGTCGGGGACGATGACGGTCGGGTAGAGGGCGACGAGCCCGAACGCGACCTCGTCGCGCTCGACGCCGTTTATCTTCGCGCCCTCCGGCAGGGTGTTCTCCAGACGCTCCTGGAGGTCGTCCAGGTCGACGTCCGGGCTCTGCGGCATGACCTTGATCTTGGCGGCTACCTTCCCCATGGTTACGGTCCCGTGAACCCGCAGTCCGGGCACTTGTAGAGGTTGCTCTGCTTGCGACACTTCGAACACCGGTAGATCTGGTGCCCACAGTCCGGACACTTGAACGCGGCGGCGGTCGTCCCCGAGATGTTGATCCCGCAGGAGACACACTTCTGCGCTCGTTTCTGTTCCGACTCGCTCATACACACCCGTACCGCCCGGCCACTTTTAACCGTTGTTTTTCGCGTCGGGAAACTATCGGTCCAGTCGAGCGTCAGAGTCCGAGCGCCAGCGGCCCGATGAGCACGCCCATGAGGTGAACCCGCCGCACGCCGAGGCGAACGGGCACCAGCCCGAGCGCGGCGCTGACGGCGAACGCCGCGACGCCGACGATCCCCGCGAACAGCGCGGAGAGACAGACCAGCAGCGCGAGCACGGTGAGCGAGAGCCGGCGGTAGTCCATCCGCCCGACGACCCGCAGGTACCGGTCCCCGAGCGCGAGCACGAGACAGAACCCCGCGACGCTCGCCAGCGCCGCGGTGCCGACGAGCAGCGGCAGGTTCAGCGGCGCGCCGACCTCGTCGAACGCGACGAGCACGCCGGTCCGTGGCTGGCGGATGGCGACGAGCGCGAAGAGGGCGAAGACGGTGTTGGCCGTGTTGACCCCGCTGGTCGCCACGATGTATCCCCTGTCGCCGGCCCCGCCGGGCGCGAGCGCCAACACGGCCACCGCGGCGATGGCGCTCGACACGCCGGGGAGGTAGCCCACCGCCGCGCCCGCGAGCGCTCCGGCCGCGGCCATCCCGAACACCGCCCGCCGCGATGAGGCGACGGTCGGGTCGGCCTGCGGCGGCACGCCGGCACCGTCCAGCGCGTCGACGAGCACGGGCGCGCCGAACAGCCCGGCGAACAGCGGCGTCAGCATCCCGCCGGCGGAGAGCGGCGCGGCCGGCGAGAGATCGAGCGTCAGCGCCCCGAGCGCGGCACTAGCCGCGAACGTCGCGAGGCCGGCCGCCGCCGCGCGGACCGACCGCTCCGTCGCGGCCAGCAGGACGACCACGCCGCCGAGAACCAGGGGTAGGTGCGCGCGCAGCGTCGGATACACCGCAGTCATCGCCTCGGTCACCGGCACCGCGAGCGGGAGCGCGACCGCGACGGCCAGCCCGCTCCCGAGCGCCGAGAGCCGGACCGCCTCGTACCCCTGGCCGGCGATGACGAGGCGGTGGCCGGGGAGCGCCGTCGCCGCCATCGCCGCGTCGGGCACGCCGAGCGCCAGCGCGGGCACCGCGTCGAGGAACGTGTGGACAACCCCCGCCGACAGCATCGCCACGCCGAGCAGGAGCGGCGGGCCGGGTATCTCGCCGGCCGCCGCGGCGAGGACGAGCGCGAAGTTGTTGGCGTGGAGCCCGGGCGTCAGGCCGCTGACCGTCCCGAGCGCGACGCCGCCGAGGACGAACGCGAGCACGGCCGCGGCGCTGCCCGGCGCGACGACTACCCTGATGCCGACGAGGTCCATCGCCCCCCGCTGGCCGCGGCCTCGTATTTGAACGTTCGCCGCCCGCGGCGCTCGCGGGATCGCGCAGCCGCGGCTACCGGGTCGGCGTCGATAAAAACGTGTGAGTTGTGATCGCGGCTTAACCGAAGAGTTCGCCGAGGCCCTCGCCGCTGGCCTCGTCGTCGCCGTCGTCCTCGTCGTCGTCGTCCTGCGTGTCCGGCAGGTCCTCCTCGGCCTCTTCGGTCTCCTCGTCGCCGCCCTCGTCGGCGGCCTCCTCGTCGCCACCCTCGGCGGGTGCCGCGGCGGCACCGCCGGCGGGGACTGCGGCGGCCTCGGCGACCGCCTCGTCGATGTCGACGTCCTCCAGCGCGGCCACGAGGGCCTTGACGCGGGACTCCTGCACGTCGACGCCGGCGGCCTCGAGGACGCCGGTGATGTTGTCTTCGTTGAGCTCTTCGCCAGTCTCGTTCAGGATGAGTGCTGCGTAAACGTACTCCATTGTTATCCGAACATGTCGCCGAGTCCTTCCGCGGCGGAGTCCTCGTCGTCATCGTCGTCGGCCTCGTCGGCCGCCTCGGACTCCTCCGCACCGGCGTCGGCGTCGCCGTCCTCGTCAGTCGATTCCTCTTCCTCGTCGGCCTCGGCCGCACCGCCCGCGGCGGGGGCCTCGACGTCCTGCAGCTCCTCGGGGAGCGCCTCCTCGTCGTCGACCTGCGCGGCCAGCGCACGCACCTGTGCGTCCGCCTTGGCCACGAGGTCGTCGGCGAGGTCGGGGCTCTCGATGGAGGCCTGCAGGCCGAGGCTCTTGGCCTCGCCCGTCGCCTTCGAGACGAGCGTCGGGACCGTCTGCGCGGTCGGGTACTCGGCGTTGACCGCGAGGTTCCGGGCGCGCGCGGCGGCCGTCGACACGTCGCTGCGGTACTGCTCGACGTCGATGTCCAGGTCCTCGGGGTCGAACAGGACGCCCTCGCTCACGACGGAGCGCAGGTCCAGCCCGACTTCCTTCGGCTCGATGCCGAGCTCGTTCAGGACGTTCTCCAGGTCGGGCGAGACCTCCTCGCCCTGTTCGAGGACGGTGCTGTCCTCTGTGACCTGGATCGAGCCCTCCATGATGCGGGCCGACGCGCCGACGTTCTGGAGTTCGCCGACGAACGGGCCCGGGTCGACGCCCGTGTCACCCTCGGGGATGACGATGTCGTTGGGCGCGACCTCGCCCGCGCCGATCGGTGCGGGGGTCTTCGAGGCCTCGAGCTCCTGGTACAGCGAGAACGGGTTCTCGTTCGTCCCGATCAGGCCGACCTGTCCCTCGATGTCGTCGGTGAGCTGCTCCAGCCCGCCCTCGACCTCTTCGAGGGCGCGGACGAGCAGCGTGTTCCGACTGACGCGCAGCTCCGCGGTGCCGTGCAGGCCACGGCGCATGTCCTGGAGCTGGCGGCTCGGGATGCCGGCGATGTTGACGACGCCGACGCTCTCGTAGCTCTCGACGAGGTCGACCAGATCGTCGACCTCCTCCCGCTTCCACTCGGGCAGGTTCTGGGTCTTGCGTTCCGCTCCGGCGCTCATATCAGGCCACCTCCACGGCGGGGCCCATCGTCGTCTTGACGAACACCGTGTCGATGTTGAGCGGCCCCTTCTCCAGGTCGGCGTGCAGGCGGCGCATGATGACGTCGATGTTGTCCGCGATCCCCTCGGCGGACATGTCCTCCGCGCCGACGCGGGTGTGGAACGTCCGGCGGTCGCCGCTGCGAAGCTGGACGGTGTTTTTCATTCGGTTGACCGTTTCGACGACGTCGTCGTCCGGGGACAGCGGCGTCGGCATCTTCCCTCGCGGGCCGAGGATGGTACCGAGGTAGCGGCCGATGTCCTGCATCAGCGCCTCCTCGGCGACGAAGAAGTCGGTCTCCTCGGCGAGGTCCTTCGCCGCGTCGTCGTCGTCGCCCAGGTCGGCCAGTTCGTCGCCGTCGAGGACGTCGTCGGCGACGTCCTCGGCGCGGAGGGCGGTCTCGCCCTCCGCGAACACGACGATCTGCGTCTCTTGGCCCGTCCCGGACGGCAGGACGATACTTTCGTCTACACGGTTCGACGGTTCGTTAAGGTCTAGATCGCGCAAGTTGATCGCGAGGTCCACCGTCTCACGGAAGTTCCGCTCGGGGGCGTCCTCGAGTGCGCGGGATACTGCTTGCTCTATCTCCTGGTCTGCCATCGTTCACCTCCGTAGTGCGCAGGAATGCTCCTACGGGTCAGTGAAACAGGCGAAGCCTGTCTCGTTCGGACAGTGGCCCATGTCGAACTTAAACCCGTCGAAGCGAAAGCCCGCCGTAGCGCCCCGCTACCCTCCCCACGGGCCTTTGGGTCGCGCCGTCGTCCGGCCGGTATGACGGGTCACGTCCCGACGACGGCCGCGCTCGCCCTCGGACTCGCCGTCATCCACGCCGCGGCGAAGCACCTCCAGTTGAGCGCGGTGGTCCCGCGGAGCGGGTGGCTGTCCCTCGGCGGCGGCGTCTCGGTCGCGTACGTGTTCGTCCACGTGCTGCCGGAACTCGGCGCGGGGCAGGCGGCCATCGAGGCGACCGACCACCCCGTCGTCGACGCCTTCGCCCACCACGCCTACCTGATCGCGCTGGCCGGGTTCGTCCTGTTCTACGGGCTGGAGCGCTACGCGCGGACCGCCAGCGACGCCGCCGACGGCCGTCCGGACGACGACCCGGCGGCGGGGACGGTACTGTGGGTCCAACTCCTGTCGTACGGCCTGCTCAACGCGACTATCGGCTACCTGCTCGTGGGCTACGCTAGGCAGGGGGAGGGGATCGTCCTGTTCGCGGTGGCGATGGGGTTTCACTTCGTCGTCAATGACGACGGTCTGCGCCGGCATCACGCCGCCGGCTACGACCGGTGGGGGCGGTGGGTCCTCTCGGCGGCGATCCTCGCGGGGTGGGGGCTCGCGCTCGTAGTCGAGGTCGACGAGGCCGCCGTTCTCGCGGCGTACGCGTTCGTCGGCGGCGGCGTCGTGCTGAACGTCATCAAGGAGGAGCTCCCGACCGAGCGGGAGAGCCGCTTCGGCTACTTCCTTGTCGGTGCCGCCGCGTACGCGGCGGTGCTCGTCGCGGTGTGACCGCCGCCCGAACACAGCGGCGGCTACGGGGAACTGCGTCGGAAAGTGAGAACCGGCGTTACGCCGCGGCTTCCTCGGCGAAGTACTCGTCGTACTCGCCGGCGTCGATCTTCTCCTTGAACTCGCGGGGGTTCTCGCCCTCGATGGTGACGCCCAGCGAGGTGCAGGTGCCGACGACCTCCTTCGCGGCGTTCTTCAGGTCGTAGGAGAGCAGGTCGGGGTGTTTCTGCTCCGCGATCTGCTTGACCTGGTCGACCGAGAGGTCGGCGACGAAGGTCTCCTGGGGTTCGCCGCTGCCGGTCTCGAAACCGGCCTCGTCCTTGATCAGTTCCGCCGTCGGCGGGACGCCGACCTCGATCTCGAAGGAGCCGTCGTCCTCGTACTCGACGGTGACGGGCACTTCCGTGCCGTCGAACGCTTCGGTCTGGTCGTTGATCTCACCGACGACGGCCTGTACGTCGACAGGCGTCGGTCCGAGCTCGGGTCCGAGCGGCGGGCCAGGGTTGGCCTCGCCGCCGGGAACGAGCACTTCGATAGTACCGGCCATACCCTGACGAACCCCCGCGCGAGGTTTAAGGGTTGCTTTTCACGCCCGGGGCGTCAACCCGCCACACCCGCCCGCGCGGACCCGCCGATACGTCTCGGGGTTCGAAGTCGCGGCGGGCGGAAGGAACCGCTGAAAAGTCGCAGTCGACGGTCACTCGATCGGCGTGAACGACCCCGTGATGTCCCACTCGTGGATGCAGTGGGGGTTCCCGACCAGTCGCTCGCCGTCCTCCACGCGGATGCGCCAGGTTTCGGCGTCCTCGTCCCAGCGTTCGCTGCGGCCACACCGTTCGCACTTGCGCCGGCTCGGAGTTCGGAGCGCTGTGCCCATACACGGCCCAACGTCGCGGAGGTATATAACGTTATCAGCCGGAAGCTCGGCCGTGTTGCGGATCTAACTGGACGGACGATCGAAAATAGCCGCGCTTGCCATCGACACCCGCACTAACTGGATCGAACACGTCTCGTCGGCCCCCGCCGTCGGCTACCGGTCGGGGTCGCCCGACGCCGTCCCGACGAGGCCGAGCGCCCGCCCCGTCGCCGGAACCGACTCCACGGCGAGCGCGTCGCTGTCGTACTCCACGATCCCGTACTCGTTCAGCTTCGGCAGGTGAACGTGTGCGAGCGACGCGCGGACGGCCGGTAGCTCCTCCGTGCCGTCCGCGAGCTGGCCGGCCAGGGTCTCGACCCGGAGCGCGTCGTCCGCGGCGTCGACCCGTTCGAGGATCCGTCGTCGCGCGGGCTCCGCGAGCGCGTCGAACAGTTCCCCGATCCGGTCCAACTCGCCGTCGCCCCCGTCCGTCTCCGAACGGCTGTGGTCGACTTCCATCGACGTATCGTAGGCGGGATCGACTGATGCTCGGATCGGCTCGATTTCGAACGGGTTTATATCCCCTCCCGCTCCTCGGCGCCGGCGACCCCCTCGAACGCCTCCCGAAGGACGGTCTCGTGCCCCCGGCGCAGGCGCTTCGAGACGGCGTTGGTCGAGACTCCGAGTTCCTCGGCGAGGTCGTCGGTCGTCACCCGCCGCGGGACCTCGAAGTAGCCGCGGTCGAGCGCGAGTTCGAGCGTCTCCCGCTGCTCGTCCGTCAGCCGCTGCTCCGCTGGGTCGCTCGACCCCTCGGCTTCGTACAGGCGGAGCAGTTCGAAGCCGAGGTCGTACGTCGCGCAGATGTCGTGGAACTCGGAGAGCGAGTCGTGGTCCGGAAAGAGGATCCGGACGTGCCACACGCCGTCGGTGGCGACCGCGCTCAGGATGGACGCCTCCGCGTCCCGGAGCGCGTACACCAGGGGTTCCACGTTCGCCGACCACTCCGCGCGGTAGAACCGGCCGTCGCCGTCCTCGTCGAGCACGCGGACGTCGTCGACGGTCGGGTCGGTCGTCAGCGTCTCGTGAAACCCCTCTATCTCGTCGCCGGTGGCCCAGTAAAACGGCGTCACGCGGTCGGCCGTGTCGGCCACGATCCGCTCGACCTCCACGGTGACGTCCGGGTACTTCGACACGGCCCGCCCGAGCACGAACTCCGAGGCGGGATGACTGAACTCCGCGATGATCGGCATTGAGCGCGTTACGCGTCGGAGCTACCTAACGTGTCGCTCCTGTCAGTTGAACGACGTGTCGCCGACCTGGCCGACGTCAGCGTAGCCGTCGTACCGGTCGAACGTGTCGGGGTCGTGGCCGTAGATGACGTTCGGGTCGGATTCGTCGACGACCTCCCGGATCCGGGGGACGGCGACGTCCGCCCAGTCGGCGTGGTCCCAGTTCGCGCCCGGCTGGACCGCGTCGGGGAACACGTTGCCCTCGCGGAACGCCGCGTCCCCGACGAGGAAGAGCGGTTCGTCGAGTTCGGTGAACAGCAGTCCAGTCATGCCGGGCGCGTGGCCGGGGAGGTGGATCCACTCGACCCCGGGAACGACCTGGCCGCGATCGCCCGACAGGGGCCGCCAGTCGAGGTCGTGGTCGTAGTCCGCGGGCACGTACGCGCCACGGGCCTGTGGCTCCCGAACGACGTTCGCGGCGTAGAACGCCCACTCCAGTTCCTCGCGGTGTGCGTACACCGGCACGTCGCTCCCGGCGAACAGGCGGAGGTTGCCCGCGTGGTCGTTGTGGAGGTGCGTCTGGACGACGGCGTCCACGTCCCCCGGTGCGAGCCCGATCTGTTCGAGCCGGTTCTCGAACAGGTGTTCGTCGTCGCCCGTCCACGACACCGTCTCCCGCAGCCACTCGGGCCAGTACCCGTCCATTCCGTCGGGGTGGCCGCCCGTGTCGACGACGACGGTGTTCGCGTCGTCCTCGTACACGAGCGAGAACGACGGGATCCGTATCCGATCTACCGTCGGCGACGGGTTCGACCGCGTCGCCAGGTCCGTCATCGGGTAGTGAAACCGTTCGTCCACTTCGAGGTAGCCGTGGTCGAGGAGATGAATCCGTGGCACGGTTCGCGGGTCGACGCCGCCGGCGATATAGTTTTGGCATGTTACTGAGTCGCACACGCGTCGAACCGAACGGCGGGACGCTCCCCGGTAGCCGGGCGGTCCGCCCGCCCGGAGGTTTATGTCCCATTCCGGGGCCAGCCCCGCCGTGACCTGAAACGGTCGCGCGGTGCCGGTCCGGGCGGGAGCACGGCGCGCCGCACCGCGTCCGTCCCACGCGCCGTCTGTTCGCTCCGCTCGACCTGCTGGTCCGATCAAGCCGCTCCGGCGAGCGGTTGGGGTTCGTTTGGACGGGTTTGTCACAAACCCCTTTTGTCCGCCGTGAAAGGGT
Organism: Halostella litorea; assembly: GCF_004785955.1. Taxonomy (NCBI): domain Archaea; kingdom Methanobacteriati; phylum Methanobacteriota; class Halobacteria; order Halobacteriales; family Natronoarchaeaceae; genus Halostella; species Halostella litorea. The sequence goes on along the minus strand of NZ_SJER01000005.1, from coordinate 50,810 downwards.
TCACTCGGGGAAAACGGGGCGACTCCGGGGCCGACGGGGACGGGGAGTTCGCGGCGTCCGTCCGCGGTCGGGGGTACGCGGGGTTCCGCGGGCACGGGACGCCGGGAGACGCCATCTGCGGGCCGACGGAACGACGATTCGGGCACGAACGAGAGGCACCCACCGCCCACGCCGGGGACGGGTATTCAGTTCCGGCGACGGGTGGACCACGACCGGTTTTCCGGCCGTCGCGGCTACTCGAAGTCCGGGAGGTCGTCGGGCGCGCTGTACTCGGCCTCCCAGTCGACGTACTCCTGTTTCAGCGTCTCGCTGACGACCTGTCCCAGTTCGGTCAGCCCCGCGTTGATCGACGAGACGGTACCCCAGGAGTCGAGTTCGGGGTGGTACTCCCGTTCGCGCCAGTCCTCGGGGATCCCGGGGGCGTGGTAGCCGACCCTGTCGGCGAAGTCGTCCCAGAAGAAGTCGAACTCCCGGAACAGTTCGAGGTCGGTCGCGACCTCGAACTCCGCCTCGTCCATGTCGGACTGGGCGGCCCACTCGTCGAAGGCGTCCTCCCACGCGCCCTGTTTGAGAAACGCCTCCAGGTCGTCGCGGTGGTAGTCGCTCTGCCCCTCGACGCTGGCGTCGTCGTACGACTCGGGGTCCGTCTCCTGCAGTTCCGGCGGCATCGGTGCGTCCGCTTCGAGAGCCATGGCACGGTCTACGCCGCGCCGGGGAATAAGCGTTCTCAGGCGTCGAGTCCTTCGACGGCCTCGCGGCGGCGGCGCTTTCCCTCCTCGCTGTCGACGACGAGGTCCGGCACGGGGGAGGGGTCGCCGGACTCGTCGATCCCGACGTAGACGAAGTACGATTCGGTGGTCGGTTCCCGCTCCCGGGTCCGGGGGTTCTCGCGGAACGCGCGCAGGTGGACGTGGACGCTCGTCTCCCCCGCGTCGTACACGTACGCCTCGATCACCGCGGTGTCGCCGACGAGGATCGGCCGGCGGAAGTCCATCTCGTTGACCCGGGCGGTGACGCAGGCCTTCCCCGCGAAGCGCATGGCCGACATCGCCCCCACCTCGTCCATCCACTTCATCACGTTCCCGCCGTGGACGGTATCGAGGTTGTTCGCGTGGTTGGGCTGGACCATCTCGCGGTTCTCGATGTACGTCTCCATCAGGCTCGGCATGCCCGACCCTTTCCCGGGCGGCTGAAAGAACGTGGCGTTCCGCTCCGATGCGGGTTCGAGCGCGGCGTTCCGCGCTCCGACAACGGTAAAAGCCGTGCCCGAATAGCGAACGGCATGACTGACGAAGCGGAGTCGTCGTCCTCCCTCCGGTCGTCGTCCCCGCCCTCGGGCGACGGCCGGGTCACGGTCGTCGGGACGGCGCACGTCTCCGCCGACAGCGTCGAGGAAGTGGAGCGGACCGTCGAGACGGAACGGCCCGACGTGGTCGCGGTCGAACTCGACGAGGGGCGCTACCAGCAGATGAAAGGCGAGGGCACGGGACAGGACATCGAGGCCCGCGACCTCCTCCGGGGCAACACGGTGTTCCAGTTCCTCGCCTACTGGATGCTCTCCTACGTCCAGACGCGGCTCGGCGACCGGTTCGACATCGAACCGGGCGCGGACATGAAAGCCGCCATCGACACGGCCGAGGACTTGGGCCTCGGCGTCGCGCTGGTCGACCGGGACATCCAGGTGACGATCCAGCGCTTCTGGGCGCGGATGACGTTCGTGGAGAAGCTGAAGATGGTCGGCAGCCTCTTTCTGGGGCTGTTCGGGTTCGGGTCCGAACCGGAGGAGGAGTTCTCGATGGACGACATCACCGACGCCGACGTCGTCACCGCGATGATAGAGGAGTTCCGCCGGTTCAGCCCCGGCGGCGCGGAGGCGCTCATCGACGAGCGCGACGCGTTCATCGCCCACAGGCTGATCGGGCTCCGCGAGCAGGGGTACCACGTCGTCGCCGTCGTCGGCGCGGGCCACCGCGAGGGGATCGAGCGCTACCTCGAAAACCCCTCGTCGCTCCCGCCGATGGAGAGCCTCGTCGGGACGGAGTCGGGGTCGCGGTTCTCCCCGTTCAAACTGCTTGGCTACCTCTTTACCCTCGGGTTCCTGGCCTTCTTCTTCCTGCTCGTCATGGCCGGGGTCAACGACGCGTTCCTGCTGAAGCTGTTCGTCGCCTGGTTCCTGTTCAACGGCTTCTTCGCGTTCACGCTGGCGAAGCTGGCCGGCGCGCGCTGGACCAGCGCGGGCGTCGGCGGCGCGGTCGCGTGGCTCACCAGCGTCAACCCGCTGCTCGCCCCGGGCTGGTTCGCCGGCTACGTCGAACTCCGGCACACGGCCGTCGACATCGGCGACGTCGGCCGGCTGAACGAGATCCTGAACGACGAGGAGAGTCCCATCCGGGACCTGCTCGGCCGGATGTTCGACGTGCCGCTGTTCCGGCTCATCATGGTCGTCGCGCTGACGAACATCGGGAGCATGATCGCCAGCTTCCTGTTTCCCTTCACGGTCCTGCCGTGGCTGGCCCCGGAGATCGGCGGCGTCAGCGGGATCATGAGCGAACTGATCGCCGGCGCGGAAAACAGCGCGGAGTTGCTGTGGGGGCTCGTGACCTGATGCGTTTTTCCGGCCGCGAACTGGTCGACCTGGCGGCGGCGTGGGTCGCGCTGGGGGCGGCGTTCTCGATATTCTTCGTCCGGGGCCTCGCCGTCGGCGACGTGGTGGCCTTTCTGCCCGCGAGCCTGGCGACCGTCGGCGTCGCGTTCCTGCTGCACGAACTGGCACACAAAGTCGTCGCCGTGCGGTTCGGTCAGGTCGCGGAGTTCCGGGCGGACTACGGGATGCTGTTCGTCGCCGTGATGAGCGCGCTCGCCGGGTTCATCTTCGCCGCGCCGGGCGCGGTCCACCACCGCGGCCGGATCACGCCCCGCGAGAACGGCATCATCTCGCTAGCCGGGCCGGTGACGAACCTCCTGCTGATGGTGCCGTTCGGCGCGCTGGTCGTCTCGGGCGTCGATCCGGCGGTCGGCGGCTACACCGTCGGCACGCTCGGCGTCGGGGTCAACGGCTTCCTCGCCGCGTTCAACATGATCCCGTACGGGCCACTGGACGGCAAGACGGTGCTGCGCTGGAACAAGGCGGTCTACCTGGCCGTCTTCCTGCCGAGCGCCGCGTTCGTCGTCTGGCTGTTCCTCGGGACGCCTGGGTTCTGACCGGCCGATCACTCGGGGACTGGTTCCGTCCTGCGGCCGATGTATTCACCGGCTACCCACCGGAAATCATACCACGGGGCGCGTGGTACGACGGGACGTGAACCGGCGAACCCTCCTCGCTACGCTCGGACTGGGCGCGAGCGGTCTCACGGCTGGCTGTGCGAGTTCCCTCGGACCGGACGGCTCCGAGACGCAGGACGACGTGGGGATAACCGCGCGCAACTACGGCGACGACGCCGTCACGCTGGACGTGTTCTTCACGGACGACGACCGGGACACCCTGTTCTCGACGCGGTACGAACTGGCGGGCGACACGACGAACGAAGCCCACGGCTTCGACGGGGACCCGGCCTACGTGTACGTCGTCGTCGAGGAGTCGCGGACCGAAATCACCGCCCTCGACGGGTCCGACTGCACCGACGCGGACGCCGTCGACGCGTGGGTCGTCTACGGTGAGGACGGGACGGTCTCCGTGGACCTCCTCTGTCCGGGCGGGTGAGCGGACGGGCCCCCGCCCGGCCGCCCGCAGTCACTTCGCCGTCACCCACGCCAGGAAGGCCAGCGCGACGAACTGGAGCGCTCGCAGCGTGACGACGGCGGTCTGGACGCCGGGGTCGCCGGAGTACAGCATCTTCGTGCTGAAGAAGAAGTAGATGGCGGCGGCGTTCTCCAGCAGCATGACGCTCCCGAAGGCGATAAGCCCCAGTATCAGCGGCGTGCGGAAGGTGCGGTAGTTCCGGACCCAGACGGCCGTCAGGCCGCCGAGCAGGAGGATGTTGACGCCGGCGAGTACGCTCGCGGCCATGATCTCGGTGCCCATCGCCATGGTCAGACGTGCTCCAGTATCTCCTCGAACTCCTCGCGGTGGTGTTCGAACCGGTCGGTCAGGAAGTACAGCTTCCCGTAGTCGTTGCCGCCCGTCTCGACGACGTCGTGTTCGGTGAGCATCTCAAGGTGGTGCCGGACGGTGTTGTAGTCCACGTCCATCGCCTCGGCGATCTGGTTCGCGTTCCGTGGGCGCTCCGAGAGGACGCGGACGATCCGCGCCCGGTTCTCGCCGCCGCGCGTGCCGGCGAAGAGATACCAGAGCGCCTGTTCCATCTCCGTCCCCCACCCTCACGCCGACGCCACAAAGCTTCACCGCTCCGCCTCGACGGTGCGGGACACCCAGCCGGTCGCGCCGCTGGGGTAGGCGTCGGTCTCCTCGCGGGGCTGGACGGTGCCGTCGCTCTCGACGGCCCGGACGACCACCTCGTGCGTGCCGTCGGCCGCGAACTCGTGGGCCCACATCCGCCACACGTCGTCGCCCGGGAGCGTCGGCGACAGCGTCGCCTCGCTCCACGTGTCGCCGCCGTCGGTCGACACCTCCACGGCCGAGACGCCGCGGGTGCCGGCGTACGCGTGGCCGCCGACCCGGACGGTCCCGTCGTCGCGCTCGTCGACCGACCCGATCTTCGCGACCGTCTCGACGGGGCCGGTGCCGTGCCAGCCGCGCTCCTCCCAGTAGCCCTCGGCGTCCCGGTCCAGCACCTCGATCTCCGTGATCCACTTGACGTTGATCTCGCCCCAGTGGCCGGGGATCAGCACGCGGACGGGGTGGCCGTGTCCCTTCGGCAGTTCCGTGCCGTTCATGCCGTACGCGAGGAAGCCGTTGCGGAGGGCCGCCAGCGGGAAGACCTGATAGTAGTCGTCGGCGGCGCGCAGGCGGACGCACTCGCAGCCGCCCCCCGGCCCCGCCTCCTCGACGAGGTCGGCGAGCGGCGTCCCGGTCCAGAGCGCGTTGTCCATCTTGTTCCCGTTCAGCGGGTCGCTGACGCAGCGGAGCGTGACGAAGCGGTGTTCGGTCGACATGTCGCGCAGCCCCTCGAAGTCGACGGTCACCTCCTCCTCGACTTCGCCGGTGACCGTCAGCGACCAATCGTCCTTCCGGACGGTCGGGTCGAAGTTGCTGTAGTCGACCTCGTAGAACGAGTCGCTCACCAGCCCGCCGGTGCCGGCGAGGTCGAGCGACCGCTCGTCGGCCGTCGAGAGCAGCGTCTCCGTCTCCGCCGCCTCGTCCAGCGGTTCGGGGTCGATGCTTCCCCCGCGCTGGGTGCCGAGCACCGTGCTTGCCCCCGCCAGGCCCAGCAGGCCGCCGACCGAGCCGAGCAGGGTGCGCCGCCGCTTCGAGACGGTCGTCGGCGCGCCCGTCGCGCGGGCGGTGACCGGAACGAGCGCGGTCGGCACCGCGGCGGCCAGCGCTGGCAGCGGCCCCACCCCGAGCAGCGTCGACGCGCCGCCGCCAAGCACCGCGGCGACGGCGACGCCGGCACCGAGGCTGTCCGTCCGGCGGTCGACCGCGACGCCGGCCAGCCCGAACAGGGCGAACAGCGCCGTGGCGGCGACGACCGCCGTCGCCAGCAGCGTCGGCGCGGCCAGGTCCCGGAGGTCGCTCCGCACGAACTCCACGACCGGTTCGGGGGCGGTGTCCCGAATCACCGCCTCGACGGCCGCGCCGACGAACGCCGTCGGGTCGCCCGCGGCGGCGAACGACGCGGCGACGGCCGCCAGCCCGCCCGCCGCTGCCAGCCCGAGTTCGGGCGCGTTCCCGCGGATCCCCGCCCGGATGCGCGCGGCGCTCATCGGAATCTCGCGTACCCGAGCGCGGCGGCGAGTGCGAGGACCACCGCGACGACGCCGAACCCGTCGAGCGAACCGCCATCGCTGTCGTTTTCGTCCATGTCCTCCCCTTCGGACTCGCCGTCCATATCGTCGTCGCCCATGCCGTCGCTCATCTCGGTCGTCCCGTTCATCCCGTCGTCCATCTCGGTCGTCCCGTTCATCCCGTCGTCCATGCCGTCGCTATCGTTCATCCCGTCGCTGTCGTTCATGCCGTCCCCCATCGCCGTCGTCTCGTCCATGCCGCCGTCGTTCATTCCGTCGTCCATGCCGGTCGTCCCGTTCATCCCGTCGCCGTCCATGCCGCCGCCGTCGGTCGTCGTCACGGGGGCTCCGACCGACGGGGAGCCGTCCGCGGCGACGAGCCCCGCGGCGGGGACCGCGACGAGTGCGACTGCGACCAGTGCGACCAGCGCCGTGGTGCCGAACTCTCTGTGTGTCACGTTCGGAGCGACGGCGGACCCACTAAAACCGATTTTTCAAAGGCCGACCCGACTCCGTTCGAACTGGTTCTAGAATTCCTCCCGGATCCGCGCCAGACCGGTGGCCTTTTGCTCGCGCCGGGCGGGGTCTCGCGTATGACCGACGAGGACACCGAGGGGCTGACGTACGCCGACGCCGGCGTCGACATCGCCGAGAGCGAGGCGGCGACCGCGGCGCTGCTGTCGGCGTTCGACGACGTCGAGGGCTTCGCCGGCCTGCTCGACATCGGCGACCGCTACCTGGCGCTGGCGACCGACGGCGTCGGGACGAAACTGCTCGTCGCCGAGGCGCTGGGCGACTACTCCACGGTCGGGATCGACTGCGTGGCGATGAACGTCAACGACCTCGTCGCGGCCGGGGTCGACCCCGTCGCGTTCGTCGACTACGTCGCGGTCGAGGAGCCGGTCGACGACTTCTCCGAGCAGGTCGGCGAGGGGCTCGCGGCCGGCACCGAGGAGGCCGGGATCGCCCTGCTCGGCGGCGAGACGGCGGTGATGCCCGAGGTGATCCGCGGGCTGGACCTGGCCGGCACCTGCGCGGGGCTGGCCGAGAAGGGCGACACGTTCGACGGCGAGGCCGCCCCCGGCGACGCGCTCGTCGGGTTCCCCTCCAGCGGCATCCACTCCAACGGCCTGACGCTGGCCCGCGAGGCGGTCACCCGGAACCACGACTACGACGACCCGTTCCCGCCGAACCCGGACCGCACCGTCGGCGAGGAACTGCTCGAACCGACCCGCATCTACGCGGACCTGCTCGGCGACCTCAGGAACCACGACGCGCACGCGGCCGCCCACGTCACCGGCGGCGGCTGGACGAACCTCGAACGGATGGGCGACTACCGGTACGATATCACCGACCCCCACCCCGCCCAGCCCGTGTTCGAGTTCGTCCAGCGGGAGGGCGACGTCTCCGACGCCGAGATGCACCGCACGTTCAACATGGGCACCGGGTTCGTCGCCGCCGTCCCCGCCGACGAGGCCGACGCGCTGGCGGCCGCGACCGACGGAAAAGCAATCGGCGAGGTCCGCGAGGGCGACGGCGTCGCCGTCCGCGGGCTGTCGCTCTAAACGCTCCGCAGGACGACCTCGTCGTCGTCGACCCGCGCCACCTGGTCCTCGTCGACCGCGTAGGCGTCTTCCTCGCCGCCCCAGCCGAGCCGCGTCTTGATCCGGTCGGCGATGCCGGCCTGCGGGTTGACCAGCACGGCTCCGGGCTCGACGCCCGCCACGACGCCGACCTCGGTGCCGCGGTCGTCGACCACGCGCTTGCCGACGTCGTCCTCCGTGAGTTCGACCCCGGTCGGCCCGCCCGCGGCGCGGTCGCCGGGGACCGCGTCGGCGGGCGCCGTCGCCTCCGCCGGGTCGCCGGGCCGCCGCCGTGCGTGCTCGGGGACCGCGGACTCCGAGACGACGTCGTGTTCGAGCTCCTCGCTGTAGATGGTCTCGGTCCCAAGGTGCTCGTCGTCGACGAGCGAGTACGTGAGGCGGCGCTCGTCGGCGACCTCCTCCTCGACCGTCGACCGCTCGACGAACGTCGTCTCGATGACGTCGCCCTCCAGCAGGCGGCTCTCTATCGCGTCCGTGTCGACGACCTCCTCGCCGACGCGCCCGCTCGCGACGATGTCCGACTTGAGCAGGTTCCGCTGGACGTTCTCCACGTCGACCGACGTCTCTATCTCGTCCGTCTCCACGGCCTCGCCCTGCATCAGTTCGCTGTCGACCACCTCGCTCTCGACGACCTTCCGCTCGAACCGCTCGCGGGTCTCGTCGCGGGTCTCGATGACCTCGACCTCGACCGTCTCGTCGTCGACGAACGTGGTGTCGACCACCTCGCGGTCGACCACCTCGCTCTCCAGGACGTCGCTGGCGATGAGTTCGCTGTCGACCACCTCGCTTTCCAGCACGTCGGTCTCGACGACTTCCGTCTCGACGACGGTCGTCTCGGTGATCTCCGTCGTCACCGACTCCCCCTCCATCAGGGCCTCCTCGACGGCCTCGCTCTCGATGGCGGCCCGCTCCGCCGCGTCCGCGCGGCGCACGAGTTCGTACTCCTCCCCCTCGTCGCGGTAGATGAACACGAGTTCGTCGTCGGTCATCGTCTCCCCGAGGCGCTCCCACTCCACCTGCTCGTGGTCCTCCGGGGCGTCGTCGTGCCGGTAGAAGCCGACGTCGTCGCTCCCCCCGTCGCGCCGCCGGTACGGTCGCATGTCGCGCTGTTCGCCCCACTTCCGGATCCGGTCCGGGTCGCGGGTGATGTTCCACTCGTCGCCGGTGTTGCGTTCGTCGCTCATTCTCCCCACCCGTCGGAGAGAACCGCACGAACGTACTTAGCCGTAGGGCCGCCTGTCGGTTTCCGGGGCTGTTCGCGGAACCGACGGGTGACGCTGCGGGGAACGATGCGGCCGTTGCGGAATAGAGGTCGCTGCAGCGAGTCAGGAGAGCCGCGCCGCGAGGTCGGCCTCGGTGACGATGCCGACCGTCTCGCCGTCCTCGGTGACCATGACGGCCTTGTAGTGGTCCAGCAGGCTGCTGATCTCGTCCAGCGTCGCGCTCTTGGAGACGGTGGGGAACGACTCGCTCATGTACTCGCGGACGGGTTCGCCGCGGGCCTCCTCGTCGGCGTGGACGAGGTCGCTCTGGCTGATGCTCCCGACCGGGATCCCCTCCTGGATCACCGGCAGTTGCGAGTACGCCTCCTCTTCCATCTTCCGGACGGCGTCCCGGAGTTCGTCGTCCGGGGAGACGTTGATCACCGTCTCGTGCATCAGGTCCTCGGCGCGGACGATGCCGCCCTCCGCGGCCTCCAAGGCGTTGACGATCCGCCGGAGCGTCGACAGCCGCGGGTCGACGTCGCCGCCCTCGATGCGCGCGATCAGCGGCTGGGAGACGTCGGCCCGCTCCGCGAGCTCGCTCTGGGTCAGCCCCAGTTCGTTCCGCCGCTCCCGCAGGTCCGCCGGCGTGGGTAAGTCCATACCGGGGAATTACCTTCGGTTATGAGATAAAGCTTCGGTCATTCCCCGTCGAGTTCGTCCTCGTTCTCGTACTCGATCGTCTCGACGACCGAGAGGGGGACGTCCCGGAGCGCGCCGCCGACTTCGCTTTTCGCGATGCGCTGGGCGTGCTCCTGGCTGTCGGCGTTGAACACCTTCATCTCGAGCACCAGCCCCACGAGGGCCGTGTCGGCCGCGATGAACGCCGAGTCGAACGGCTCGCCGCACGCGGGACACCCCGTCGCGCCGACGTCGACCTCCACGTAGTCCATGTCCTGCTCGTTCAGTCGCTTGCCGGCTTCGCTGACGGCGACGCCGATGGCGTCGTCGACCGCTTCCACGTCACGGACCAACCATGCGGCTTCCATCACGACGAGATAGTTACTCATAGGTAGCCCTGCGGCCCGGAGGGTTTCCCCCTTTTCGGTTTCGCGCCCGCACGGCGCGACCGGCCGCCCGCCTCAGTCGGCGTCCGCCGGCGCGATCCGGTACCGGCCGCTCCGCGAGACCGTGACCTCGTAGCCGGCGTGGGTGAACGACACCGTCAGCCGCCCCGGGTCGTCGGCCGCCTCCGCGGGGGTCGCCAGCACCGCGTTCAGGCCGCTCGGGTCGATGGAGTCGTAGAGCCGACTGTCCAGCCGCGTCGGGTCCCGACCCTCGATGGTCGCTATCGCCTCGACGATGGCCGTGGCCGGGGTCGCGTCGTCGTCGACCGTCCCCCTGAACACGTCGCCCGCCCCGTTCCCTCCCATCCGTCTCACCTCCGAGAACCGTGCGGCCGCGCCCGTCGGCACTGTGACCACGGGCGCGGCGATGGCCGGCGGCCGGGGCACTGCGCGGTCCTCCGGCTACCGGCCGCGGCGCTATGAACGTTTGTGATCGATCCGCCGAGCGGTTCCGCGCGGCGACGGCCGTCGGCGTTCGGGGCGTCCCGGCGGCCGCGCACGTCAACGGGATAATGCCCATAACTTATGAGAATCAGCGGCGTTGGCCCGTCGACACGTAGGGGTCGCCCGGCCGGAACGCGCCCGCAGATGCGTCCAGTACAACTACAGTTGAACCGCACGACTGCGTCGGGGTCGGAAGGCGATGAAAGATGGTTACCGACCCGTCGCGTGGGGAAGGCTTATATACGACCCCCGGTTGGGGTGGGCTGAAGTCCAATGATACAACGGGTGTATCGGGGAACGCTACTCGCCCTGTACCAGATCAGCCTCGCGGTCGGCATCCTCCTGATGCCGCTCGCGCTCGTCGCCAACCGCGCGGGAGTCACGCTCCCGATTCACAGACTCATCGACCGCCTCGACAGCGCCTACGAGGGCGTGAAGGAGCCGTAAGCGGCCGACGGCGGCGCGCGCGGCGAGCGGCCGACGCCGCGTCCGAACGTTGTCCTTTTTATGCGTCCGGGGAGTACCCTCCGGCAATGCGTACGCCCATGCACGAGTCCGAGTTCTCGCGGAACCGGGAGCGCCTCGCGGGGAACCACACGGGCCCCTTCGAGGCCGAGGTCGGACAGGTCCCGACGAACGACCTGTCCGCTGAGGACCTGGACAACGTAAACAAGACGGGGACGACGACGGTCGGCCTGGTCACCGCGGACGGCGTGGTGATCGCGACGGACATGCGCGCCAGTCTGGGCGGGCGGTTCGTCTCGAACAAGAACGTCCAGAAGGTCGAACAGATCCACGACACGGCCGCACTCACCCTCGTGGGGTCGGTCGGCGGTGCGCAGTCGTTCATCAAGAGCCTGCGGGCTGAGGCGAACCTCTACGAGGCGCGCCGTGGCGAGTCGATGAGCATCAACGCGCTGGCGACGCTGGCAGGCAACTTCGCGCGGGGCGGTCCGTTCTTCGCGATCAACCCCATTCTGGGCGGCGTCGACGAGGAGGGCCACCACGTCTACAGCATCGACCCCGCCGGCGGCGTCATGGCCGACGACTACACCGTCACCGGCTCGGGCATGCAACTGGCCTACGGCGTCCTCGAACAGGAGTACGAAGAGGGCCTCTCGAACGAGGAAGCCAAGACCGTCGCCGCCCGCGCCGTCAAGAGCGCCGCCGAGCGCGACACCGGCTCCGGTAACGGCGTGTTCCTCGCCGAAATCACCGACGAGGGCGTCGACATCCACGGCCACTCCGACTTCGACGAGGTCCTGTAGACGACCCGCGGCCGCGGGCCGCGCGCAACCGTCGACGCATAGATTGATTGTCGACCGCTCGGTACGTCCCTCGCAGAGCCGTGCGAGGGGACATTCCGGAGTTGGGCAGGGTCGGCCGGTCGCGCCCGGCGGTGCTTTCGGGGCTGGCTGCCAGTTCCGTGTTCTGGCGAACCCTGCCGGAGGTCCCGGCGAGGCGCGTCGCCGGCGTCCTCGAACTCCTCCTCGACGGGCTGGCAGGGGTCGTGCTCGCGGGTGCGGTCACCGTCACGCTCGGCGACCTCGACGCGTTCGGCGTCCTCTGTCAGACGGCGTTCTACGGGTGCGCGGTTTACCAGTTCCTGCCCCGCGTCCTGCCGACTGACGGGCTTGGTGGCGAGCTGTTCGACCGACCAAGCTACCGCGCGTTCGCGACGGCCGCCGCCCTGGTCGTCGGGGTCCCCCTCTCCGGGAGCGTCCCCGTCCTGTTCTCGACGTCGCCGCTCGCCGTCCTCGACGCCGCGCTGCCGGCCGCAGTCCCAGCCCAGTTCTCCACCGCCGCGCTGCTGGGCGCGTTCTTCCTCGCCTTCGGCGTCGCCTGCGTCGGAACGGGGCTCTACGTCTACTTCGGCTGGTGGCGTACCGCCGGGTTCGACGACCGCGTCGAACTGTTCGACCAGCTTTCCTCCCGGCGGCTGACCGACGAAGACGTGACCGACGCGCGGGAGCGATACGAACGCGGCGGGGTCGACTACCACGTCACCGCCTTCTTCGTGCTGTTCGGGGTGGCCGCACAGGTCGCGGTCACGCTCGTCTTCCTCGGCTTCCTGTCGGCGTTTCTCGCGATGCTGTTCCCGCTGACGGAGCTGCTCCTGCTGACAGCGGGGGCGGCGTCGGTCGCCGCTGACCGGCTCGGGGACCGCACCCCCCGGCTCGCCGCCGTCGTCGAGAGGGCCGCGGCGCGCAAGGGCGACCTCGAAGCGCGGTTTCTGGCGCTGCTCGCGTACCGCCGCCTGTCGCGGCAGGGCGACGGCGTCGTCCTCTACCTGATCGCCGCGGTGCTGTGTCAGGTCCTCCTCGTCCTGTTCTCCATGGTTGCCGTGGTCGCGCTGCTGTACGGCGTCCTCGTCAACCTCGGCGAGATACGCGCGCCGGGGTGGAACACGGCGGTGCTGGCGTGGGACGCCGTCGGGATCCTGCTCTGTGCTGCTCTCCCGGGGTTCTACGGGCTCTGGTACTGGGCGCGACAGGCGGCGCGGGTCCCGGCGTATCTGGAGCACTGGGAGCGGACGCGTCCGGAGACGGTCGACCTCTCGACGCTCCGCGACCGCCCGCCGGAGGTGACCCGCCCGGTCGGTAACCTGCTCGTCCCCTCGCTGGCGTTCGTCCCGCTGGCCGCCGTCACCGCGACCGGAAGCGGCGCGCTCTCGCCGACGAACCGGGTGGTGTTCGGCCTCGCGTGGCCCGCGGTCCTCGGCGTCGTCGCGTTCGCGGTGCGCGAGACGCTCCGCCGCCCCCCGCAACCGCCCCACACCGACGGCACCGCGATCCAGGTGGCGTTCGCCGTCGAACTGACCTGGCTGTGGCTGCTGTTCGGCGGCGTACTGCTCCCGGGCGGCGCGGTCCTCGTCACCCTCGAAGAGCTCGCTGGCCTGCTCGCGGCCGCGACGCTCTTCCTCGTCTTCGCGGACTTCCGGGTGTACACCGACCGCCTCAAGCGCACCGTGCCGTGGCTCCGGGCCACGGGGGACTACTTCAGCGCCCTCCGAATGGCGTTTCTGGCCGCCGTCGTGCTCGCCGCCGCGACCGTGATCGACCGCCTGGCGAGCGCACCCCTGATAGAGCCGATACTGGTCGTAACCGGCGGGCTGCTCCTCCTCCTAGCGCTGACCAACGCGGTTACGGTCTGGTACGAGGCGCGGGAGTCGAGCGGGACGTAGCGCGGCCAACCCCGTCTGCCGGGGTTTTTCACCGAGAGCGCCGAACGGGGGCGTATGAAGACGATCAAGGACAGCGTCCACGACCACATCACGGTCGACGGCGTGGCGCGCGACCTGCTGGACACCCCCGCCGTCCAGCGGCTCCGCCGGGTCAAGCAGCTCGGCACGGTGTCTTTGGTGTACCCCTCCGCGAACCACACCCGGTTCGAACACAGCGTCGGCGTCTACCACCTCGCCTGCGAGGCGCTGGACCAGCTGGGCGTCTCCGGCGACCGTGCCGCCCGGGTCGAGGCCGCCGCCCTCCTGCACGACGTGGGCCACAGCCCGTACAGCCACAACGTCGAGGAACTGCTCCACCGGCGGACGGGCAAGTACCACGACGACGTCCACGACCTGATCGCCGGCGGCGCTGTCGGGGAGATCCTCCGCGACCACGACATCTCGCCGGACGCGGTCGCGGACCTGGTCGCCGGGGACGGCCGGTTCGGTCAGATCGTCTCGGGCGAACTGGACGTCGACCGGATGGACTACCTCGTCCGGGACGCCCACCACACCGGCGTCCCCTACGGCACCATCGACCACGGGCGGCTGATCCGCGAACTCACCTTCGAGGGCGGCGAACTCGTGCTCGCGGAGGGGAACGTCCAGTCGGCCGAGAGCCTGCTCGTCGCGCGGGCGCTGATGAACCCGACCGTCTACAGCCACCACGTCGCCCGGATCAGCAAGTCGATGCTCCGGCGCGGCACCGAGCGCCTGCTGGACGAGGCCGGCTACGACGCCGGGACCGTCCGCCGGATGGACGACCCCGGGTTGCTGTCGGCGCTCAGGCGGGAGCCCGAGACGGCGGCCGTCGCCGAACGGCTCTGCAACCGCGACCTGTTCAAGCGCGCGCTGTGGGTCGAACTGGAGGACGTCCCCGAGAGCGTCATCGCGGCGAACCACGACGTGATCCGCGAGTGCGAGCGCGAGATCGCGGCCGCCGCCGGCCTTGGCCGGGAGGACGTGGTGCTCGACGTCCCCGAACGCCCGGAGATGACCGAGAGCTCGACCCGCGTCGTCGTCAGCGGCGAGGTCCGCCGGCTGGACCAGCAGTCGCCGCTGGTCGAGGCGCTGCGGGCGGCCCAGCGGTCGCAGTGGCGGCTCGGCGTGTACGCGCCGGCGGACAAGACCGACCGCGTCGGCCGCGCCGCCGTCGAGACGCTGGGGCTGGACCTCGACGGCGCGCTCGTCAACGAGCGTCGCAGCGGGTGGAACGCCCGGCTGGACGAGTTCGCCGACCGCTGACGAGGCGGGGCACTCATTACGCAGTCCCCACAACGCCCGGGCATGGAGATAGAGGGAACGATCCTCCGGGGGCGCGAGTTCGACCCCGTCGAGGGCCGGGTCGTCGTCGAGGACGGTGAGATCGCCGCCGTCGAGGAGGCGGCGGTCGAGAGCGAGGCCGTCGTCTGTCCCGCCTTCGTCAACGCCCACACGCACCTGGGGGACTCGATAGCCAAGGAGGCTGGCCGCGGCCTCTCGCTGGAGGAACTGGTCGCGCCGCCGGACGGCCTGAAACACCGCCTGCTCCGCCAGGCGGACCGCGACGAACTGGTCGAGGGGATGCGGCGCTCGCTGCGGTTCATGGAGTCGACCGGCACGGCCGCGACCGTCGAGTTCCGCGAGGGCGGCGTCGAGGGCGTCTACGCCATCGAGGAGGCCGCCGAGGGGCTGGGGATCGACCCGGTCGTGCTGGGCCGGGAGACGGTCGACGCGATGGCCGCCGCCGACGGGTTCGGCGCGAGCGGCGCGAACGACGCCCACTTCGAGCACGAACGCAGAGAGACCCGCGAGGCCGGCAAACTGTTCGGCATCCACGCCGGCGAGGTCGACGAGAGCGACATCAACCCCGCGATGGACCTGGACCCGGACTTCCTCGTCCACATGGTCCACCCCGAGCCGATCCACCTGGAGCGGCTGGCCGACACCGGGATCCCGGTCGTCCTCTGCCCGCGGTCGAACCTCGTCACCGACGTGGGCGTGCCGCCGGCCGAAAAGCTGGCCGAGCGCACGACGCTGGCGCTCGGGACGGACAACGTGATGACGAACAGCCCGTCGATGTTCCGCGAGATGGAGTTCGCCGCGAAGCTGTTCGACCTCCAGGCCCCGGAGGTCCTCCGGATGGCGACGCTCAACGGAGCGGAGATTGCCGGGCTGAACTGCGGGCTGATCGAACCCGGCCGGGACGCCAAACTGCTCGTGCTGGACGGCGACTCGGACAACCTCGCGGGCGGCCGGGACCCGGTCCGGGCCGTCGTCCGGCGGGCCGGGGCGAGCGACGTGGAGCGCGTCGTCCTGTAGCGCCGGCCCGGGACCGCGGAGGGTTTTTATCACCCCCTCGCGTATGTCACCCCATACCACGATGTACGACCGGATCCTCGTCCCGACGGACGGCTCCGAGGGCGTCGAGCGGGCCATCGAACACGCGGTCGACCTGGCAGCGGCCCACGGAGCGAGCGTCCACGCGGTGTACGTCGTCAACTCGGCGAGTTACGGCACCATCCCGATGGAGACGTCGTGGGAGGGGATCGCCGACGTGCTCCGGGACGAGGGCGAATCGGCGCTGGAGCGGGTCCGAACGCTGGCCGAGAACCGCGGCGTCGCCGTCGAGACGGCGCTGCTGGACGGTTCGCCGAGCAAGGAAATCGTCCGCTACGCCGAGGCCGAGGGCTGTGACCTGGTCGTGATGGGGACCCACGGCCGCGGCGGGATCGACCGCCTGCTGCTGGGGAGCGTCGCCGAGCGCGTCGTCCGCTCTGCCGACGTGCCCGTGCTGACGGTCCGGGTCAGCGGCGAGGGCGAGGAGCGACAGGAGCCGTCGATAGTCGAGGACGCGGAGGGGTAGCCTACTCCGGCCGGAGGTGTTCGCAGTCGCCGGCGTGAACGCGGCGCTCCCCGTCGTCGGTCGCGACCACCAGCGTCCCCGGCGGTTCCACGTCGACCGCCTCGCCGACTAGTTCGCCGCCCGGCGTCTCGACGCGGACCCGCTCGCCGAGCGTCAGCGCCGCCTCGCGCCACGCGTCAAGCACCGCGTCCGAGTCACCGAGCAGGTCGTGGAACGCCTCCAGCAGGCGCTGGACGAACGCGCGCCGCTCCACGTCGCCGACGCGCTCCCGCACGCTGGTCGCCGTCGCGGGGAGGTCGGCGGCGTCGACGTTGACGTTCACCCCGACCCCGACGACGACCCAGTTGACGCGGTCGGCCTCCCCCTCCATCTCCGTGAGGATCCCCGCTAGCTTCCGGCCGTCGTCGCGCGCCAGCACGTCGTTGGGCCACTTGATCCCGGCGTCGACGCCCGCCTCGCGGAGCGCGCGGGTCGTCGCCACCGCCGCCGCCAGCGTGACCACCGGGACGCCGGCGGGCGAGAGGGCGGGGCGGACGACGACGCTCGCCCAGACGCCGCCGCTCGGCGAGGTCCACTCGCGGTCGAGGCGGCCCTTGCTGTGGGTCTGCTCGTCGGCGAGCACGACCACCCCGTCCGCGCCCTCGTCGGCGAGTTCGCGGGCGCGGTCGTTCGTGCTGTCGACGGCGTCGTGGTACTCGACCTCGTAGGGCGCGTCCAGCCCGTACTCGACGGCCGCGCCGCCGTACTCCGGCACGCCGGCCAGCCGGTAGCCGCCGTCGCTCTCGACGTCGAACCCCGCCTCGCGGAGCGCCTCGACGTGTTTCCAGACGGCTGCCCGCGAGACGCCGATGCGGTCGGCGAGTTCGGGGCCGCCGACCGGCCCGTCGGCGAGCGCCCGCACCACCTCCCGGCGCGTGTCGTTCATGGCGGCGGCTACGCGCGTCCGCGACTTGAATGGCCCGAGAAGCGACCGGTCAGTCGTCCGCGGCCGGGTCCTCGCCGAGCCACTCGGCGGCCCAGTCCTCTATCTCCTCGAAGACGGGGCAGAGCGAATCCCCCTTCTCGGTGAGGCTGTAGTACGTCGCCACCGGCGCGTCCTCCTCCAGCCGGCGGGTGATGAAGCCAAGGTCGTTCAGGTCGTCGAGCACCCGCGACAGCGTCCGGGAGTTCGCGCCGGTCGAGCGCTTGAGTTCGTTGAACCGCTTCTCGCCCTCCCGCAGGTCGCTGAGGACGATCAGCCGCCACTGCGAGCCGATCTGTTCCAGCGACTCGACCACGTCGCAGGCGTCGGCGTTTTTCTCCTCCGCCGTGGGTGGCGTCTCCAGTGACATCCCTGTTACCTGCTTACCCCTCCGTCCGGGAACGACTAAAAGGTTCGCTATCGTACCAGGTAACGTAATGAAACTACGTTACGCGATGCAACTTCAGAACGGTTCGACGACCGCACGCGACGACCGGAGGGTGGCCTGATGGCGCTGGCGCTCTCCCCGGCGGGCGAGGTCCTGTTTCTCGCCGCGCGGGTGCTGTTCGGCGGCGTCCTCGCGTTCATGGGGCTCAACCACTTCACGGACGCCGAGTCGATGGCGGGTTACGCCGGCGCGAAGGGCGTCCCGGCCGCCGGGATCATGGTCCCGTTCACCGGCGGCATGCTGCTGGTCGGCGGCCTGCTGGTCGCGGCCGGAGCCTACCCGCTCGTCGGCGCGGGCGCGCTGGCCGCGTTCCTGCTCGTCGCCACGCCGAAGATGCACGACTTCTGGAACGCGGGGGACCCCCAGGAGCGACAGAACGAGACGATCAGTTTCCTCAAGAACGTCGGCCTGCTCGGCACCGCGCTTGCCTTCCTCGCGCTGAGCGCGGAGGCGTGGCCCTACGCCGTCGGCCTGTAACCCCGTTCGCCGGCGTCCGCGAATTTAACTGCCGTCGGTCCGACGTCCACGTATCGAATGATCGAGGTGACGGACTTCCGGAAGGAGTACGGCGGCTTCGTCGCGGTTGAGGGGAGCACGTTCACCGTCGAACCGGGCGAGGTGTTCGGCATCGTCGGCCCGAACGGGGCCGGCAAGACGACGACGCTGAAGGCCGTCGCCGGCCTGATCGAGCCGACCGCCGGCAGCCTCACCGTCGACGGCGGCGCGGCCGACGACCCCGAGACGCGCCGGAACCTCGGCTTCCTCCCCGAGGAGTCGCCGCTGTACGAGGAGATGACCGCCGACTCCTACCTCAACTTCTTCGCGGACCTGTACGACGTGCCCGGCGACGCCGCGGCCGAACGGATCGACGACGCGCTCGCCCGCCTCGAACTCGAACACCGCGACCGCCGCATCGGCGACATGTCGAAGGGGATGAAACGGAAGGTCGCCATCGCCCGGGCGCTGGTCAACGACCCGGACGTGCTCGTGTTCGACGAGCCGGCGAGCGGGCTGGACCCGCTGACGACCAACTACGTCATCGAGTTCACCCGCGAACTGAGCGAGGCGGGCAAGACCGTCCTGTTCAGCGCGCACAACCTCTACCACGTCGAGGAGGTGTGCGACCGCGTCGTCATCATGAACCGCGGGGAAGTCGTCGCGCGCGGCACCGTCGAGGGGATCCGCGACCGCCACGGGACGACCGAGTACCGCGTGTACACGACGGTGCCGGTCGAGGGGTCCGAGCCGGTCGACGACGCTGACGCCGACGCGGCCGAAACCGACGACCACCGGCGCCGCCACCGGTCCGTCGTCGCGGACATGGACGCCGTCGAGGCCGTCCGCGCCGACGCGCAGGCCGCGGGCGGCGAGGTGGTCGACATCCGCACCGACGAGCCGAGCCTGGAGGAGATATTCCTCGACGTGGCGGGTGAGGCCCCTGCGGACGCCGAGCGGGAGGCCGAGCCGTGACGCCGTCGAAGGTCCTCCGGATCGCACGCTGGGAGGTCAGCAAGAGCGCGGGCACGGTCGACCGGCGGACCGCCCTCCTGGCCGTTCTCGGCGTGGTCTTCGGCGCGCTGGTCGGCCCGGCGGTCGTCTCCGGCGGGCTGGCGCTGGACGAGGGGATCTACCGCGTCGGCGTCGCCGACGACAGCCCGTATCACGACGTGGTCGAGTCGACGCCGGCGTTCGCCCCCGGCGAGCCCTCCCGCGAGGCGCTGGCCGAGAACCGGATCGACCTGCTCGTCGCCGACGGGACCGTCCGGACGAATCCGGACACGCCGGCGAAAAGCGAGGCGGCGCTCGCGGAGTTCCGGTCGGCGATCGAGCGCTACAACGACGACGAACTGATGCGGGCCGAACCGGACCAGGATGCCGCGTTCCCCGTCGAGGTCGACCTCCGGTACGAGTCCCGGAGCGTCGCCCAGCCGGCCGTCGACGGCGGCGGGAGTACCGGCGACGGCACGGAAACGGACGACAGTACGGCCACCGACGGCGGGCCCGACGCCGGCGGCGGGACGACGGCCGACGGCGGCACGACCGACGGCACCGCCGGGGGCGGCGGTGACGGTACCGCGACGGGCGGAACGGAGGGCACCCCTTCCGGCTCCGACGACGGCGCGGTCCAGGCGCCGAACGTCGGCGGCGGGGTGTTCGGCGGCGGCGGCGACGGGACGCCCGGCGGCCTGAGCCCGCCGTTCCCGTTCGCGTCGCTCGTGCTCGCGTTCCTCTTCGTCGTGCCGATGAACTTCGTCGTGCAGGCGTACGGCTCGACGATCATGGACGAGCGGATCAACCGCCGCGGCGAACTCATGCTCGTCTCGCCGGTCACGCCGGGCGACATCGTCGCTGGCAAGACGCTGCCGTACCTCGCCGCGCTGCTCGCGGTCACCGTCGGCGTCGCCGCGGCGGTCGGCGGGGGCCCGCTCTCGGTGGCGGCGGTCGTCCCGCTGGCCCTGCTCTTTCTCGGCGCGACGTTCGTCGGCGCGATGTTCGCGCGGTCGTTCAAGGAACTCACGTTCGTCACGGTCACGATCAGCGTGTTCCTCACCGCCTACGCGTTCGTCCCGGCCATCTTCGCGGACGTGACGCCGATCGCGCTCATCTCGCCGCTGACGCTGGTCGTGTGGGATCTGGGCTCCCGGTCGGTCTCTGTCATGGAGTTCGCGTTCTCCGTCGGGCCGGCGCTGCTGACCGCGGTCCTGCTGTTCGTGCTCGGCGCGGGCGTCTACCGCGAGGAGGACATGTTCACCCAGCGCCCGGTCCACCTGAAGGCGCTCGACGCGCTGGCGACCCGGATCCGCCGCCCGCGGTCGGTCGGGCTCGTCACCGCGGCGGCGATCCCCTTCGTCTTCGTCGCGGAACTGCTGGCGGTGGCGCTGCTGTTCGCGCTCCCGCTCGACGCGTCGCTCCCGGTCCTGCTCGTCGCCATCGCCGTGATCGAGGAGGTCGCGAAGGGCGTCGGGAGCTACGCCGGGTTCGTCCACGCGCGATACGACCGCGGGCTCCGGACAGCGCTGGTCGTCGGCGCGTGCTCGGGCCTCGGCTTCTTCGCCGCCGAGAAGCTCACCGCCATCGTGCAGGCGGTCGGGCTCACGCAACTGGAACTGGGCCGCGCCGCCTTCGCCACGACGGCGGCGAGCGGGCCGTTCCTGCTCGTCGCGCTGCTCGCGCCGCTGGCGCTCCACGTCGTCACCGCGGGCATCTCCGCGGTCGGCGCGCGGCGCGGGCCGAAACGCTGGGCGGCGGCGACTGGCGTCGCCGTCATCATCCACGTCGCCTACAACGCGGCGGTGATCGGCGGTGTCTGACCCGCGCCTCGCGGTCGCCCGGCGGGAACTCGCCGCGCTGAAAAGCGAGAAGACGATCGTGCTCGCGCTGGCGATCCAGTTGTTCATCGCAGCGTTCTCGTCGTTCCTCGTCGTCGGCCTCGTCTCGCTGTACGACCCCGGCAACGTCGAGGGGTACAACCCGTCGGTCGGCGTCGCCGGCAACGCCAGCGACGACCTCGGCGCGGCCATCGACGAGGTCGGCGGCGTGACCGCCGTGGAGTACGACGCGGCCGGCGAGGCCGGGACGGCGTTCGCCGACGGGCGGGTCGACGCGACGCTCGTGGCGAATCGGACGGCGAACGGGACGGTGCGGGTGACGGCGACGGTGCCCGAGGAGAACCTCCGGACGACGGTGCTGGTGGTGAAGCTGCGCGACGTGCTGGAGCAACTGGAGCGGACGGAGCGGGACCGCCTGAGCCACCGCCTCGAACGCCAGCCGCTCGACCTGCCGGGGCGGGTCGCCGCCAGCCCGTACTTCGGCTTCACCTACACCGTACTCGTCCCGCTGTTGGTGTTCCTGCCGGTGTTCATTAGCGGGAGCGTCGCCGTCGACTCGCTGACCGAAGAGGTCCAGCAGGGGACGCTCGAACTCCTCCGGGTCGCGCCGCTCACGCTCCGCGACATCGTCGACGGGAAACTGGTCGCCGCGGCCGGGCTCGCGCCCGCCCAGGTCGCGCTGTGGCTCGGCCTGCTTGCGTTCAACGGCACGCGGATCGCCCACCCCGCGGCGCTGGTCGGCGTCGCGGCGGGCTTCTCGCTGGCCGTCGTCGCCGTCGGGCTCGGCATCGCCCTGCTCGCGCCCGACCGCCGGCAGGCGCAGTTGCTGTACTCCTCGGGCATCCTGCTGGTGTTCACCGCGGCGACGCTGCTGCCGGCGGCCCCGCCGAACGTTGTGGCGAAACTCGCCATCGGGAGCGCGACGACGCTCTCGTGGGTCGCGGCGGCCGGCTACGTCGCGCTCGGCGTCGTCTGCGTGGCCGTCGTCCGGGCGGCCGTCGGGCGGGCGAACCCCGAAAGCCTGTAACGGTCGCCCCCTCCCCCACGTTCTTGCGACGGGGGGCCGTACGCCGTCGCATGGAGTACACGACCCTCGGATCGACGGGCATGGAGGTCAGCCGGATCTGCCTCGGCTGCATGAGCTTCGGCACCAGCGACTGGCGCGAGTGGGTGCTGGACGAGGAGGAGAGCCTCGACGTGATCGACCGCGCCATGGACCTGGGGATCAACTTCTTCGACACCGCCAACATGTACTCCGAGGGGGAGAGCGAGCGCGTCCTCGGGACGGCCCTCGACGGCCGCCGGGACGAGGCCGTCGTCGCGACGAAGGGGTACTTCCAGATGGACGACGCAGACCCCAACTCCGGCGGCCTCTCGCGGAAGGCCATCGAGCAGGAACTGTCGAACAGCCTGGACAGGCTCGGGATGGACGCCGTCGACCTCTACCAGATCCACCGCTGGGACTACGACACGCCCATCGAGACGACGATGCGGGCGCTCTCCGACGCCGTCCGGCGCGGCCAGGTGCGCTACCTCGGCGCGAGTTCGATGTGGGTCCACCAGTTCGTCGACGCGCTGCGGGCCAGCGAGCGCCTCGGCCTGGAGCGGTTCGTCACGATGCAGAACCACTACAACCTGCTGTACCGCGAGGAGGAACGCGAGATGCTCCCGCTCTGCGAGAAGGAGGACGTGGGCGTGATCCCGTGGAGCCCGCTCGCCCGGGGCTACCTCACCCGGCCCCACGACGAGTTCGACGCGACGACCCGCGGCGAGACGGACGACTACGCCCGCGAACACCCCTACTTCGAGGGCGGCGGGGAGGCGGTCAACGAGCGCGTCGCGGACCTGGCCGACGACCACAACGCGACGATGGCCCAGATATCGCTCGCGTGGGTGCTCCACCAGGACGCCGTGGACGCGCCCATCGTCGGCACGACGAGCGTCGAACACCTGGAGGACGCCGTCGAGGCCGTCGAGATCACGCTGTCGGACGACGAACTCGACTACCTGGAGGAACCCTACGAGCCGGTCCGCGTCTCCGGCCACGAGTAGGGTAGTCGGCGGCGGAGCGTCCTACCCATTCCGCACGTCCTCGCTGACCCGCTGGACCGTGTCGTACTCCCCGTCGCCGTACGCGATGAATCGCACGTCACGCAGCGTCTCCGGGTCGTAGTCACGGATCGCCTCGCAGATGATCCGCGCGCCGTCCGCGAGGTCGAACCCGGCGACGCCGCAGCCAAGCGCCGGAAGCACGAGCGACTCGCAGCCGAGTTCGTCCGCGCGGCCGAGCGCGTTCCGGGTCGCGACGCGGATGCTTTCCTCGGTCGCCCGCCCGTCGCCGTAGTGTGGCATGGCCGCCGCGTGGATCACGTACTCGGCGTCGAGGTCGAACGCGTCCGTGACGGCGACCCCGCTCAGGTCGACCGGTCCCTGCTCCATCGCGGCCGCGTTGATGTCGCCCCCGGCAGCCCGGCGGAGCGCGCCGGCGACGCCGCTGCCCATCCGGAGGCTCGTCCCGGCGGCGTTGACGAGTGCGTCCGCGGACTGTGCGGCGATGTCGCCCTGCACGACGGTCCAGTCCATGCGTCCGCCTTCGTCCCGAGCCGCCGTAAAGCCCGACCCGCGTCCCGATGTCTTAGGTCGACCAAAACCCTTTTTGCTTTAGGCTCACCTAATCCCTCGTAATGGCAGCCCACGGCAGCACGGAAACCGAAGAAACGGCGACGGAGGCGGCCGAGGAGACGCTCGTGACGGCCTGCGAGACGCGTCCCGGCCGCGTCGTCTTCACCGAATCGGACAACAGCGACGCCTGGATAGCGACCGACCTGACGGTCGACCTCGAACGGTAACCGCGAAAAGGGTCCCGCCGCCCGCGATTCGTCCCCCGAGCGGTCGGTTACCAGTCCTTCAGCGAGTCGTCCTCGAGGTAGTGTTCGATGTGGTGGGCGTACTCCTCGGTCTCGACGAGGTGCTCGCGGAGCATCTCGGCGGTGGCGTAGTCGCCGAGGTTCTCGGCGAGTTCGACGTGGTCGCGCATCGTCTCGATGATGTCGCCGTACATCTCCAGGTCGTGTTTCAGCGACGTGCGGACGTCGTACACGTCCTCGCCCTCGGGTTCGACCGGCGCGGCCGCCTCAAGGTCCGACATGCCGCTGATGGGGACGCCGCCCAGCGCCTGCACGCGCTCGGCCTGCTCGTCGGCGGCCCGCTCGGCGACCTCGTAGGCCTCCTCCAAGAACTCGTGGAGCGGGAGGAACTCCGCGCCCTCGACGTTCCAGTGGTGCTTTTTCAGCTGGTGGTACAGCACGTACGACGCCGCCAGGTCCGTGTTCAGCGCGTCGATGATCTGTTCGGCCTTCTCCTCATCGATGCGGAGCGCGCTCTGCTCGACGGTGCCTGCCTCTCGACGGACTGACTTCTGAGTGCTCATGGTCACCTCTACGTACGCGGCGTACTCACTTAAAGATTGGTCACTCGGCAACTGTTTTTTGGGTTTCCCAAAAAATACATCTCCGTTCCTGTTCCAAAAGTCGCATGTCGCCGTTCCATCGCGGTAGAATTAACCCGGCGCTCGCGAACGGTCACCCATGGGCGTGATCGTGGAGTTCACGGTCGACGACGAATCCCTGCTCCTCCGGGATACCCTCTCCGAGGTGCCGTCGATGCGGCTGGAGATCGTCCAGGACACCGCGAGCCGCGACGGGCTGCCGATCTTCTACTTCTGGGCGACGGGGGGCGAGTACGGGGCGTTCGAGGCGGCGCTGGCCGACGACGAGAGCGTCGCCGACTACGAGTTGCTGGAGCGACTCGACGACAGGCGACTGTACCGGGTGAAATGCTCCCGGAACTCGTTTTACGACGCCTACCGCGAGGCCGCGGCGACCATGGACGACCTCGCCGCCGACGGCGACGGCTGGCACCTGCGGATGCGGTTCCCCGACCGCGAGTCGCTCCGGGAGTACCGCAGCATGTACGAGGAGGCGGGCGTCCAGATCACGGTCCACCGCCTGTTCGCCGACAGCGGCGGCCCCGGCGACGCGTTCGGGCTGACCGAGAAGCAACGCGAGGTGCTGACGCTTGCACACCGGCGCGGCTACTTCGCCCGCCCCCGCGAGGTAACGCTCGAGGAGCTCGCGGCCGAACTGGACGTCTCGCCGCAGGCCGTCTCCGCCACGATAGGGCGGGCGCTGGAGACGCTCGTCGGCGCGACCGTCGCGTCCGAGCCCGGGGGGAGGTAATAAAAGGTTGAACACGAAACCCGCCGATGCAGGTGACCGGGTCGGCTATGGAGAGCTAATGAACGCACCCGACGAGTCGATAGAAGCACTGATGGACGACGGAACCCCCGCCGAGTTCGAGAACCCCCACGGCGTCGTCGAACGGCGATACGACTCCGGGGACGGGTCGCCGAGCGAGGCCGTCGTCTACGCCGTCGCCGAGGCGGTCAACGTCGACCCGCTTGAACTGGACCCGCTTCACGGCACCGTCGACCCCGACGCGCTCGACGCCCTGTTCCGGAACGGCGACGACTCGACCCTCCTCTCCTTTTCGTACGGCGGTTGTGACGTGAGCGTTTCGGGCCAGGGGCGCGTGGTCGCCGCTCCGCAGCAGTAGCCGCGACCGACCGCCCCGCTGAAGTGGCGGCGCTCCGTACTCCGCCCGATGAACGTTCGCCGCGGCTTCGTCACGCAGGTCGGCATGGACGCGGAGCTGTTTTCCCGCGCCGCCGACGCGGGGTACGACTACGTGGAACTGATGCTCGACGGGGACTGGTCCCGCGAGGCGGTCGCAGCCGACCCCGCCCGCCTCCGCGACCCGCTCGACGAGCACGACCTCGACCTGCTCGTCCACCTACCGTTCGGCGGGTTCGACGTGGGGTCGCACCACCCGCACGTCCGGGAGGGAGCCGTCGAGGAACTGTCCGCCTGCCTCCGCACGGTAGGCGAGTTCGGCGCTGAGAAGGCGGTCCTCCACGCGGAGTCGAACGCCTGGACGCCGGCCGCGAGCGAGGACGAGCGGATCGGCCACGTCGTCGACTCCGTCCGCGAACTGGTCGACGTCGGCGAGTCGGCCGGGGTCGAGGTGTGCGCCGAGAACATCCCCCGGGCCACGCCCAGCGTCCACCAGTTCGACCGCCTGTTCGAGGCGACCGACGTCTCGATGACCGTCGACACCGGCCACGCGCGCATGGACGGCGTCGACGCCGGCGGGATCGCGTCTATCGTCGCCGACCGCCCCGGGCGCGTCTCCCACTTCCACCTCAACGACACGCGCGTCGCCGACGACGAGCACCTCCCCTACGGCGCGGGGACCATCGACTTCGACCGGATCTTCGACGCGCTCCGCGATGTCGACTGGACGGGGACGCTGTCGCTTGAGGTGTTCACGCTCGATTACGGCTACCTCGCGGAGAGCCTGGAACGGCTGGACGCCGACCTCGGCTGACGCCGACGCGCTCGCCGGGGCGGCGTCGCTGTCGGCAGGCCTTTGGGACCGAGCGCCGCAGTCCCCCGCATGACACACGACGTGCTCGTCGCGGGCGAGGCGCTCGTCGACTTCCTCCCTGAGAATCCCGGCGACCTGGACGCCGCCGAGGCGTTCGCGCGCCGGGCGGGCGGCGCGCCGGCCAACGTCGCGGCCGCGCTGGCGGCGCTCGACCGTCCGCCGCTGTTCTGGACGCGCGTCGGGGACGACCCCTTCGGCGACTTCCTCGTCCGGACGCTCGCCGAGCGCGGCGTCCCCGACGAGTTCGTCGAGCGCGACCCCGGCGCGAAGACGACGCTGTCGTTCGTGGCGCGCGACGCGGACGGCGACCGCTCCTTCTCGTTCTACCGCGACGGCACCGCCGACACGCGCATGCGGTCCGGAACGGTCCCGGACGGAAGGCTCGAAGCGGTGGAGTGGGTTCACCTCGGCGGCGTCGCGCTCGCGGCCGAGCCGTCGCGGTCGGCGACGCTGGACCTCGCGGAGCGCGCCGCGGCGGCCGGCTGTACCGTCTCGTTCGACCCCAACTACCGGCCCGAACTGTGGGGGAGCGAGGCGGAGTTCGCGACGGTCGCGGGCTGGGCGGCCGAGCACGCGGACGTGCTGACGGCGACGCCGGCGGAACTGCGCGCGATGGGCGCGGACGGCGACGGCCCCGAGGCGCTGGCCCGGAGCGCCCGCGGCTTTGGTCCGCACACCGTCCTGCTCACGCTCGGCGACGACGGCGCGCTCGCCGCGGCGGCCGACGACGCGCCGCGGCCCGGCGTCGAACGGCACGACGGCTACCCGGTCCACCCCGTCGACGCCACCGGCGCGGGCGACGCCTTCACCGCTGGGGCGATTGCTGCCCTCCTCGATGGCGAACCGCTTGGCGAAGCGATCGCGTTCGCCAACGCGGTCGCCGCCGCCGCGACGACCGCGACGGGGGCGATGGCGGCGCTGCCGGACCGCGAGCGCGTTCGGGAGATCCGCGGCCGGTAGGCGCTCCGATTGCGCTACCGGCCGAGCGGGCGGTCGGCCGCGGGGACCGCCCCGCGCCGACCCAGCGCCACGAGCGCCGCGCCGACGGCGATCAGGCCGGCGGCCACGCCGAACGCGGCGACGTAGCCCGCGGACGCCGCGATCCACCCGCCGAGTGCGCTGCCGACGCCGCCGCCGAAGTTCGACAGCGCGGCGTACGCCCCGAGCGCCTCGCCCCGGGCCTCGGACGGTGCCAGCCGCGTGACGACGCCCGTCGAGGTGACGGCGATCACCGCCCAGGTGACGCCGACGAACGCGAACAGCGGCGCCTGTGCGGCCACGGCTACGGGCGGCGCGAGCGCCACCCCGACGGCGGCGATGACGGGGAACGCGCCCGCCCGCCCGAGCAGCGCCGCGACCTGTAGCCGGCGGGCGTCCATCCGCGCCGAGAGGTCGCCGGCGCGGGCGTAGAACGCGGCCGACCCCGCGCTGGAGAGGACGAACAGCGCGAAGATCCCGTCGGTCGAGAACGACTCCGCGGTCAGGTAGGCCGGCAGCGGGCCGAAGAAAACCGAGAAGCCGACGAAACACAGCGTCAGCGCCGCGAGGTATGTCCCGAGCCGCGACCGGAACCGGCCCGTCAGCCGGTCGGGGCGCAGCGACCGCAGCGACCAGTACACCCGCGACGGGCCGAACGGCACCGCGCGGACCGTCCGGCCGCCCGTGCGCGAGAGGCGGCGGTACACCCGGCGGAAGCGCTCGGGGGACACCCGCGGGCGCTCGGGGTACCAGTAGCGGACGACGCCGAGCGCGACCGCCGTCGACGCCGCGCTGGCGAGGAAGAAGCTCCGCTGTGCGGCGACGGGCGAGGCGTCGGTCGCCGCGGCCGCCGCGCCGGTCCAGGCCGCCCCCGCCACGAGGCCGAGGAGCCAGCCGTACCCCTGGTAGTGGTTCAGCCGGCCGATCTCCCGCTCCCAGTCGGACTCGGGGACGCCGTCGACGACGATCAGGTTCAACACCGGCGCGGCCGCCGCCACGACGAACCACAGCGCCGCGTTGGCGACCAGCAGCGCGACCGGGTCCGACAGCAGCGGGACGACCGCGAGCACGCCCGCCGTGGCCGCGAGCGCGACGAGGACGAACACGCGCCGCCGGTCGGTGCGGGCGGCCAGCCGGCCCCACAGGATCGCGCCGGGGACGCCGGCGAACGCCGCGGTCGACGCCATCAGGCCGACCAGCAGCGGCCCGGCCCCCAGTTCGAGCGCGTACAGCGGTATCAGAAGCGACGCCGCGCCGACGGCGGCGTACCCCAGCCCCCAGCCGTACAGCCAGCGGTCGGTCACCGTCCACCCCCGCTCATCGTCCTCCCTCGGTCATCGTCCATGCATCGGCGCGGCGATACTTCACTCCCCCGCCGAAATCGCCGCGCTCGGATCGCTTTTGGTCCACGGGCGCGAGCCACGCGGTATGCACCCGAGCGCCGAGGCGTTCGCCGAGCGAGCGCGCGACGAGCACGGCCTGTCGGTTGACGTCACCGAGTTCCCGGAGGGGACCAAGACGGCGGCCGACGCGGCCGACGCCGTGGGCTGTGACGTGGCACAGATCGTCAAGAGCATCGTGATGAGCGCGGACGGCGACCACGTGGTCGCGCTCACGAGCGGCGCGAACCGCGTGAGCGAGCGCCGCCTCGCGGACCACTTCGAGGTGGCGGCCGACGCCGTCGAACCGGCGTCGCCGGGCGCGGTCAAGGAGGCGCTCGGCTGGTCCATCGGCGGCGTCCCGCCGGTGTGTCACGACCGGGACGTGCCGGTTGTGTTCGACCCGACGCTCGCGGACCACGACACGGTGTGGGCGGCGGCCGGCACGCCGGAGGCGGTGTTCCCGGCGGACCCGGAGCAGTTGCTCGCGACGGCCGACGCGACCGTCGTGGACGTCACCGAGTAGCGGGCGGCTCGCGCGACCGCCCGCCGGGGAACGGGCCGTCTCCGTCCCCCGGTTCTTCCCCCCGCGTTCCCGACAGGTGGGAAGAAGCGTACGTTTAATCCCCCGTCCCGTCGAACGTGCGAACGATGGGATCGTTATCGGCTCTGTTCGCGCCCGAAAGCGTCGCCGTCGTCGGCGCAACCGACCGCGAGGGGTCGGTCGGACGGGCGATCCTCACGAACTTACGCGACGACTTCGAGGGGCGTATCGTCCCGGTAAACCCCAGCCGGGAGTCCGTGCTGGGCTACGACTGCTACCCCGACGTGGGGAGCGTCCCCGACGGCCCGCCGGACCTGGCGGTCGTGGTCGTCCCGCCACACGTCGCCGTCAACGCCGTCGAGGAGGCCGGCGAGGCCGGCGTCGAGAACGTGGTCGTCATCACGGCCGGGTTCAGCGAGACCGGGAGCGAGGGCGCGGCTCGGGAGCGCGAACTCGTCGAGGTGGCCGAGTCCTACGACATGGCGCTCGTCGGCCCGAACAGCCTCGGCGTGATGAGCACGCCGGTCGGCATGAACGCCACGTTCGGCCCGGAGAACGCACAGGACGGGTCGCTCTCCTTCATGAGCCAGTCCGGGGCGTTCATCACCGCCGTGCTCGACTGGGCCAACGACCAGGACATCGGGTTCAAGGACGTCGTCTCGCTTGGCAACGAGGCCGTCGTCGACGAGACGGACCTGATCGAACACTGGGGCGACGACCCCGACACCGACGTCATCATCGGCTACCTCGAGGGGATCGACGACGGGCAGGAGTTCATCCGGACCGCCCGCGAGGTGACCGACGACACGCCGATCGTCCTCGTCAAGTCCGGCCGGACGGACGCCGGGGCGCAGGCGGCCTCCTCGCACACCGGCTCCATCGCCGGGAGCGACGAGGCCTACGAGGCGGGGCTGGAGCAGGCCGGCGTCCAGCGCGTCGAGACGGTGCAGGAACTGTTCGACTACGCCCGCGCGCTGTCGGGCCAGCCGCTGCCCGACCACGACGACGTGGCCGTCGTCACGAACGCCGGCGGCCCGGGCGTGATGGCGACCGACGCCATCGGCGACTCGTCGCTGTCGCTGGCGTCGTTCTCCGACGACACCATCGACGCGCTGGGGGAGGCGCTGCCCGACGGGGCGAACGTGTACAACCCCGTCGACACCATCGGCGACGCCGACGTCGACCGGTTCCGCGAGGCCATCGACCTGGCGCTCTCCGACGACGGCGTCGGCGCGGCCGTCGTCGTCTCCGCGCCGACGGCGGTGCTTTCCTTCGAGGAACTGGCCGACGCCGTCGTCGAACTGCAGGCCGAACACGAAAAGCCCGTCGTCGCCTGCCTCATGGGCGGGGAGAGCACCGAGGCCGCCGCCGACCGCCTCCGCGAGGGGGGCATCCCGAACTACTTCGACCCCGCGCGGGGCGTCCGGAGCCTCGATGCGCTCTCGGAGTACCGCGACGTCCGCGAGGGCTCCGTCGACGACCCGACGGCGTTCGACGTGGACCGCGAGCGCGCCCGGGAAGTCCTCTCGCGCGCGGAGGACCGCGGCGACAACCGCCTCGGCGTCGAGGCGATGGACCTGCTCGACGCCTACGGCATCCCGACGCCGGCCGGCGACGTGGTCGACTCGCCCGAGGACGCGGTCGCGGTCGCACACGACGTCGACGGCCCGGTCGTGATGAAGATCGTCAGCCCGGACATCCTGCACAAGTCCGACATCGGCGGCGTGAAGGTCGGCGTCGAGAACGAGGACGTGTACGACGCCTACGAGGACCTGGTCTCCCGCGCCCGGAACTACCAGCCGGACGCGGACATCCTCGGCGTGCAGGTCCAGGAGATGGTCGACCTGGACGAGGGGACCGAGACCATCGTCGGGATGAACCGGGACCCGCAGTTCGGCCCGCTCGTTCTCTTCGGTCTCGGCGGCATCTTCGTGGAGGTCATCGAGGACACGACGGTCCGGGTCGCCCCGCTGGGCCGCGACGAGGCCGAGGCGATGGTCGACGACATCGACGCCGCGCCGCTGCTGCGCGGCGCGCGCGGGCGGACGCCCGCCGACGAGGACGCCATCGTCGAGACGATCCAGCGGCTCTCGCAACTGGTCACCGACTTCCCGGCGATCCTCGAACTCGACATCAACCCGCTCGTCGCGGGGCCGGACGGCGTACAGGCGGTCGACATCAGGCTCACGGTAGACACGGAGGAACTATGACTCACACCACGCTCGTAACCTCGATCGAGGAGAGTACCGGCAAGACGGCCATCACGCTCGCGCTCGGCCTGCTGGCGCAGGACGGCGGCGAGTCGGTCGGCTACATGAAACCGAAGGGGACCCGCCTCGAGAGCAACGTCGGGAAGACGCTCGACGAGGACCCCATGCTCGCCCGCGAACTGTTCGGCACGGACGACGAGATGCACCAGATGGAGCCGATCGTCTACTCGCCGACGTTCGTCGAGCAGGCGATCCGCGGCCGCGAGGACCCCGACGACCTCCGCGAGATCGTCGCCGAGCAGTTCGAGGCGATCGCCGCCGACAGGGACCACGTGTTCGTCGAGGGCGGCGGCAGCCTCACGACCGGCGGCATCATCGGCCTGACCGACGACGAGGTCGCGGAACTGATCGACGCGCAGGTCGTCGTCGTGGCGACCTACGAGCGCCCCGAGGACGTCGACGACGTGCTCGCCGCGGCCGACCGCCTCGGCGACCGCCTCGGCGGCGTCGTGTTCAACCTCGTCGCCGACGCCGACCACGACGAACTGGAGCACGACGTCGTGCCGTTCCTCGAGGGGCGGGGCGTCCCGGTCCACGGCATCGTCCCGCGCAAGCAGGAACTGGCCGGCGTCACGGTCGGCGACCTGGCGGAGGAACTCGCCGCCGAGGTGATCACGGACGTGCCGACCGACGAGTTCGTCGAGCGGTTCAGCGTCGGCGCGATGAGCGCCGACGAGGCGCTCCGGCACTTCCGCCGGACGCGCGACGCCGCGGTGATCACCGGCGGCGACCGCTCGGACATCCACACGGCGGCGCTGGAAGCGCCGGGGATCAGGTGTCTGATCCTCACCGGCGGCCACCGCCCGCCGGGGGCCGTCGTCGGCAAGGCCGCGGACAAGGGCGTCCCCATCCTGCTGGTCCGGACCGACACGCTGACCACCGTCGACCGGGCGGAGGAGGTGGTGCGGTCCGGCCGCACCCGCGACGCCGGGACGGTCGAGGCGATGCGCGAACTCCTCTCGGACCACGCGGACGTCGAGGGCCTGCTCGGCCACTGACTGGGCGAACCCGCCTCCTCGGCCGTCCCCCCGCCAGCCCCGATCGCAAGCGATAGGGCCGCCCGAGCGGAACCGACGGGCATGCGCGCCGTCTACTTCAACCTCGATCTCACGCTCACCCGGATGGAGCGCCCGTTCGACGCGCTGGTCGTCGAGACGCTTCAGGAGGCCGGGATACCCGACCCGGAGATCGACGCCACGCGGCAGTCGAACCTGTTTTTCGACCGCTTTCTCGACCTCGAACCGGAACCGCTGGCCGGGGCCTACCGCGCGCACTTCGAGGAACTGGAGGCCGACCCCGACCTCACGCCGGAGGAGGCCGCCCGGTTCCAGAAGCAACTGGAGGTCGACGCCGTCCGGCCGGCCGTCGAGGACCTGCCCGGGCTGGTCGAGGCGGTGGCCGACGAGTTCGCCGTCGGCGTGCTGACCAGCGGCCTCCCCGACCTCCAGCGCGCGAAACTGGAGAAACTCGGGATCGACGACCTGCTTGACGACGTCGCTATCTCGTACGACCTCGACGCGACGAAGGAGAGCGGCGACCTGTTCGCCGCCGCCGCGGACCGCCTCGACGCGTCCGCCTACGCCTACGTCTCGAACCACGACTCCGACCGCGAGGCCGCCGCGGCCGCCGGCTGGGCGACTGTCGACGCCGACGCGGCCGAACTCGCGGACGCGCCAGTCGCCCGGATCCGCGACGCGACCGGCTGGTGACCCGCCGCCCGACGCTTTCCTTCTCCCGTTCGAAGCGATAGTGGGAGCTATGCCGGCGAGTATGTAACACCTCCACGGAGATAATTCAACAACTATTATGTAGGTCCACAATGCGTGTGGGGGTGTATGTCACATCACACTCGACGGAGTTTCGTCAAGCTGAGCGGCGCGGTTCTGGGCGGTATCGCCGCGGGGACGACGGTGACGGCGGCGACGGCGTCGGACCGATATCTGGTGGACACACGTGGAAACGTCGACCTGTCGGGCGTCGAGGTGGTACACGACCTCCGGGCGGTCGACCTGGCGGTGGTCCGGGGCGAGCGCGAGGCGGTCGAGGGGACGTCGTTCGCCCCGGACCTGACGATGGCCCTCGACGACCCCGTCCACCGGGAAGCGGCGGAGCCGGCGAGCGCGGTCGACGAACCGCTGTACGGCCTGCAGTGGGACAAGCGGGACCAGAACCTCGCGGCGGTCCACGAGGTGACGCGCGGCGACGGGGCGCGCGTGGCGGTCATCGACTCCGGGGTGCTGGAGACCCACCCCGACCTCGCGGGGCCGCTGAACGTCGACCTCTCGCGGAACTTCACGGACGACGGGGGCGACCACAACCCGGTCGGGGACGACCACGGTACCCACGTCGCCGGCACCATCGCGGCCGACGACACGAACGGCGTCGGCGTCACCGGCACCGCGCCGGGGGCTGAACTCGTCGACTGTCGCGTGTTCGCCGCCGAGGGCGGCGCGGCGTTCGGCGACATCCTCGCCGCGGTCGTCTACAGCGCCGAGGTCGGCTGTGACGCCGCGAACCTGAGCCTCGGCGCGTACCCCGTGCCGCGGGGGGCCAACGGCGAGTTCTACGGCAAGGTCCTCAATCGGACGATGACGCACGCGAACAGGCAGGGGACGCTGATCGTCGCCGCCGCCGGCAACGACGGCGCGGACCTCCAGCACGACGGGAGCGTGATCAGCCTCCCGAACGAGGGGGCACAGGGGTTCAGCGTCGCCGCCACCGGCCCGATCGGCTTCGGCTGGGGCGAGGACGGGCTCGAATCCCCGACCCACAGCCCCGCGTACTACACCAACTACGGCACGAACGCGATCGACGTGGCCGCGCCCGGCGGCGACGTCGACCGGGACGCGACTGGCTCGGACCAACCCTGGTTCAATGACCTCGTGTTGAGCACCACCTTCTCGGACGACGCCGACGGGCTGACCCCCTCGTACGGCTGGAAGGCGGGTACGAGCATGGCGGCCCCGCAGGTCGCGGGCGCGGCGGCACTGGTCAAAAGCGTCAACCCCGACTACAGCGCCAATCAGGTCGACGCCGCGCTTCGCAGGACCGCGTCGGTCCCGGACGGCTACGACAGGGCTTACTACGGGGCCGGCTACCTCGACCCGCTCGCGGCCGTTCGGGACTGACCGAGGCGCGCGAGCGCCGCCGCCGTCGCGGCGAGCGCGGCCCGGTGGACGGCGAGCAGGAACGCCACCGCGACGACGATGGTCGCGCCCGCCTCGACCGTCGGGAGGATACCGAGCGAGACGATGAGCGTGGTCGCGCAGGCCGGTGGGTGGTTCGTGTCGGTCGCCTGCATCCCGACGGCGGTCAGCGTCACCGCGAGCGCCGCGGCCGCCGCCAGGCCGAGCGTCGCGGCCGAGAACGGCTGGAACCCGCCCGTCATCGCCGTGCCGGGAGCGACGACCCGGGAGGAGACCAACCCGGCGGCGACGCCGACCGCGTGCCCGCCGGCCACGCGGTGCGGTGCGACCGTCGGCCCGCGCCGGACCTTCGCGAGCAGGTAGGCCGACGGTCCGAGGCTCGGGAACACGAACGGCTCACCCGTCGCCCACGCGACCGCGCCGAGGGGCACGAGCAACAGCCCCGCGTACGCGCTCGTGACGGCGCCGCGCCTGTCCATACCCGGGGTTACCGGTCGTGGTTGAAGAGGACACTGGCTCGGCGGCCGACGGTCCGAAAAAGTGGTTGGAGCCACCGAACGAGGTCGCCCTCGTTTTCGGCCGACCCGGGCAAGTCGGCCGGTAGTTGCCGGATGTCAGAGGCACCCCGGCGTGTAACTGGATCCGGTTCCTGTCTAATAACATCACCCCTCGCACACTCGTTCACGGACTGATAGGTGCTATATAGATGTTTGGCTCGGAGTAATACTCGTGGGGCGACCGGACGCGCCGGCCGCGGCGCGTGGCGGGGTCCCGTCTGACTAACAATTAAGGCACGCCCAGCCGTCCCTTCCCGCATGGACGACACTCCGCAG
Organism: Halostella litorea; assembly: GCF_004785955.1. NCBI lineage: Archaea > Methanobacteriati > Methanobacteriota > Halobacteria > Halobacteriales > Natronoarchaeaceae > Halostella > Halostella litorea. Next base: position 15,128 of record NZ_SJER01000005.1, on the reverse strand, counting down.
GAGATAACGGCTCTCGTCGGACGGGAGGTGTACTCGAAGGGCGGCGTCTACGTCGGCGAGATCGAGGACGTTCGGCTCGACCTGGACGCCGAGGTGGTCACCGGCCTCGCGCTCCACCAGTTGAACGGCGACCTGTTCGCCGGCATCGAGAACGGTGCCCGCGGCGTCATCATCCCGTACCGCTGGGTGCAGGCGGTCGGCGACGTCGTGCTCATCAACGACGTGGTCGAGCGGATCCGGCGGCCCGACGACGACGAGGAGGAAGAGGCGGTCGTCTAGGAGCCGTTCGAACTCTCGCCGCTCTCGACGCCCATCGCGTCGAACAGTTTCCGTTTCACCGCCTCCTCGGTGAGCTGGAGCAGCGTGTCCCGGTTCTCCTCGTTGGTCTCGATGCCGGTGAAGATGCCGAGCGGTATCTCGGCGCTGGCCTGCGTCGAGTGGCCCGCCGCCTCGCCGATCTCCGCGTAGGCGTCGCCGAGCACCTTCCCGATGTTCATGCGGATGTCCTTCGAGCGCGCCGCGAGGTAGATGGTGTCGTCGGCGATGCCGAAGACGGCCGTCGTCGTGATCCCCTCCAGGTTGAGGAGGTGCTGGGCGGCCTGGGCCAGCGCGTCGCGGTCGCGGATGAACCCGGCGTTCGAGACGAGGTGACTCCCCTGTACCTCCCGGTTCGTGATGGCCTCGGCGAGCACGTCCAGCGTCTCGGGTGACATGCTCGGCGACTCCACCTGCTCCAGCGTGTCGTGGTTGGCGAAGGGGTAGAGGTACGCCGCGGCCGTCAGGTCCGCCGGCGTCGTGTCGCGCTTGAAGTCCAGCGTCTCCGCGCGGATGCCGTACAGGAGGGCGGTGGCGACTTCCTCGCCGACGTTCATGTCGAATTCCTGTATGTACTTCGTCATGATCGTCGACGTCGAGGACATGTTCGGGCGCACGTCGACGAAGTCGGCGTCGTGGTCCTCGTCCGGCTCGTAGTGGTCGATGAGCACGTCGACCGTCAGGTCGAAGCTCTCCTCGGAGGCCTTCGTGTGGTCGACCAGCGCGACCGTGTCGTAGACGCCGACGTCCTCGACCTGGTTCCAGTCGTGGAGCTCGATCCCCAGCAGGTTCACGAACGCGCGGTTCTCCTGGTGGCCGATGTCGCCGAGATAGAGGATGTCCGCCTCGACGCCGAGGTGTTCGGCGATCGCCTGGAGCGCGGCGGCGCTGGCGATGGAGTCGGGGTCGGGGTTGTCGTGGGTGATGATGGCCACGCGCTCGTCGGTCGCCGACAGCACGTCGCCGAGCTGGCGGGCCTTGTACTCCAGTTCGCCCGTCTCCAGCGACCGGAGCGCGGAGTCGGCGATGACCGCCGAGGGGTTGATCACGTGGTCGGCCCCGAGCTCGCGCAGCTCGTCGCTGGACACCGGGTCGCTCGCGCGCACGATCACGTACTGGTCGCTCTCGCGCTTGCGGATGTTCTCGACCGCCGCCTTGTTGGCCTCCACGTCGGAGGACATGATGAGGACGACGTCCCGTCCGCCGATGCTCTCGGCGACGGATTCCTCGGTGATGTCGTCCTGCTGGGCGTTGAGATCTTGGTCACGCAGGGCCTCGACGCGTCCCTCGTCCTTGTCGATGATGAGCACGTCCTTCCCCTGATCGACGAGTTCCTCGGCGACGGCGTGGCCGACGCTGCCACAGCCGAGGATGGCGTACGTCGATATCGAGGAGATAGCGACCCCGGTGTTCATTTGCGGTTCAGTTACCGGGGGTGATACTTAACGGTCCCGAACACTCCGTCTCCCCGGACGTTCGGTCGGAAACGCCCTCGAAGTCCGCCGGTTCCCCGGAGGCCGCCCGCCTCCCCGGTCCGGCGTGTGTGTGTCGCCACGCCGCGAGCGCTCCGCGGGTTTCACTTACACTCCGGTCTCCGTCGGAACCGGATCGGTTTTGTGGCTCGACGCGATTCGCCAGGGTACGACCCGACGGCCGCCCCGCGGCCGTCGAACCGACCCATGATATTCGACAAACTCACCCGGTTGCTCGCCGACGCCCCGACGGTCGTCCGCGAATGTCGACGCTGCGGTGCGTCGCTCGACACGGACGCGGACCGCTGCCCGGAGTGTGGCTCCGGGGAGTCGGCCCGCTTCGAGATCAGCTAGTGCCGCCCTCGCCACCCTCCCCGACTCTCCCCCACATGCGGCCGACGAAACAAAACGTATTTTAGTACACCGCCGGTACGACTTGATACGCTGGGCCGGTAGCTCAGTCTGGCAGAGCGTCTGACTCTTAATCAGACGGTCGCGTGTTCAAATCGCGCCCGGCCCGCTTCTGCGACGAACTTCGACGTGAGCAGCAGGACGCTTAGGCGGCGTGCTCGTCCCGGTGCGGTTTTGTACCCGACCTGTCTCTATCAGGGAGATGACAAACGTAGGCAAGTACGTCTCGGTGGTCGGCGGGGTACTCACCGTCGTCGGCGCGTTTCTGCCGTGGGTAGTCGTCGGCGGACAGACCACCGTCTCGGGGGTTCAGGGGCAGGGACTGTTCGCGGTGACGTTCTGCGCGATAGCGCTCGGGGTGATCGCCTTTCGGGAGTGGAGACCCCCCGAGCAAGCGGTCGTCGTCTCGATGGGGCTGCTCGTACTCATCGTCGTGCTGAACGTCTTCAACGGCCTCGACGAACTCCCGGCGGGGCAGTCGATCGCGCTCACGACGGACCCCGCGATCGGCCTCTACGTGAGCCTGCTTGGCGGCGTGGCGCTCGCACTCGGCGGCGCGCTAGGGTACGTCCTCACGCCGGACGATGCGGAGGAATCCCCCGACAGCGAGTCGGATACGGTCGGCGTGCCCGAGCAGTTGCGCCGTTACAAGCAACTCGAAGAGGAGGGCGTTCTCACGGAGGCGGAGTTCAAGGCGAAGAAAGCGGAACTGCTGGAGTAGCGTCGGCGGCAGCCGTGCCTCACCGTACGGCCGATGGGGCAGACGACCAGACTGCAGTCGTCCGAATACGTTCCTCATCGAGGCGCGAGGATCCCGCGCGCATGACGGACTTCGAAACGGCCTTCTGCGAATCGGCGTCGTAGGGCCGTCCGCGTTACTCGTCGGGGCTGTAGTTCGGGGCCTCGTCCGTGATCACCACGTCGTGGGCGTGGCTCTCGCGCTGGCCGGCCGAGGAGACGCGGACGAACTCGGACCGTTCCTTGAACTCGGGGATCGTCTCCGCGCCGACGTACCCCATGCCGCTTTGCATCCCGCCGGTGAGCTGGTAGAGCTCGCTCGCCAGGCTCCCCTTGTACGGCTTCGCGGCCTCGACGCCCTCGGGGACGTACTCCTCGTCGTCCTCCGGGGCCTCCTTCAGGTAGCGGTTCTCGTCGTCGCCGCCCTGCATCGCACCGACGCTGCCCATCCCGCGGTACTGCTTGTACTTCTTGCCGTTCATCGTGATGACGCGGCCGGGGGCCTCGTCCGTGCCGGCGAAATAGGAGCCGAGCATCACGGCGTCGGCCCCGGCGGCGATGGCCTTGATCGCGTCGCCGGAGTAGCGGATGCCGCCGTCGGCGATGACGGGCACGTCGTGCCGGCTGGCGACGTCGGCCACCTGCGCGACGGCGGTGATCTGGGGCATGCCCGCGCCGCTGACGACGCGGGTGGTGCAGATGCTCCCCGGGCCGATGCCGACCTTCAGGCCGTCGGCGAAGTCGACCAGGTCCTCGGCAGCCTCGCGCGTGCCGACGTTGCCGACGACGACGTCCGCGTCGACCGCCTCCTTGATCTCCCGTGCGCCCTCCACGACGTTTCGGTTGTGCGCGTGCGCGCAGTCGATGAACAGGACGTCCGCGCCGGCGTCGTCCGCGGCGGTCGCCCGGTCCATCTCGAACGGGCCGACGGCGACCGCGGCGCGGAGCTTTCCGTCGTCGTCGCGGGCCGCGTTGTCGTACTCGCGGCGCTGGAGGATGCCCTGCATCGTCACGAGGCCGACGAGGCGGTTCCCGTCGTCGACGACCGGCACGCGCTCGATCTTGTACTCGTACATCAGTTCGAGCGCCTCGCGCGCGGTCACGTCCTCGGAGGCAGTGATCACCTCGTCGGTCATCGCCTCGCGGACCTCGTCGGAGTCGCCGACCTCCAGATACGGGCGGATGTCGGTGCCGGAGATGATCCCGAGTACCTGGTCGTCCCCGTCGACGACGGGCGCGCCGCTGACCCCCTCGCGGTTCATCATCTCGTCGACGTCCCGGACCGTCTGCTCGGGGCTGGCCGTAACGACATCGCGGATGATCAATTCGTCGGCTCGCTTGATGCGCTCGACCTGTCTGACCATCTCGTCGACGTCCATGTTGCGGTGGAGGACGCCGAGCCCGCCCTCACGGGCCATCTCTATCGCCAGTTCGCTCTCGGTGACGGTGTCCATCGCGGCCGACAGCACCGGGACGTTCAGCTCGACGTTCGTGGAGACCCGCGTCGAGAGGTCCGCCTCGTCCGGCTCGACGGTGCTCTCCTTGGGGCGGAGAAGCACGTCGTCGAACGTCAGCGCTTCCGGTACGCGAAGCTTCTCGGAGAAGGTGCCGTCGTCAGGAACGTCGTTCGCCATGTAAACTGTCGGCAACGGTCGCCCAAAAACGTTGCGTGTCGGGGCTCGTCGTGGGGCGATACACCACGTCACGGCCTCACGCGGCCGTTTCCGGGCAACGTGGGGACACGTCCCACGCAATACTTATCCCTCCACCTGTTCGATCATGTAGTATGGATTCCGCCTGTTCCATCGCAGAGCGTAACGCCGGTCGGACGAGCGACGACTCCGGCATCCTCTTTACACGCTTTGTGACGGGCTTCAAACCGGCGGAGAACCTCCGGGCCCGCTGGCGGCCGCACGGCACGCGTCGTTATCGCGGTTCACACCACCCGCAGGCCACGGGGTACGGCCATCCCGGCTAACCGCGCATGAGTACGTCCCAACACCCGATCGCCCTTCGCCTGGAGCAACAGGTGAGCGGTCCGACGAAGCTGCTCGCCACCGTGATGTGTCTGCCGCTCATCGACGGCATCTTCCCGGCGCTCGTGCTTGCCGGCGCCGTCGACAGCGTCGGCGGCATCCTGCAGGTCGGCCTGCTCGTGTTCGGCGGGAGCGCCACGGTCGCGGTCATCCTCGCGGAGATGGACGGCACCCCCCGCGAGCAGGCCCGCGTGGTGATGCTCGTCGGCGCGGTCATCCTTGCGGTCGCCGCAGTGGAGGCGGCGCTGGCCCCGACGATAAGCAGCGTCCTGAACCTGCACCTGTTCGAGCGGTTCGCCGCGCTGGTCATCGCCGCCGTCGCGGCCAAGACCGCCAGCGCCCGCGTCGGGGAGTACCTGCCGCGGCCGGCGGTCATCGTCGGCCTCGGCCTCGTCGCCAGCCTCGAACCGGCCGGCGCGGAGCTCGTGCTCGTGCCCGACGCCATGCTGGTCGCCCGCGCGGTGGCCGCCGCCGGCGTCGGCGTCGGGTTCGCGCTCCTCGTCGCCCTGCTCTCGCCGGTGTTGCGCCGGCAGGTCGACATCGACCGCTTCCGCTTCGGGAGCGCCGTCGCGCTCGGCCTCCTGCCGCTGTCGCTGCTGGGCATGCCCTACGGCAACGCGCCGCTGGCCGTCCTCGTCGTCACCGGGCTGTTCGCGTTCGAACCCGGCGGCGACGCGATGGCCGACGACGCCGACGCCGAGGACGCCCCGCCCGCCGCGGACGTCCCCGGACACGAGGGGGCCGTGGCCGACGGGGGGCAGGACGGCCCCGACGAGGCGGACGAACCCGCCGACGCGCCCGTCTCGACGGAGGGTCGCGCTCCCTGGCTTTAGGAACCCTTACTTTCCCGCGGCCGCTTGCTCGCCCATGAGCAACCGCGTCGTGCAGGGCCGCATGGTGACGGCCGAGTCGCTCGCCGAACTGGTCGAAGGCGAATCGGTCATGGAGGCCGAACCGATCGAGGACGCCGACCGCGAGTGCCCGGAGTGTGGCGGCGACGTGCTCGCCGTCGGGTACATGCCGTCGGTGACGGAGTTCGTCACCGGCTACAAGTGTCAGGACTGCGACTGGGCCGAGACGGACCGGAGCTGAGAGGACCGACTGTGACGCCGGCGTGCTTCGCTGCCGCCGGGGACCGCCCGCTCCCGAATCGAAACCACTTTACGGAACTCCGGCTAACGAAGAGCCGAGGGGTCGTGGCCAAGCCCGGCATGGCGACTGACTCCAGAGGTACTGCGCCCGGTGACGACATCCCAGACTGATATACCGAGCGGCCGACTGATCATCGGTCGCGTTGACGACCCTCTGGGGTACCGAGGCGCGCCGGAGATATCAGTCGATCGGGGGTTCAAATCCCTCCGACCCCATACCGTTCTTATACGAACAGCGAGACGTTGGCCCGCCGATCCGTGATCGCGGATTACTCCCCACGCAGGTTCGTGACCGTCATCAGGTCGGTCAGATACTCGGTATCGAAGTCGGAATCGGCGACGACGAGTTCATCACCGACCGAGTATGCGGAGGCAGCGATCATAACATCGCGGGGGGCCATCGGTTCACCGATATCGAGTAGGTGATCCTGTAGCTTTGCGGCTTCGAGCGCGACGGATTCGGTGAGATCCAGAACGACTACGCGGCCGAAGTTCTCCCGGGTGCCAGCTATGTCGGTCGGGCCGCTGGTGTACAGTTCCCCGGCGAGAACTTCGTACAGACAGATCGCCGAGGTGCGAAGCTGTGGTTCCGAGTCGACGAACTCGACGACCTCGTCGACGTTATCTAGATAGTCGATGATGACTGAGCTGTCGAGAAAGGTCATCGACCGAACGATTCCCGTGACCGCTTGATGGCCTCGCGGGCCTTCTCGGCTTTCCCGGTCCCCTCCCATGCCCCCGGATTCATCGACCGGCTTTCGTTGGCGAGCCGGTCGAGGAGTTCGTCCCAGGTTTCGTCCTCGCGTTTCAGGTGCCGGAGCTTGTCTTTCGTGTCGTCGGACACGCGGATCGTTGAACTCATGAGTATACGTTGTGTATACAGATGGGTAGGTGTTTCGCCGCGAAACCGGATCCGGCAGTTACTCGCCGGACACCACTACGCTCTCGGCGGCCGTTGCCAGCGCTGATGGAGTATCGCCCGCAGCGACGGCACAGTAGACGTTCGGACCCGTCGCACCGGTCGCGGGACCCCGAACACGCCCCACCTCACGGGTTTATCCGAACGACAGGTCCCCACGTCGGAGTTTGAGAGAGGAATGATATCTGAATCTGTCATCTCTTCTCTAACTGTCCTGTACGATACGCCTCTAGAGATTCAATGAACCAATCAAGCACGCAGACAACGAGGTTTTATTTCCTTTCGCTGTGGTGTCAGAACGTATGCGAAAATCCATCCAACGGCGCACCTTTCTCGCAAGTTCAAGTGCCGCCCTGCTTGCCGGATGCATATCCGATGACGAGGACGCTGACACTACCCAGAACGGAGGCGGAGACCAGGGCAACAACTTCAATGGCGGCGGGGAGAGCGGTGGCGGATCAAACAACCCGGATACAACCGAAAGCGTTCAGACGAATACACTCGTCGATGATACGGTCGACGTGTCCGAGGATGAATACCGGTACTGGACATTCACTCTCAACCAGGAGGCAACGCTCAGTTACGAGTTCACCGTCCGAAATGGGCCGAACGTCGACGTTATCCTCACTGACCAAGAGGAGTTCAACAGTTACCAGGACGGTAACCGATTCCGGTACGCGAGTTCAGGGAGTAGTTTAGATTCGATCGGCGACAGGATCAGTACCGATATCCCGGCCGACGACTACGTCCTTTGCATCGATAATACAGAGGCTGGAGAGGCTCAGCCGCCGTCGAATCTAGACGATGACGTTGCCCGCGTCGAGATCATGGCAGTCATTGAAAGCTAATTCACTTGTCCCCTCTCGTTCTAATCGTTGAACGGTTACCAGTTCAGGGACCCGGACGCGGGCAACGACGAACTGCCTGCAGTCAGGGCCAGAGCCCGCGCGCTTCCTTCGCCTTGCCGATCCGGTTGAGCGCGACGACGTAGGCGGCGTCGCGCCAGCTCACGTCGCCCGCCTCGACTTCCGCCCGCACGTCCTCCCAGGCCGACAGCATCTCGGATTCGAGCTCGCTGTTGACGCGTTCCTCGGACCACTTCCGGCGGTTGATGTCCTGCAGCCACTCGAAGTAGGAGACGGTGACGCCGCCGGCGTTCGCCAAGATGTCGGGGATCACCGGGACGTCGCGCTCGTCGAGGATCCGGTCCGCGCCGGAAGTCGTCGGCCCGTTGGCCCCCTCGACGACAATGTCGGCGTCGATCCGGCCGGCGTTGTCCATGGTGATCACGTTGCCGATGGCGGCGGGGATCAGCACGTCCACGTCGAGCTCCAGCAGCTCCTCGTTCGTGACCGTGTTCGGGGCGTCCTGCCCCATGACGCCCTCCGGCTGCTCGTCGTGGGACGGGATCGCGTGCGTGTCGAGGCCGTCGGTGTCGTAGACGCCGCCGTTGACGTCGCTGACGGCGACGACCTTCGCGCCCCAGTCCTGGAGCAGGCGGGCGGCGTTCGCGCCGACGCTGCCGTACCCCTGGACGGCGACGGTCGTCTCGCCGATATCCTTGTCGTAGTAGTCGATGGCCTCGCGGGCGACGATGGCGACGCTGCGGCCGGGTGCCTCCTCGCGGCCGTAGCTGCCGCCGACGACCGGCGGCTTGCCGGTGACGACGCCCGGCGTCGTCTCGCCCTGCTGCATGCTGTAGGCGTCCATGAACCACGCCATCGTCTTCGCGTCCGTGCCCATGTCCGGCGCGGGGATGTCGCGTTTCGGGCCGACCTCGTCGCGGATCTCCTCGGCGAAGCGCCGGGTCAGGCGCTCCTTCTCGCCCGTGCTGAGGTCCTTCGGGTTGACGACGATGCCGCCTTTCCCGCCGCCGAAGGGGAGGTCCATGACGGCACATTTCCAGGTCATCCACATCGACAGGCCGACGCACTCCTGGGCGGTCACGTCGGGGTGGTATCGCAGTCCCCCCTTGTACGGCCCGCGCACGTCGTCGTGCTGGGCGCGGTAGCCGGTGAACACTTCGACGTTCCCGTCGTCGCGCTCGAGCGGCACGGACACCTCGACGACGCGGGTCGGGTGTCGCAGCCGTTCGATGACGCCGGGGTCGACGTCGACGTGGGTCGCGGCCTCGCGAAGCTGTCGGCGGGCGGTTTCGAGGGCGGACTCGTGGTCCGTTTCGTCGGGTTCGGGTTCGGTGGCTTGTTGCGATGTCATCGGTTGCTTGGTCGCTACTCGAAGGGTGTACCCCGGTTACGCATAGTTGCTCCGCATTCGGGGCACTCGACCGGGTGACCACCCGTCGAGACGCGGTGGCCGCACCCGAGACACTCGTACTCCGACTTCGCGCCCTGGCGTACGTCGCGGTCCATGAGTTGCGAGTATTGCTTGTATCCGCCGCGGCATAGGGAGTGAAGCTGAATAGTAAACTACTGCATCACTTCGGTGGGTTACTATTCAACCCACTCGGAGCTGTCGCCGCCTTCGAACAGCGCCGCGAACAGCTTTCGCTCCGCCCGCTTGACGTGGTCGTAGAACGCCGTATGCGAGATGTCGAGCGTCGCCGCGACGTCGCGGCCGGTCACGTCGCGGTCCGCCTCAAAGAAGCCGCTGTGGTAAGCGACCTGCGCGACCTCCGCCTGCCGGTCGGTCAGCAGGTCGGCCCCCGGCTCCTCCGGGGCCGACGGTCGCGTCCGGTTCCGCTGGGCGACGAGTTCCACGTCGGCGAACGTCCCGGAGAGCAGGTCGTCGACCGCCCGCACCGTCGCGGCATCGGGGACGTCGACCACCAGGTCGATCCCCCGCGACGTCGCTTCGAGCGTTCGCCGCGTCGCCCCGTGGCCCGCCAGGGCGGCGCTCAGGGCCCCGTCCCGGACCGTCAGGCTGACGAGGCCGCCGTCGTCCGTCGAACGGACGGCCGTCGCGTCGGTCACGTCCACGAGCGCGGCCGCCGCCTCGACGACCGCCTCGGCGTCGGCGTCCGTGACGGCGAGGAAGAGACGCGTCGCGCCGTCCGACCGGGCCACCTCGGTTCTCAGTTCGAGCGTGCAGTCGGCGGCCGCCGCGACCCGGTGGAGGAGCGCCGAGCGGTCCTCGATCCGGTACGACAGCCTGAACACGGTGTCGCTTTGCAGCGCCTCCTTGCGCTGGATGCCGTTTATCGCCGCCCCGATCGTGTCGCCGAGTTCGCTGAACACCGCCTGCACCGTCTCGCTGAAGGCGTCCGGCTCGTCGTCGTACACGGCCAGCGTTCCGAGGAGGACGCCGTCGTATGTCAGCGGGATCGAGAGGGCCGAGTCGAAGTTCCGCGAGACGGCCTCCTTGCACCAGCCGGCCTCGCGGAGGCGGTCCGCGACGTTCGGCACGACCGTCATGGTCCGCTCCCGGCAGGTCCGGACCGCCGGCTCCGGGAGCGTCCCCGCCTCGGCCGTCGACAGCGAGACGGCGTCCAGGTACTCCCTGTTGTCGCCGGCCCACTCCAGCGGCCGCAGGCGCTGGCCGTGCGCCGCGGGCTCGCCGACCCAGGCGAACGCGAAGCGGTCCTCGGCCGACAGCCGCTCGCAGACCGCCTCGACGATCCCCTCGCGCGTCTCGGCGTTGACCAGCGCCTGGTCGATCTCCCGGATCATCTCGTTGACCCGGTTCAGCTCCGAGAGCCGGCGGTTTCGCTCCTGCAGCGTCGCGTCCCGCTCCCGTAGCTCGCGCTCGCGCTCCAGCCGGTCGAACGCCGCCTCCGCCGTCGCGGCGAGCAGTTCGCCGACCTCCCGGTCCACCGCGCTCAGGGCGCCGTCGACCGCCCCGACCGCCAGTACGCCGTGGTCGCCAAGCGGTATCGCGGTCAGGTCCGCGAGGCTCGCCAGCGGGCCGCCTGGTCGGTCGCCCGACTCGTCCAGGTCGGTCGTCCGCTCCTCGACGAACGCGGCCCCGACGGGCGACCGCCCACCGAGGCTCGCGTCCGGCAACGGCCCCAGCGCCGCCCGGACCCGGTCCGACGCGGCCATCGGGTAGAGGACGTTCTCGTCGCCGTCGAAGCCGTACAGCACCGCCCCGCCGCCAGTCAGCGCCGTCGTCGCGTCCGAGACGACCCTGTTTGCGACCGCGGCCTTCGTCTCCGCGTACAGGAGCTCCCGGCTCGTCCGCTGGACCTGCGTGAGCGCCCGCTCCCGCTGTTTCCGCTTCGTGACGTCCCGGCAACTGTACAGCCGCGTTCCGTCCTGGATCGACACGTTCCGCACGTTCACCAGCAAGGTGTGTTCCTCGCCGTCCTTGTCCGTCGCCGTGTGCTCGACGTTCCTGACGACGCCCTCGTCGGCGAGCCGGTCGGGGTCGGCCGGGTCGTTCCCCAGCAGTTCGTCTATCGTCCCGAACTCGTGGATCTCCTCGGCGGTGTAGCCGAAGATGAAGTGGACGTTCGGACAGACGTAGGTGAACTCCCCGTCGTCGTTCGTGACCAGCACCGTCTCGGTCATGTTGTTCAGCGTCACGCGGTGGAGTTCCTCGGAGGACCGCAGCTCCGCCTCAAGCTGGTCCCGCTCGGCGCGGTTCTCGCCCTGGACGAGAACGGCGTCGGGGTCGTCGCCGGCCGGCTGGACGCGGAACTCGAGGGTCGAACCGTCGTCCGCGTCCCCCGCCGCGAGCGTGCCCTCGAACGTCGTGTACTCCCCGTCCCCGGCACGCTTGACCGCACGCTGGATGGCCCGGCGCGCCGGCTGCCCGTCGCGCCAGGGGAGCGCCCAGAACCGCTTCCCCGCGACCGCGTCGGCCGACGCGTCGAGATACGCCTCCGCGGCGTCGTTGAGCGTTCGGACCGTCCCGTCGCCGTCAAGCACCGCGACGAACCGGTCTGGGTCCTCGAACGCCGCATCGAACGGGGCGGCCCGCCGTCGGCGGCTGAATTCGCGCTCCCGCGCGAGCACGTTCGCGAGCCCTTCGATGCCGGTCGGTCCCGGACGGCTCCCGTCGAGCGGGACTACCCACGAGAGCGTCGCCGCGGCGTCGGTTCCGTCCGCTTCCGACGTGCTGGCCTCCCCCGGCACGAGGACGACCGGGAGGTCCGCGTCCCGAACGGCCGCCCGCTCCGCGAACTCCCGCCCCGTGGCGTCGGCGAGTTCCGCGGCGCTCACGACGCAGTCGTACTGGTCGCCGGCCGACAGCGACCGCGCCGCCGCCTGTGCGGTTCGGACCGATTCGCCGCGGGCACCGTCGACGCCGTCGAGCGCGTGCTCCGCGCGGGCCCGCCACTCCGGCGGTCCGACGAACAGCACCCGGAACGTCGGGTCGTCCGTCCCCCTGGTCGCGTTCATGCCCGTCGGTGGGCGACACGGGCGGAAAAACTTGCCTCTCGGTCGCCGGCGCGCCGCCGGCACGGGCCGTCGCGTCGGATCGCCGACGGGCCTCGAAACGTAAATCGGCGATCGGCGCTCAGTCGTAGGTGCGGTACGTTGCGGACCCCACGTCGACCCTGACTAGCGTGTTCCCGCCGTACGCGTCCTCGTCGGCCCCGTACTTCGCGTTGATCCGGCGGTTGGCCTCGTGGAAGGCGGCGTCGTCCTCCACGACCGTCGCGGTGCCGAGCAGTGACACGGCCCACTGCGCGTCGCCGCCCTTGTCCTTCTGGACGGAGAGCGCGACCCGCGGGTTCTCGCGGACGTTCGCCAGCTTCCGGCCCGACGTGACGAGGGAGACGACGTCGTCGTCGTACACGTACCAGACCGGCGCGACGTGCGGTCGGTCGTCCACGCTCGTCGCCAGGTGGGCCATCAGCGGTTCGCTCCGGAGCAGGTCCGCGGCCTCCGGTGGAACGGCGTCGGTCACGCCGTGACCTACGACCCCTGCCCGGTTAAAATCGGGCGTCGGCGCGGCGATTCACGCCCGTCCGGCGGGCTGTTGTCATTCAATAGTGCAATAAGTGAGTACCCCGTAGGGGGGACAACCGTGGCCAACACACAGGTTACGCTCATTCAGATCGACAACTACGGACCGTGGACGGTGACGCCGGAGCCGCGCCGCGAGGTCGACCTCCAGACCCTCCAGTCACGCCTCTACGCGGACCTCTCACAGCTCATCGGCAACCGGGACGGCTACGTCTTCTTCACCCGGTTCGACAACATGATCGCCGTGACCAACGGCCTGGACGTCGACGCGCACGCACGCGTACAGGAGTCCATCGGCAACCGCTATCCCGTCTCGGTCAGCCTCAGCATCGCCGCCGCGCCGGCCCCCATCGACGCGCTCGAAACCGCGACGGAACAGCTTCAGGACGCCGGGAGCGCCCAGGACAAGGGCCGCCGCGAGATCCTTCGGGGCACACCGGTTCCGGAGACCGACCGCCGCGACGACGACGTGCAGATCGCTCACTTCGACGTGATCGACGCGACCGGGAAGTACACCGACCAACTCAACGCGTTCGACTCCTTCATCACCATCGAGCAGGGGTACGCGGCGCTCATGCGACACATGCGCGAGGAACACGACTCCCTGGCGTTTTTCGTCGGCGGGGACAACGTCATCGCCGCCTGCCCGAACCTCTCGACCGGCGAGTACGAGGCGGCCATCGAGCACGTCTCGGAGGCCGTCGACGTCGACCTGCAGGTCGGCGTCGGCCGGGCCGACAACGCACATGAGGCAGGCATGGCGGCCAAACACGCGCTGGAGAAGTGCCGGTACGACGGCACCCGCGTCGAGCGCGCGAGCGAACCGGTCCTCGGTGACTAGTTGACGGCGAGTTCGCCCGTGTCGGTCACCAGGTCGCCGACGGCCTCGGCCTGTTCCTGATACCGGTTCCGGATCGTTATCTTGCTCACGTCCGCTATCTCGTGGACGTCGCTCTGCGTACACTCCTCGCGGCGGATCGTCGCGGCGTAGTACACCGCGGCCGCAGCGAACCCGCGGGGCGACTTCCCCGAGGCGAGCCCCCGGTCCGTCGTCACGGTGACGATGTTCCGGGCGAGTTCGCGCGTCTCCGCCGCCAGCCCGAGGCGGTCGCAGTACTCGTCGACGTACGCGGTGGGGTTGAACGACTGGATCCGAACGTCCAGTTCGGACTGTATCCACTTCGAGCGTCGGAACAGCAGTTTTTCGGAGACGTCCGCCTCGGCGGCTATTTCGCGGGGATGTGCCGGGACGTTCTCTCGCTTGCACGCGAGGTACAGGGCGGCGGTCGCGATCACCTCGCAGGAACGTCCCTGCTGTGTCTCGTCGGTGTACACCTGATGCAGAATGGCGTACGCCGTTTCACAGACGGTCTCGGGCAGGTCGAGCGCGTCAGCGACGGTACGGATCCGCTCGTCGCCTCGTTCGCGCAGCGCGTCGATATCCATGATTACCTACGAACCGACGTGTTCACCGGGGGTTCGCCCCCCAGGCATCTATCTCTTTCGTCGGTAATGATAGCTTTCCGCGATCCCCGACGGTCGTTCATGCGATAGCCGACGATCCGACGGCCTTTTATGATAGACGGGCCTCGGATAGAGTGCGACGAACCACACGCGGAAGGCGAGACGAACCTCGACCTTCCCCGTACGCTTCGGACGGATTCGGACGCGTTCCGGATGACAGGGTTTATGTACTCTTCATCCGGTACGATACAGTCCGAACCGGAGCCCGACACGGCATGGATCACTTCGCCGTGTCGGGGTCTCGACGGGTCGGTTCCCGTCGAGGTAGGTCCGATGGGTTTATGTACCCGTCGCGCCCTACGTTTACATCCGAAGCGGTGGGCGGCAATCGCCGCCCGGGACTTCGAGCGAGCGGCCGACGCTCGCCGGGCCGGTTCGACGGGTTTATGTACCCGTCCCGGCCTACAAAGAAGTCCGGAAGGAGATGAGGATTCCACCCCTGCGGTCCGCCGTACACGATGGGATCTGATGTTAGCCTTGGTAGTTCGGTGCCACCCGGCCGGTCAGCGGTTCGGTGGGCACCGAGCACGGACCACGCAATATGGTGTACACTCTCTGAGTGTACCCGCCAAGCCCCCCGGCCCTTGTGGCCGGGAACATTCCGGTTGATCCTGCCGGAGGCCATTGCTATCGGGGTCCGATTTAGCCATGCTAGTCGCACGAGTTCATACTCGTGGCGAATAGCTCCG